>JANYDH010000017.1 GCA_025359865.1 Actinomycetes bacterium | reverse complement strand
CCGCCGCTGACGCTCATCCAAAAACGGTGACGTCAACCCGAAGAACTCGGACAAACCCTCCCCGGCCAACTCCACACCACCCAACCTACAACGCGCGCCTAGATAACGCGCGGACCCTAAGTGCCCGGCGCAGTCGGGGTGAACGCTCCAGAAGCCACCGGTCCGCCGTTCGACGGGTACGCGACGGTCGACGTGAAGATCGCCGTTGTAGCGCACGTCGCGTCGTTCGGCCCGTACAGCTGGAACGTCACGGTCGGGCTTCCCGTGGGACTGACCCGCCCGGTGACCGTGGCGGTGTCACTGATAGACCCGCTGCCAAGTACCACATCCGACGAAGCCGTCGTGGAAATAGTCGGTGTTGCGAGGTTCACCGTTGCGACGGAAGAGGATCCACGCGCGAAATTGCTGAGTGATGCAGGCCCGAAGGTTCCCGTCACCGAAGTGAAGGAGGTTGTTTGCGCGGTCTGCACACCCGCCGTACCAGAACTTTGGTCTGAGCTCGGTACGCGAAGGACGTCCATAGAGAAGTCGATCACGCAAGTGGTGTTCGCACCAGGCAACGTCACATGCGTGCCGAGAGGCAGCGGGCTGAACCTCACCGCCCCAGTAGTTGCGTCAAACATGGACGTTGAAAACGTCAGCCCTGCGCACGCCGTGCCGACTCTGCCGCTGGCGGTGGATGAAACGTTGAACACTCCTGGTTCGGCGCCAACGACTGTGCACTCACCGCCTGCCACTTGGGAGCAAGACGGCGTGAACACAATTCCGAGTTCCGGCCCGAAGACGCCGTGAACAAGGGTTCCACAGGGCGGCGAGGCGTCGCCGGCGTTGCACACCGTGTTCGTCAAGGCGGCTTCGGTGCCGTTGTTGCGATTCTCGAGCGTGATCGACGCAGCGATCCCTGTTTGACCCACCGTGACCGGCGTGGGTACGAACGGGGTGGCCGCGCCACCGGATCCTGCCAGCGCCGCGCTTGGCACCATCGCCACCCCGCTGACCAGCACCGCAGCTGCGACGACGCCCCGTACTATCCACACAAAGCCCAACCGCATGACCGCTCCGTTTCATCAGAACAAGGGCTTCTCCCTCTTCCGAAGAAGTCACAGTCCTAGCGCCGCAGCAGATTTCACGGGTTGACGATCAACACTCCGGGTGAAATGTCACTCACTCCCTGCGCCTGGAAACGAGAACGAGGCACCGGTGAGGGTGCCTCGCTGTCGTATGACAATGCGTGAATGAGTTCAGCCCCGCAGGGCTGTGGAGTCTGAGTTGGTCAGACGGTGGGCTGTGCCGGCCGGCGACGGCGAGACCGTGCAACAAGCACGAGTCCGCCACCGACTCCGACGGCGACGGCGCTGATGGCCAAGGTGTTCGACGAGTCGGCACCGGTGACCGGCAGTACGACGGGCGCCGGCGGAACCGTCACCACGGGCGGCGAGACCTCTTCCGTGGCGGGCGGCGGGTACACCGCCTCGCCATGGCCCGAGCCGGCCGCATTGGCCAAACCGGCTGCGCCGAAAATGGTGGAAGCTGCAAAGACAGCGGGGAGCAGGATCTTCTTCATATGGTCATTCCTCACGCATTGACCCGGCCAAAACCACGACCGGAGGGACGGACACTAGCACGGTCATCGCGGGCTTCGCACTTCGCCATGACACGGAGACCCTCGATGGTTGTTGGAGGTGCGTCCTGTGCGGCGCACGCATCCAAGCCATGGCGGATGTAGAGGTGGGGCACGCCCACGTGGTCGATCATCGGGTGGAACGGCCGGCTGGCCGCCTCACCGTTGCCGACGAGCACTTCGTGCATCTTCTCGCCGGGCCGCAGACCGGTGAACACGATGTCCACGTCGCGCCCCGACTGCTGGATCAGCTGCTTGGCAACATCCAGCACACGGACCGGGCTCCCCATGTCCAGCACCAACACCTCACCGGGACGGCCGATGGTGGCCGCCTGCATGGTGAGGCGCACGGCCTCACGCACAGACATGAAGTAGCGGGTCACGTCCGGGTGGGTAATAGTGAGCGGGCCGTCCCTGGAGATCTGCTGATCGAACGTCTCGATGGCCGAACCACGGCTGCCGATGACGTTGCCAAACCGAACGGACACATACGGCAGTTGGCTGTTGTTGGCCTCCGCCGCGGTGACCCGCTCGGCGATGCGCTTAGTGTAGCCGAGCACGTTCTCCGGATCAGCCGCCTTGTCGGTGCTGATGTTGACGAAGCGGACGACGTTGTTCATCCGGCAGGCGGTGATCACGTTCGCCGTTCCGAGGACGTTGGTCTTCCAACCCTCCTGCGGTGCGGATTCCAGGGCGGGCACGTGCTTCAACGCGGCGGCGTGGAAGACGAGCTGCGGGCGATGCAGGGCGAAAATCTCCTGCAGGCGATCGATGTCACGGATGTCCGCGAGCTCGGGCACGCACACCCTGCGCTGACCCTCCGGCACTGACGCCATCACGTGATGCAGCAGCGAGTCGTCACG
>JANYDH010000163.1 GCA_025359865.1 Actinomycetes bacterium | reverse complement strand
TTCGTCACTTCGCCCGTGGCTGCACATCGGCGGGCTGAGGTGGTGGTACGCGCGGCTGAGAGGAAGTCAGCAGGGGACCGGGTCTGCGCCGTGGCGAGTTCGAATCGCTGATCGCGGCGACACATGGAGGCACGTGTCGCTACGTAGGCACACGCGCCTCCACGTGTCGAGCTCGCCACACCACTCACATCAGCGAGATCGGGACGGGGTGCCGCCACACCACACCCACATTTTGCGACAGCCGGTCAATGACAGCCCAACGCCAAAGGTCAGCCGGCCATCGGATCGTGGCGGCGCCACGGTAACTCGGCGAGGTACTTCGCCGCCGCGGGATGTGGGTCCATCACCCGTTCCTGCTCGTCGACAGGCACAGCACGCTGCGGGCCGTGCAGCACTTGGCACCCGTGGCACCAGTACAGCAGCCGAGCGTTGACGCCGGTGCGGCAGACTTCGATCGTGTCGCCGCAGCCGGCACAGCGCTGCCCGTTTCGCCCGTAGACAGCGAGACCGCCACGTACCAGATCGGTCGTGACCCGGTGTGCGGTCAGGCCCGAGGTCATCGGTTGACCGGCCGTATGCAGATTGGCACGCAACAGTCGGGCGGCAGTGTTGACCAGGTGGGTACAATCGTCGCCGTCGAGCGCGCTGATCGGGGCGAATGGATGCATCTTGCACGCCCACAGCACTTCGCAGCGGTACACGTTGCCAACCCCACACATCACGTGCTGATCGAGCAACACCTCCGAGATTCGCGCCGTCTGGTCGGCATAGTGGTACAGCAGGTTGGCGCACTCGTCGAGATCAGCGTCGTCACGGCAAAGATCTGGCCCGAGCGGGCCGAAACCAGGGTGCCGGTGTCGATCGAATTTGCGGTACGTCTCGACCACCGGCGCATTAAAACAGACAGCAACCCAGTCGCTGACAGCGATGATCACGCGTACCTGGCCGACGGGACGACGCCACCGTTCGTCCACACGGTACAGGTGCCACGAACCGCTCATCCGCATGTGCGTATGCAGGATCAGACCGTCGTCCCAGACGATTTCGAGGTGCTTGCCGTGGCTCGATACCCGTTCGACGATGCGACCTTGTGCAGGCTGAGGGCCGACGAGGCGGGGTGCCTCGAAGCGAGTGATCGGCTTGCCCACCAGTGCGATTCGCAGTGCGGCCGCCGTACGGTTGATGGTGTCCCCCTCAGGCACGCCCACAGCCTAAAGCATCTGCGACCGACGGTGATGTCAATTCACGTGAAGTCTTCGCTAGCGTCGCAGCGATGGCCGACGATCTGCCCGACGATCTGCCCGACGACCAGGAAGACGACCAGGAACGCCAGATCGACGATGAACCCAACCGTGACGATCTGGTTGCGGCCGCCCGACGCCGACACGGGACGGCCGGAGGCATGCTGGCAGCCGGACTGTTCGGCCTCGAGCAGGTGCTCGGACGCAAGGCGAAAGAGGAGGCCCCGGTTGTTGTGGCCGCCAGCAGTGAGCCCGTCGACATCGACACCGACGGCATCGTCATCGAGGTTGACGACGACATCTCGGTGGTAGCACCACCGTTGCCACGCCGAGGCGACCCGGCGCGCAGCACGCTGCGACAGCGCACGAAACGTCGTCGCAATGCCTGAGCAGTCACTCCTTCGCGAGCGTCGCACGTCCGTTCGGCGCGTCGCACTTGCCGCATTCACTGCCACGGTGTGCCTGGTTACGGTCATGCTCGCGAGCGGGTTGCCCGCCCCCGTCGCTGTCGCCTCATCCACCGGCCATTCGACACCATCTGCCGATGTCGGGCGGTCATCATGGAGCAACACGCCGTCGTTGAACGACGACACGCCGTCGTTGAGCGACGACACGCTATTGGCGGCGATCGAGGACGCTCGAACCCCGGCAAGCCGCATTCCAGTCGAGATGATCACATCCGACACGGTGCAGGTAGCGCAACAGGCCCGCGACCTTGGTGCCATCATCACTGGCAGCGTGCCGGGCGAACTCATCCAGGCATTGGTTCCTGCGGGTTCGGTCGGCGAACTGGCTGCGGCCAGTTCTGCCGACTCGGCCGGTGCCTGGCTCCGTAGCCCGTTACGAATCAGCCGCCCGCCGAGCAGCATCGCCACTGGGGGTGCTGCAGCACACGCGCAGTTCGGCGCGCTCACCGGCCAGAACGTTGCCCTCACCAACGCGACCGCCTGGCAGGCGGCCGGCAATACTGGTATCGGCGTCAAGGTGGGCATCGTCGATTTCTTCGATCTGGGCTTATGGAACACCAGCGAGCAAGGCCCCAAGCCCGATGCGTCGCATCAGTTCTGTCTCGACACATCGGGCTCGAGTCCGGCCTACTGCCCGATCCCCACTGACGGGCTCAACAACGGTGACGGCCAAGAACACGGCGTCGCTGTGGCCGAGGTGGTCAAGGACATGGCGCCGGGCGCCGAGTTGTACATCGCTACCGTTGGCACCACCGCCGATCTGCGTGCCGTGATCGACTGGTTCTCTTCTAACGGCGTGAGCATCATCACCCGCTCGCTCGGATCACCCTACGACGGACCCGGCGACGGTACCGGCCCGCTCGATGCGGTCGTCGACTACGCCGCCGCCCGTGGGATCACGTGGTTCAATTCGGCCGGAAACGACGCTGCTGGCGGATATGGCCGCTTCACGGGCGGTGTCACGGCCGACGGGTACGTCGATTTCGACAATGGTCCGGGCGTCGATACCACGTTGTCTGCGGTCGGCCCCTGCATCGGATTTGACGGCATCCGCTGGGCGAACGACTGGGGCAAACCGGCCGCCCAGGTCACCGATTACACCATCGAGATCTCCACGTCGTTCGGCGATACCGAAACATTTGGCCAGGGCAATCAGGTGCTCGGTGGACCACCGCTCGAAGTGACCGATCTGTACGACAACTGTCGCTATTCGAGCCTCACGATCCGAATGAAACGCACGGCGACCGGCGGCGATCCCAGCCCCGACGTGATCGAGGTCGGGCTGTTCTCCGGCCACCTCGAAGCGGGTCATTCCACTGCCGCCTACAGCGCGGCCAAGCCGGTGGTCGACTCCTTCAACCCGGCGCTGGTCTCGGTCGGCGCGATCGACCCACCCGCCGGTGGTGTCATTGCCACCTACTCGTCGCAGGGCCCAACCAACGATGGCCGTGTCAAACCCGACGTGGCGGCACCGTCGTGCGTACAGAGCACCGTCTACAACTCCACCGTGTACGGCCCCGGAGCCTGCTTCAACGGCACCAGTGCTGCCTCACCCACTGCGGCAGGCTTTGCGGCGCTACTGCTCGGGCGCGGCCTGGCACTCGCCGGTGCCCCACTGGCCTCACTCGTGCGACACCTGGTCACCGACCTCGGTGCCCCCGGCGCCGACAACGAGTTCGGGACCGGACGGATCACCCTGCCCTCGCCACCGGCAGCGAACATTGCCAACTCACCGGCACAGTTCGTCACCCTGTCCGCGCCACAGCGACTGCTCGACACCCGCGCTTCGTCGCCCACCCCGGGAGCACGAATCGGGCCGTTTCGCCAGTTCGACATCGTCGACGTACCGATTCCCAATCTGGCCGTCACACCGATTACCGCCGTGGCCGTCAGCATCGTGTCGGTCGACAGCGTGGCGGCCCACTTCGTTCAGGCGCTCCCGACGATGATGGGCCAACTCGGCGGGTTCGCAAATCTCAACGTGGCCGCGCCTGGGCAGATCAAACCGAACTTCGCCATTGTGCCTGTTGGGCTTGGCGGTTCGATCTCGCTGTACATGCCCACCGGCGGCAACATCATCGTCGACCTGATGGGCTACTTCACCCCTGCGGCCGCAGCCGCCGTCAGCGCCGGTCGATACGTACCCGTCGATCCTGTCAGAGTGCTCGACACCCGACCCGGCACGCCGGGTCCAGTTCCTGCTGGGTGGGCAGACCACCAACCCAGCCCTGGCGAAACAGTCGTGATTCCGGCCCCATCGTTCGTGCCGGTCACCGCTGCGGCGCTTGTGTTGAATCTCACGGCCGTCGGGGCCACCGGGCCTGGATTCCTGCGCGCCCAACCGACCGGCGCCACCGGTCTCACCACGGCCAACGGCAACTACGTTGCGGGCACCGACTCGGGCACCATGGCGATCGTGCCGATCGGGGCCGACGGCACGGTCAGCATCTTCACCAGCGCCAGCACACACATCGTGGCCGACATCACCGGCTACATCACCGGCAGCGGCGACCCTTCCAGCTCCGCAGGATTGTTCGTGCCGATTACACCGGGCCGCGGCTACGACAGCCGATCCGCACCCAACGCGGTGCATAGTGCGCAGAGCACCCGGACCATCCAGCTCGGCGGACTGGCGACCGTACCAATCGGTGCGAGCGCCGTATCGGTCAACTTCGCCACCGACCAATCGGCATCACCGGGATTCCTCACCGCATTCCCTTCCGGAGGCGTACTGCCCCTCGTCTCGAACCTCAACTTCTCGACGTCGGCACCCATTTCGAACGCTGCGATCGTGCGTTTGGCACCAGCCGGAGCGGTCGACGTCTTTGTAAACCAGACCACACATGTCATCATCGACCTCAACGGCTACTTCACAGGACCAACGTGAGCGATCAACTCGATATCAAAACCGGCTGGCTCGACAGAGAGACACTCGACAACATCCGTGCCAACGTGCCCCTCGTCTACGTCGATGCGGTTCCCGTGCGCGTCGACGAATTGGGCAACGTCACCCGTGTGGGCATGTTGCTTCGCCAAGCTGCCGACGGTTCGCTCAGCCGGATGGTCGTGAGCGGGCGGGTCCTGTTCGGCGAGCGGGTACGCGACGCGTTGCTTCGGCACCTCGAAAAGGATTTGGGGCCCGTCGCTCTGCCGCAAATCCCACCCAACCCAGCCCCGTTCACCGTGGTCGAATACTTCCCGGATCCCGATGTGAGCGGGTTTCACGATCCCCGGCACCATGCAGTCAGCTTGGCGTACGTCGTGCCAGTCTCCGGCGACTGCCAGCCCACGCAGGAAGCGCTCGACCTCGAGTGGTACAGCCCTGCCGACGCCGTCAGCGAAGCAGTCCGTCGCCAGATGACCGGCGGCCATGACCGGCTCATCCGACTGGCACTCGCTCACGTGGGTTCATTGCCCTAGCCAGAACACCATCGGGCGGCCCACCATCCCGATACCCTCGTTGCTATGAGGTCAGCTCGCGAGGCGCCCGCATGGGTCGCCGCCAGCCGCGTGATCATCGTCGCCGGAAAAGGCGGCGTAGGGTCCACCACCACGTCGGCGGCATTGGCGCTCGTTGCCGCCGAGGCAGGAGCCGACGTTCTGCTTGTGGCCGTCGATGGCAAACCGGGCCTCGGGCCGTTGTTGGGCGGCGAGCCGCTCGGGCCCAACGAGCAGACCTTCAACCCGATCGGAGCCACACGAGGCCGAATCAGTGGTCGTATCCGTGGGCGGAGTATCCCAGCGGATCTTGCGTTCGGCGACTATCTCGCGCTGAAGGGCGTGGGTGGATTGCTTCGGCGTGCCATCTCGGCGGCATCCCTCGATGTCATTGCCGCATCCACACCGGGGATGGAACACCTCCTTGTCCTCGGCAAGATCAAAGAGCTCGACCGAGAGCGCGCTGCCGACCTGATTATCGTCGACGCACCTCCGGCCGGTCACGCCGCGCCGTTCCTGCGGTCGGCCTCCGGGCTGCAACAGATGGTGGCCAGCGGCCCAGTCCGGGACCAAGCCGACGAGGTGGCGGCAATGCTGGCCGATGCGAGTCGGTGCCAGTGCCTCCTCGTCACTCTTGCCGAGGAGACGCCAGTGAACGAAGTCATCGAGCTGGCCTACGACATGGAAGAAGATCTCGGCCTGGCCCTGGCCCCGTTGGTCGTGAATGCCTGTTGGCCAGACCGGGTTGGCCTGGCCATCACTGCCGCGGCCGCCGCCAAGTTGGAGGGCATCGTGCTGTCCGCATCAGATCGGCGGGCGCTCGACGCTGCTGCAACGTTCGGGCAAGCCCGGCTCACCACACAACGCGAGCAGTTGGCTCGGCTCGACGCTCAACTCCCACTCCCTCGAATTCAACTGCCGAGGCTCGCCACCTCGAGACTCCAACCCGCTGATCTTGCGACCATTGCTCGCGCCCTTGCCGCAGATCCGGTCCAGCCTGTGTTGTCCCCGGCTCGTACGTCGAGGACGTCCTCCGCAGCCACTGCGGCATCTGTGGCATCTGGGGCATCTGCATCGCCGTCCGGTGGGCGCCGGTGAGCAAGCCACCGCGCACCTCGCTGGCCAGTCTGGTGCACCAGTCGGAACTGCTGGTCACCTGTGGCCCGGGTGGGGTCGGCAAGACCACCACGGCGGCCGCCTTGGCGCTGTCGGCTGCACGTGAGGGGCGGCGCGTGATCGTGGTCACGGTCGACCCCGCTAGGCGGCTGGCCGACGCACTCGGAATCGACGGGTCGGCCCGCTCACACGATCCGCGCGAAGTGGCCGGAGCCGTCACCGGTGGCGGTTCGCTCTGGGCGCTGATGCTCGATGCCGAGACCACGTTCGATCGGATGATCACCGAACGCTCCGCCGACGTGGCCCAGGCCCAATCGATCCTGTCGAATCCCGTGTATCGCAGCATTGCCGGATCGCTTGCAGGTGCCCAGGAATACATGGCGATCGAGCGGCTCCACCAACTTGCCACCGGCGGTGAATTCGATCTCGTCGTGCTCGACACGCCTCCTTCGCGCCATGCGATCGATCTACTCGATGCTCCCGACAGGCTCGTGAAGTTCTTCGGCCACCCGATGTACCGGGCGCTTACCATGCCGTCTCGGTCGTTCGCGAGGGTGACGAATGCGACTTCAGCGGCATTCGTGTGGGCGGTGCGCCGTCTTGCAGGGCCGACGGTCGTCGAGGACACGATCAACTTCTTTCGCGCATTGTCGGGAATCGAGGTCGGTCTGCGCGAACGTGCTGCCGAGGTCGGACGCATCTTGCGCGCACCCACTACGACATTCGTTCTGGTGTCGAGCCCGCGCGCCGAGGCAGTCGACGAGGCCCACCACCTCGCCGATGCGCTAGCAGCCGGCGGGTTCCCACTCGGAGCCGTGATCGTCAACCTGGTGCACCCCACGCCCACACCACTGAGTGATGTTGCATCCGGGAACCTGCATGCCCTCGCCGATGGTGCACTGTCACAGCAGGCGGCGTTCCATCGCGAACTCTCTGCGTTGGCCTGCAGCGAGCGGACCCAAGTGGCCGAGTTGGAAGCCGCCGCCGGCCCGGCCGTCGTGATCGAGGTGCCGATGTTCGAGGGCGATATCCACGATCTGGCCGGACTCGCCGCCCTCGCCGGGCTCCTCGCCCCCAGTGAGGAACACCCGGTTCGCGCGTAACAACGCGCTCACAACGCAGAAGGTCCGTGAGTTTCGGTACAGGCTGAACCGCGGCAGCCTCACAACGCACGGTCGTAGCGCGGCACCGATTGTCAAGGGTTGCTGACGTTTGGGCAGAAAGCAAACCTCACCGGGGCAAGTGGCGTGTCGCTGATGACCTTGGGTGAAACCCGGAGTCACCCCGGATCGGGGTTGACATCCACCCACAACCACTGTTCACTGTCGAGTGACTACTCTTAGTCACATTGTTGCGGCGGCGGCACCCCCTGGAGGGAACCATGAAACGACGTCCATCAGCCATCATCGCCTGTGCAACGATCGGCATGCTCGGCATCGCCGGGTTCGCTGCGAATCCGGCTAGGAGCGTGAGTGCTGACGACACGCCGACCACGGCCGCGAGTACGACTACCAGCACGACTACTACGAATTCGTCGTCGGTCACCCTGCCGTTGTTCGGGGCGCAACTCACGCTCGACATCTCGGCCGGTCCCGATGGTTCACTGACCAAGGTGTTCGTCAACCCCGCCGATGCACATCCCGCTGCGTACACCGCCGCGCAGCAGAAGCCGAACAAGGTGTCGTTCGTTTCCGACAACGGCCAGTCGAAAGTGACCGTCACGACCAAGCACGGTACCCAGGCCGTCACCGCCCGCACATCGCAGCTGGCAGACATCGTCGGCAAGGGCTCCTGGACCGGTGACGTATTCGGAACCGGCGTCAACACCATCGTGGGCTATGAGATCGTCGCGGACCCCGACGGTTCACCTGACATCATCAACGTCACGGCGACAGGTGGCGACGTCGCTCCTGCCACAGCAACGATCGGCGAGGTGAAGCACGGCAGCGACGATGACCGTCAGGGCGCTCGGGTTGCGGTCACTTTTGTGTCAGGACTGCGTTCGCGGGTACTCGTCATCCGGGTTGGAATCGGCACCCATCACGGCGAAAGCCAAGCCAAACTCGAGGTTGCTCTTCTGCGCGAGAAGGCAGTCGAGGTTCCTCTCGCCAGCGCGGTCGGGGCGCACACCTGGAAAGGGGTCCTGTGCGACGGATCCACAGCGGAGATCAAGTTCAACGTTGCCCAAGATGGCACCCTCATCGGTATCGCAGTCACGCCCGCCACACCAGCCACTGCCACCCAGCCGAGCAAACATGGTGTCGAGGTGTCGTTCTCCGAGAACGAGCGAGTACGGATCAAGGTGAAGATCGACGGTACTGACATCAGCGTCTCCGTAGAACCGAAACTGCACTGCGACTCCGCAACACCACAGGTCAACACCGAGACGACCGAATCGAGCGATGTTCCCGAGTCAAGCGACGATTCTGGGTCGAGCAATGACAACTCGGCTGACAGCAACGAGAACAGCAACGAGAACAGCAACGACGACAGCAACGACGACAGCCACGACGGCACGGGTTCCGGCAGCACTGGCCCGGGCAACCACGAAGGCGACAAGCACAACGGACCTGGCAACAGTCCCGACAACAACAGCGACAACCAGAGTCACGACAACCAGGCTGACGACAACCACGGCGGCGGCGGCGGCGGCGGCGACAACCAGAGTGAAGACTCGATGACCTCAACGACAACGACGGTCGGATGACCTTGACCGCCGGCGTACACGACTCGAGCAGTAGCGCTCAGCGATGACTCCAACTCGAATCTGCCCGGGCGGTAGCGGGGCATGATCGGCAGCGCCGTGCAAGGGCGACTGCTGATGGCCATCGCACTCAGCATTGGAGCTGCATCGTGTAGTAGTGGTGCCACATCCACATCCACCGCGGCCGGCGGTGGACCGACGTCCACCATCGCGACCGGGGCCACGGCTCCAGCGGATCCTGGCTCCACGAGCCAGGATCCGCTTCCTCCGCCCGCTCTCGCTGTTGTCGTCGGCAAGCCGGCTGCCGATGCCACCGCGACCTCGACCGTGGACGGCGCTGCGCTGTTGGCTTCGTCGTTCAGTGCGCTCGCTGCCGGTTACCACTTCACCACCACGGTCACCATCGGTGGTGTTGTCTCGGTGGTCGCCGACGGCGACCGGGTGGGTACCGATACCCGACTCACGATCACCAGCAACGGCGGTGCTGTGGCGTACCTCATCACGGCGGCGGGCAGTTGGGCATCCACGGCAGGAGAACCGTGGGAACAACTGGACTCGCCGCCCGCCAGCGCCGACCCGATCGAAGCGTTACGAGCACCAACCGCTGTCACAGTCACCGCATCGGACACCACATCTGCCCGGCTCTCCGTCGTCGTCCCGGCCTCCTCGTTGGGAGTGCCCGGCGGCGCCGATGCCACACTCCAGGTGGTGATCGTGGGTCCAGCCCTGCAGCAGATCGACTATGACACCGAAGTAAACGGCCAGCCGGCAACGGTGCAAGCCGTGATCGGCCCGTTGACCGACACCACCCCGATCACCGCTCCGATCACCGCTCCGGCCTGACAACTGTTGCCCCGTCCGGTCGCTGCGAGGAGGGTGGCTGGGTTTCATCTCGTGCAGGCACTACGCTGGTTACGGCTTTACTGTGGTCCGAGTCCATCCCGACTTGCCCCGTGTCAGGCCATGTCGCACCATGAATGACTTTCACCAACGAAGCACCCACAGCGGCACTGTGCACCACGACCGCCGACCACTGCTCATCACCGCTGCCGTCACGGTGGTGGTGTGCGGGCTGATTGCGCTCACCCAGTCCGGGTCCGACAAGCAGACCGCATCTGCGGCCACGATCACTCCGTCGGTCGGCTTCCCGGGCGCGTCATCGGTCGGCGCGGCCGCAGGCACCGGCACCGTCTTGAAGGAATCGGTTGGGGTTGCCCCCGCCTCGGTGCTCCCCGGCGAACCCACCACTTCGGGTGCCGCTGCCATCGATCCCTCTGCCATCGATCCCGCTGCCGCCGGCCCAGATGCAACGGGCGACTTGGACGGTGGAGACAACACCACGAGCGGAAGCTGCATCCTGAGTGAACGCTCGGTTGGCGTCGGCGACACCGGCACCAACATCGCCTGCCTCCAGAATGCGCTCATCGCGGCCGGGTACCTCAGCGGCGAACCGAGCGGCACCTACGACAACGGCACCTACGCTGCGGTCAAGAAACTACAGACCGACAAGGACATGTTCGTCGACGGCATCGTTGGTCGCGAGACCGCCATCTCCCTCGGCATCTGGCCCGACGAGCAATCACTCGTCATTCACACCCCAAAGCCAGCCGCCGGAGCGAAAGATCTGCTGGGTTACCCGCTGTCGGCGGTGGCCACCAGCGGGCCCGATACTCCACCGCTTCCCGAGAACTCGGGTTCCGGCAAGCGACTGGTGTATTCACGTTCGGGCCAACGGGTGTGGGCAGTCGATTCCAACGAGCGGGTCATCCGCTCATGGCTCGTCTCTGGCAGCAAGTACAACAACGAGGTCCCCGGCGTCCACCAGGTGTTCAGCAAGTCCGTTACTTCGACTGCGTGGAACGGCAAGGCGCTCTTACCGCACATGGTGCGCTACACCAAGACCCGTATCGGCGCGATCGGGTTTCACGGCATTCCCCGCCACGTGTCCGACGGCAGTCGGTATCAGACAGACGAAGAGCTCGGCACCCGGCTCTCCGGCGGCTGTACACGCCAAGCCGACCTCGATGCCAACTTCGTATGGGATTTCGCCGAGGTCGGTACCACCGTCGTCGTGATCTGAGCTGACCCAGCCGACCTTTGGCGCTGGGCAGTCGTCAATGACAGCCAGACGCCAAAGGTCGAGCGATTCCGGGGGGTCTTATGGGTTTGTGTAGCCGATGATCATGTCGTAGAGAAAGTTCAGCGTGGTGAGGTCACACACAGAGGCAAAGTACGAGTATTGAGTGTTGTCGACCACTGGGCTCGACACCGATGTGCCGGTCAGGGTGATGTTGCCGGGCGTGCCCGACGTGGCGGCCGTGAACATCAGCTCGGGGGTCTCGACACCGATCGGGTTGCGCCACAACTTCACATCCACGTTGTGGAGTGCCAGGGGCTCGCTGTCGGCAACATGGGCAGTGACGTCGGTGATCGTTGCTCCCTGAGGAAGCGCTACCGGGGCAGTAGCACACGTCTTGGCGAAGAGGCTGACGAGCCCGCCTTCGATACGACCCTCTGCGAAGTTGTGCCTGAACGATCCGATCTCGCCATCCCAGCGGAACGACGCCGGGTCGACCAACAACCGCGAGGCGCCGATCGGCTTCAATGCATAACGGTCGTCGTGGTTGTGGTCGGCGTAGTAGCCGACCACATCGGCGGCAAGGTCGACCGTTCCGGCGAAGTTGAAGAACGACACCTTCCCATCAGCAGAGATGTCGGTCGTCACCGCGTTCGAAACCGGTGGCTGACCGGCGACCCAGTTGAGACTCGCTGCAAGGGGCTTTGGTGCGTCGGACGGAAACACTGTGAGGAATGACCCGGCAGTGGGATTCACCGCCGCGACGTTGAGTACGAGCCCGACGGCGTCGGCCGGAATGGTGCAATTGCCGTTCGCTCCCAGCACCGCAATCGTGTGCGTCTCGCCGGCTCCGAGCGGCGTGCTACGTGGACCGACTTTCAATGGCGCGGGCCGGGTGTCCATCAGCCGACACGGAGTGATCGGCACGAACACCGCTCGCTCGCCTGAGCCGATCGTCGCCGATGCCGACATCAGCCCACCAGACCCGATCGTGACCGCAATAGCCGCACCGACGGCAGCCCATCGAGCTCGCCTCGGCTGTACTTCGGTGACGGACTGGACAGTGCTCGAACTCATCGCGGCTCCCTATGTCGATCGAACGGAAAAACCGATGGTAGCGCATCACCAAACGCGCACATTCAAGACGCCGGAGACGGCCCGTCGATGGACACTTCGCGAGCGTAGATCCGCCGGATGATCTAGTGGCATCGGCCATCAGGTCGCCCGCGAACTCACCGAGCTGACCGGTAAGGAGGCCCGCACCGTGGTGCTCGGTCACCTCCTGCGCGGCGCCACGCTCGGCAACCGTTTTGGGGCTGGTGCCGTACGCGCCCTCGAGGAGGGACACGGCGGGGTGATGGTGGCCTTGAACGAGCCGAACGTCGAGTATGTGCCGTTACTCGACGCCATCGGCGCACTGCGCACCGTCCCCCTCGATTGCGACACGGTCATCGCTGCCCGCGGCATTGGGATCAGCTTCGGCGAAGAAGGCTGACCCCGGCGGGTCATCTCAGGTTGCCAACCACTGGGCAACGACCGCGACGCCTGTGCGAACGATGAGATCACCATCGCCCACATCGACCACCGCATCGAAACGACCAAGCCGGTGAAGGCCAGAGTCGGTTTCGACGGTGACCTGCTCGCTGACAGCGACGACCAACTCAACCTGACTGAGCGAGCCAGGGCCATCAGTCACCACGAGCCTTCCAGCACGCCTTCGGTGGCCGCTACGAGACACCATCAAGTTCAGGTCGCGAATCGGCCCGTCGATCAGTTCCGCCACGGTCGTGGCCGCCCCGTCGAAGCTCACCACCCGAAGCGGAAGGGCAGCGCGAGCGTCCCCGTCGATGGTGAGTCGCATGCCATTGCCGTCGATCACCACGAGATGACGGTCGACCGCCTCGAACACAGAGAAGGGGCCATCAGTGTCGACCGATGCGATAGAGACCCGCCATGTCCAGGGGCGAGTGTCGGTGCCGTCGTGGTCGACCTCGAGGGTGTACCCGCCGCCGTTGCGCCACGGCACTCGCAGGTGGTCGTGCATCCGGCGAATCCGGGGAGCCACAGCTTGACGCTCGACGGCGCTGCCACCGGTGTCCAGCCCATCCCCTACATCATCCATCTAGGAATCGTAGAAGCATCGAACAGACCAGCCCGAACCTGACCGCACCGTCGGCCGACGGTAACCGGAAAGATGGCTGACCTTTGGCGTTCGGCTGCTACTGACAACAACCCAACGCCAAAGGTCAGCCTAGTGCATCCCCGCATGAGTTGATTGAATGCAAACCCTGCGCTAACGGCCCCAGGGTGATCAACTCGGCAACAGCGTCATGTTCACTTGACATCGTTGTCAAGCCGAGTTGACGAATCTCGGAAATGTGTTCCCCGTTTCGACCACTTGTGTCGACCGCTTGCGCGACGAACCGCAGGCCACGATGACCGGATTCGTCGAACACCCGCCACACAACACCCGCCACACGACCCGGCAGCCGTGCATCACGGCTGACCTTTGGCGTCGGGCTGTCAGCGGCAGGCTGT
>JANYDH010000133.1 GCA_025359865.1 Actinomycetes bacterium | reverse complement strand
AGACGGCCAACCTCACACAATCAGGCCGCTAACACCACCACACAGCATTGTGCGACAGCCTGTTGACAGCAGCCCAACGCCAAAGATCAGGTGGTGCGACGTGGAGTCGCGAAGTGCAGAACGAGATGGCATTTTCGCGCGGTGTGTTCGTCACTTCGCCCGTGGCTGCACATCGGCGGGCTGAGGTGGTGGTACGCGCGGCTGAGAGGAAGTCAGCTGGGGACCGGGTCTACGCCGTGGCGAGTTCGAATCGCTGATCGCGGCGACACGTGGAGCTCGCCACACCACTCACATCAGCGAGGTCGGGCCGGGGTGCCGCCACACCGCACCCACACTTTGCGACAGGCCGTCTACAGCAGCCAAACGCCAAGAGTCGGGGATTCAGGCAGAGAATCGGGGTTTTCGTTCCGCTGACGGGGACTCACCGTCCATCACAGGGGTATGTATCTGGTGTCTCGACTCTTCGCCGTGCAAGACGGCCTCGCCACGTTCGACCAACTCCGCCGTGTCGGCGTGTCCGACTCGTTGCGGCGACAGCGGCTCGCCAGCGGTGAGTGGGAGCACTTCGACCGGGTTGTCGTCGGCCTCGCCGGCGCACCCGTCACCTGGCGACGACACGTTCGTGCCGCCCTGCTGTCGGCTGGCGACGATGCTGCCATTTCGCATGCAACGGCAGCACGACTGCACGGCTTCGACGGGTTCGCCCATGAACAGACGGTTCATGTCACCGTGTGCGGATCCACTCACTACACCCCGTTGCCGGGAACTACGTTCCATCGGTCGACGTTGCTCACTGCCGATGGCTGTACCGAGATCGACGGCATGCGCGTGGTCAGCAAACCGATTGCGTTGCTGCAAATCGCCGGCACGCGACGACGCGATGCAACGCGCCAGGCGCTCGACGGCCTGTTGCGTGACGGCGAATCGCCCGAGTGGATTCGCCAGACGGTGCAACAGTGGCGCCGTCCAGGCGTCAAAGGTCCCGCGCCGGTGCTCGATCTGCTCTCCGAAACCGAGCGACGACTCCCCCGCAGCTGGTTCCAACGCCTCGCCAAGCGGGTCGTCGCGGTGACGGGGCTTCAGCTCATGGACGAGTACCCGGTCACCGATCCGGACACCGGGCGGTTGCTTGCAGAGCTCGACCTGGCAGCACCGGAACTGATGATCGGCATCGAATGCCAGAGCTGGAAGTGGCACTCCACGCCGTCGACGCGCGCCGCCGGTGCACTCCGCAAACGGCGGCTACGACGACTCGGATGGGAGATCATCGAGTTGTGGTGGGTCGACCTGGCCAGGCCAACGGAGGTGTTGGCCGACGTCACGCACGCGGTTGCGCTCCGCCGAGCGGTCTGCACCGGCGGCCTGAGGACGGCTCGCTAGCGACTTTTGGCGTTTGGTTGCTGTATGCAGCAACCAAACGCCAAGAGTCAGCCTGGCTCACCCCGGACGGCGGGGTAAGCCGCTACCCGCACAGCATGGGGCGTGGGGGCCGGCTGTACGAGACCTGGACAAACGGCGTTACTGCATGACCCATTCGGTCAGCAGTACGGTGTAGACCACTCCGGGGTAGGCCTCGGTGATGCCCTCGATCAACTTCTTCTTGGCTTCATCGCGACCGGCCTCGGTGGACAACTCATCCATCGTCTTGCCCGACAGCAACCCGATGATGACATCTTTTGCCTGGGCCGTCTTGAACGGATCCGCCTCGACCACGACCACGTCATCACACAGGCCGAGCGAGGCGGCGACCCGCAGATAGTGACCGTCGGTAAGGTTGATGCTCATCGACGTCAGGTCGACAACGGTCTTCGGGCCCTCCTCGATCGACTTGTCCTTGCACCCGAGTTTCTGGACGAGGGTGGTGGTCGTCGTCGATTCGATAGACACCGGCCCAGCCGCCCCTTGACCACCCAACATGTACCCGCCAACGCCTAGGCCGACAGCAAGCACACCAATGATGATCTTCGACTTACCCGACTTCTTCTCGTCGGCTTCGTCGTCGCCTTCGGCTTTGACTTCCTTTTTCTTCGCCATGATCGTCCGTGTCCCTGGTGTTCCCCATCCGTGGGGGGTCGTCGCTGATTACTGTCCGGTCTACGGTGCGCCCGTGCCCGCAACTGCTGTCGTATCCGGTCCTGGGCTGAGGTTCGGTGTCGCGTCCGGCGTGATGTGCAGGTCGGGCAGAACGCCAGGTACAACCGGGTCGCTTGCTGCTGTCCCCGGGGCGAGGGCCGTCGCCGGTTCGGTGATCACCGTGGCCCCGGTTGTCTCGGCGGTCAGGGTGCCGTCCACGTTCAATGCAGGACTCAGCGGCACTTCGGCCACCACGACGATTTCGACGCGACGGTTCTTCGCTGCCCCCTCGGGTGTGGAGTTGTCGGCGACCGGTTTGGTGTCGGCATATCCGGTGGCCGACAGCCGAGAGGCGGGGATGCCGTCGTGGTCGAGCATGTACCGCAACACCGATGTCGCACGAGCGTTCGAGAGCTCCCAGTTAGATGGATAGCGGGCGCTCGAGATCGGCCGGTTGTCGGTGTGGCCCTCGATCACCACATCATTGGGCACCTTTGTGAGCGCTTGAGCCACGACGTCAAGAATCGACACTCCGCCTGCCTGCAGGTCGGCCGAACCGGCCTGAAACAGCACCTGGTCGGTGACGATCGTGACCACCAGGCCACGTGCCTCGAGCTTGAAGCCGAGATTGGCGCCGAGACCGGCCAGCGCCGCCTGCTGCTCGAGTGTCTGTTGCACCCCATCGAGCGAGGTCGCCTCGGCCTGCGCTGCCGCTTCGGTCGCCTGCTTCTCGGCCAGCGCCTGGTCGGCTGGGCTAGTGGTCGTCGGTGCGGGTGCCACTGGGCTGATGTTTTCGCTGACGATTCCTGAGCCGCCATCTCCGGCAGGGTTGTCTCCAGCGCCGCCGAGCGTGACGACCTGCGCCGAATTCGAGTTGCCGAACTCCTGTTTGAACGACAGCGACATCTTCTTGAACTTCTCCAAGTCTGTCCGCCCAATTGCGAACAGCACGAGGAACAACGCCATCAACAACGTGAGCATGTCTGCATAAGGAATCACCCACGCCTCGTGGTTCACGTGCTCTTCGTGCTCCTCGTGTTCCACATGCCGGTTGTGTCCGCGCGCGCTACTCATTGCTCGCTGCCCGCAGCACATCGGCCTCGGCCGGCGAGAGGTAGCTCATCAGTGTCTCTTCGATCACCCGCGGGTTCTGGCCGCCTTGAATCGCGAGCACACCTTCCATCACCATCTCGCGGGCCTGTACCTCTTGGAACGACAACCGCTTCAACCGGCTAGACAGTGGCAACATCACGCCGTTGGCCATGAACACGCCGAGGAACGTGGCCACGAATGCGGCGGCAATACCCGCACCCAACTTTTCCGGATGGTCGAGTTCAGCGAGCGTGGCGATGAGACCGATGACGGCGCCGATGATCCCGAACGTCGGGGCGAAGATGCCGAACGCCTGACACCAGTCCGAGCCGACCTTGTGTCGAGCCTTCATCGCTTTGATGTCGGTACGCATCACCTGCGCGACCGCCTCCGGGTCACTGCCGTCGATCGCGAGTTGCAGGCCACGGCGCATGAACTGGTCTTCCAGGGTGTTGATCTGCGACTCGAGCGAGAGCAGGCCTTCTTGGCGGGCACTTCGCGCAAACTCGACAAGGATCTTGATGCTGGCTGCGCCGTCGGGCAGCTTCTTCGGCAGGAGGGCGCGTATGATCACCTTGAACACACCCGTTGTTGCCTCGAACTCGAAACTCGCCATCGTGGCGCCGAGTGCTCCACCGATCACGATCAACAGGGCTGTCACATTGCTGACAAGGAACACCGGGTCAACGCTGTGGGTGATGGCGCCGACCATCACGCAGACGAGCGCGAACACAATGCCAACCAGTGTTGCCGGCACGTCAGCCCTCCTCGTCCTGATCGGCGAGGGCGATGATCGCGCTCACCGAACCGGCACCGCTATCACCCGATGTTGCGATCACGTCCAGGCTCGGCTGGGTAGTCTCTGATTTTTTGGCCTGCGTGGCGAGCCGAGAAGCCAACGAGAGTACGTTGGCGCGCTGGGTGGTGATCAGGTCGACGATCTGCTCTGCCGACTCGGTGACGACGAACTCGTCACCATTGAACATGTGCACGGTGGTCTCGTGGTATTGCTCGAGCCGTTCGATGTGGTCAGGGTTCAGAAACAGCGGATTGGAATTACGTAGCCGTGTGAGACGGATCATGGTGTTTGCTCCATCCTTGGTGCCCCATGATCGGGTGTCGGTGCGAAAGCGTCCTTGCTCACCTGAAGGACTGTCCTGACGGACTCCCTCGAATGCCATGATCTCGACCGGATTCCCTGAACAGTCACCCGCGGGGTATCCGTGCCGATTTCAAAGAAACCGGACTGTCGTGTCTGTGGATGCCACGGAGGATCTGTCGCACGAGCTGTGGACAATGCGCGAGCTGCTGGAACAGCTCGTGTTCAAGCTCGAGGTGCAGGGGCTGTTGCTGGGTGCTGGGCGGGCGCGCTGGATGCCGTTCATCAGCGCTGAGATCGAGGCGATCATCGATGCCATCGCCGATGTCGACCGCTCTCGCGCTGAAGCATCTGCGCGTGTGACCGCATCGCGTGGCCTTCCTGCTGGAACCTCATTGAACCAGATCATCGATCATCTGGGTGCGCCATGGGCGAGCCTGCTCGGTCAACACCGGCTGCACCTACTGTCGTTGCAAGCCGAAATCGAAGAGCTCTCCAGATCGAACCATGAGCTCGCCCGCCGTGGCGTGCACCGCACGCGCGAGATGCTCGCCTCGCTCGGCGAGCACGGCGTCGATGTGTACGACCCACACGGTCTGGCCAGTTCGCTGTCGCCCGCCGCCGCCTTGCGTCTTGATCGGACGGTGTGAACGATGCCGAACATTTCCGCTATCTACTCCTCGCTGTCGGGGTTGCAGGCCCAACGCAGGGTGATGGACGTGACGGCGCACAACGTGGCCAACGCCACGACGCCGGGCTACCACCGTCAACGCGCTGAACTCCAGGCCGCGGGTGCCCGCATGGGCGCAGGCATCTTCGCCGGTGTCGGTCGACAGTTCGGTGTGAACGTGGTCGGTACCACCCGCTCGTTCGACGAACTCCTCGAAGCGCGCTCGGTTCGCGAGGAGGGCGCCAGATCAGCAGCCAGGCTCACCACCTCGGTTCTCGACCACACCGAAGGGATCTTCGCCGAGCCGAGCGACACCGGTATTGCAACGCAACTGCAGGCGTTCTGGGGTGCCTGGACCGACGTCGCCAACAATCCCTCCGGACTGGCGACACGGACAGCGCTGCTGCAGGCCGCCGATACGTTGGCCAACTCGTTGCACCGCACTGCGGCAGATCTGCAGTCGCTCCAGGACACGGCGGCCGCACGTGTCGTGACCCTGTCGAAAGATGCCAATGGTGTGGCCGCCGAGATCGCAGTCATCAATCAACAGATCGTCGGCGCGCCTGAGGCAGCACTCGACCTGATGGACCAGCGCGACCTGCTGGTCACCAAGCTCTCGGCGCTCACCGGGGCTGTCTCTCGTCCGGCAGGCAACGGGCAGATCGACGTGTACATCGGCGGACGAGCAATCGTCAGCGGCCCGCTTTCGTTCGACCTGGACGGTACCGGCGGCACCCTGCGCTGGGCCGTCGACAACATGGTCGTGAACGCCCCGTCCGGTGAGGCCTCGGCGTTGGCAGCCACGATTACACCCGTCACCGGCATTGTGCCGCGCTACCTCGCCGCACTCGACGACATCGCCAACACGATCGTCACGCAGGTAAATGCCGTCCACTTCGCTGGCTACGACCAGGCCGGGGTGACCGGTCGCAACTTCTTCGACCCGGCCCTCACGACCGCCGCGACGATCAGCCTCTCCGTCGACGTCGCCGGGTTGCCGATGAACGTCGCCGCCGGGGCGCCGGTGTTCCCGGGCCCTGTTGCGCCCGGAGCACTCGACGGCGAGCAGGCCAGGGCCATGTCGCTGGTCGCCGATGGACTATTGGGGCCAGACACCAAGTTCCAGGCGTTGATCTCCAGTCTCGCCGTGGAGTCACGCGCGGCGATGCGCCGGTCGGACATCCAGGAGCAGGTTGCCGATGCCACCCGGAAGGAAGCCGATTCGGTCGGCGCGGTGAGCATCGACGAGGAAATGGCGCAATTGACCGCTGCACAGCGCGCGTTCGAGGCATCGGCCAGAGTGCTCTCGGCCGTCGACGAGATGCTGAGCACGCTGATCCACAGCACCGGTGTGGTCGGTCGATGAGCGCGTCAGCCGACTTGATGAGGAGCCCGTCATGCGTGTGACTAGTTCGATGATGGTGACCAGCACGTTGCGCGACCTGAGCTACGGCCTGCGCAGTTTGCAACACACGCAAACGCAACTCACCACTGGGCGTCAATTGGTCCGAGCATCGGATGACCCCAGCGCTGCAGCGGCTGCAATGGGCCTGCGCCAGCAGATGAACCGGGCAACACAGCGCAGTCGATCGTTGACGGATGCGCAAGGATGGCTTGATACCGCGGACGCCACCATGTCGAACAGCCTCGACCGACTGAGTAGAGCCAAGGAGTTGGCGGTGCGCGCCGCGAACAGCGGCGGACTGACGGACCCCAGCGCCCGCCAAGCGATCGCCCTCGAGGTGAAGGCCATCCGCGATGACCTGTTGTCGATGGCGAACACCAAGTACAACGGCCGATCGCTGTTCAACGGTACGGCCAACGGCGCCGCCTACGACCTGAACGGTCAGTACCTCGGCAACGCTGCCGCAGTGATCCGCGATATTGCACCGCAAACGAACATGGCCGTGAACAGTACCGGGCCCCAGATCTTCGGCACCCAGGGCGGGCCAATCGGCAACATGTTCGAGGTGCTCGACCGTCTGGCTACCGCCATCGCGACCGGCAACGAGGTCGGCATCGCCACCGAGCACACCAATCTCGACAACGCCTCATCGGTGATGATGTCGGCCACCGTGGACATCGGTTCGCGGGCCGCCCGGATCTTCGACATCAAGAGCCGTGCCGATGACGAGGCCTTGCGGATGAAGGGTCAGCTGTCGGAGATCGAAGACGTCGACGTCGTCGAGGCGTTGGTGCGCTCAAAGTCGCAGGAAAACGCCTACCAAGCCGCCCTGCAGGTAACAGCGAAGGTCCTACCAGCCTCGCTACTCGACTACCTGCGCTGACGCCCACCCCCCGGCCCGGTCCTCAACGCTTCAGGTCCGTGAGGTTCGGCGAAGGCTGAGCCGCCGGAACCTCACAACGACTCGGTCTGGCCTGCAGCCTATTAGGCGGCGCGGCCGGAACGATCGGCGGCCAGTTGGCCAGCGGATGGCTCAGCTTCTTTCCGCTCGCTGACGGTGGTCAGTCGCTCCGACAATGCCGCCGGGGCTTGACCGGGCTCGACCTGTCCGAGCACTTTGTTGATCTTGCCAAGGGCGATCCAGGCAAGGAACGCGATCCCGAACGAACGCAGCAACGCATAGTCGAGTTGCTCGCCTGAGGATGCGGCACGAAGCAGTGGCATACCCGTCGTGGCAGCTGCAAGCGCGACCACCAGGCTGAGACGCCATGGGGCAAGCGGGCCCGGAAGTCGCCTCAACACCACGACCTCGTCTTTGCTCTTCTTGCCGCTCTTCTTGCCGCTCTTCTTGCCACCCTTGTTGCCGTCGTTCTTGCCACTCACGACGCCTCCTCCTGCATCCCTGCCGGTCGTGCCTCCCATTGGGCCTCGGCCTCGACCTCGCGCTGATCGCCCGAACGGAGAACGACCCGCACGGACAGGCGCTGAACGCTGCCACTCCTGGAAAGACTGTCGATCAACTGATCGGCAGCTGCAACCGCCAACTCAACATGTCGTCGCGACGGCGGGCCAGAATTTCTCTGACGCTGTGTGGCTAACACGTCGGCAGCAGTGACCGGGACCACCTCGACGGTGGTCTGCGCCACCATCGTCGGCACCATTGTCGGCACCGGGGCAGGCGGTACTGGCGGTGTCAGGGTGGGCCGGACGAGATGCAGGGCGGCCGGCTCGTGAGCGGATTCCTCGACATCGGTGGTGGTTGACAGGTCGTCGAGGTCGGCGAATGACTCCTCGACGAGGCGCGGCGCCGGGCAATCTGCCAGCATCCGCTCGATCTTGATCCGTTCGATGACGGCACGCTCGGAGGGCAGGCGCTCGGTCAGCACCTCGGCGATGATCGACTCGAGTGCGACCGGTTGATTCGTGGTCGGCTGCGGTGCGACCACTACGGCTCGGGCCATGGCGGCCGGCACTCCCAACCGGCTCGTGGCTGCCGTTGCCACCGAGGGCGACCCGAGGCGTCGCGTGGGCCGCTGCTCCGGCTGATCCGAATACCTAGGTGTGTCTCCGTCATGCAGGAACGAGTCGGCAGACAGACGCTCGGCAGCTTCTTGCACACGTCGATACGACGCGGTCTCATCTTCGGCGATGGCCCGGAGCTCTCCGACGATGGCAGCGGTGCCGACGTCCACTGAATCGACCACCAACTCATCGGCCGGATTCGCCAGACGGCGGGACAGCTCACGGCGGATCGCGTCGCGACGGACTTCTTCTGCGAACGGCGCCAATGGCGGCGCCTCCGGCACCTCTGGCGACTCCGGCGACGCCGACTCGGAGCGCTTGCTCGTGCGACGCTCCTGCCATGAAGTGCGCTCATCTGCGCCTGATTCGCTGACCAGCCGCTCAAGTGCCTGATCCATGGTCTCGTCAGCCAGCGAGACAACCACCTCGACACCCATGTCGGACGCGAAGAAGCCACCGATGCCACCTCGACGAATGCGGTTGGCCTCGTTGACCACGACCCGCGCACCGAGGGACTGTTCGGCGGCCGAGATCGCCTCTTCCAACGTAGACGCCCGAAAGCGCATCGTCTCTTGCTCAGCGGTTGGCTGCGAAGGCATCGTGGTACTCCTCTGGGTTAGCGCCGCCATTCGGGCTGCGATGGGCATTCAGATCAATGTTGGCGATCACCTCGATATCGAGATGGTCACCGATTTCGGCGTATGACACGACGCCGATATTGGGCACGGTCACCTTCACGAGCCTGCTCAGGGCGGCTCGCATGGATGCCGAGCAGACAAGCACCGCGTTGGTTCCACGTCGGCCTGACTCGGCCACCAACTCGTTCAGTTGACGAATCAGTTCGTCGGCCTCGTGCGGTAGGAGTTCGAGCTGCGTCATCCCATCGGTGGAACGGAGCCCCGTCAGCAGCCACGACTCGGTGGTCGGGGCCAGCGTTATCGCAGTCAGGCGACCATCGACCGCGAGTGCGCTGGTGATAGCGGGACCGAGTTCCATCCGTGCCGCCTCGACCAGTGCCTCGGGCGACCGCACGGTCTTGGCCCGCTCACTGACCGCTTCGAGAATCCTGACCAGGTCGCGAATCGGAATGCCGTCGTTCAGCAACGACGAGAGCACTCGTTGCACCTCGACGGCCGTGACGTTCGCAGCAGTCAGGTCATCGATCACCTGCGGGTCGGACACACGAACCCCATCGATCAAGCTCTTCACATCGCTCCGGCTGAGCAGTCGACCCGCTCGCCTTCGCACCACTTCAGCCAGGTGGGTGACCACCAGCGTCGAGCGATCGACGACAGTGTTGCCCGAGATCTCTGCCTGCACTCGGAACTCGGCCGGCACCCAACGGGCAGCGAGCCCGAACACCGGTTCACGCACGTCGTCGCCGGGTAGGCCGGCGAACGAGTCTCCGATCACGAGCACCCGGCCGACGGGCGCAGTACCACGGCCCACCTCCACACCGTGGACCTTGATCACATACGTATTGGCGGGCAGGTTCGAGGCGTCGCGTGTGCGGATCGACGGCATCACGAACCCCAGTTCGCTGACGAGCTTTCGCCGCAGCGCCGACACTCGGTCGAGCAGATCGCCGCCCGTGGCCTCGTCGACGAGTTCGACGAGGTCGTAGGAGATGTCCAACTCCAACGGCTCGGTGCGGGCATCCATCGCCATCTGCTGGGCCGATGGTGGCAGCGCGGACTCAGCGACCACAGGTTCGACCACGATCGGCCCGGGTGCGACGTACGCCGGCAACCGGCTGCCCACGATCAACAACCCCGCTCCAACGAGAATGAACGGAATCTTCGGCATGCCGGGAATCATGCTCATCATCAAGATCACGCCGCCGGCGGCACGGAGCGCTTGACGCTGGTGCGAGAACTGGGCGAACACATCCGACCCGAGGTCACCTTCACCGGCTGCTCGGGTCACGATCAGACCGGCCGAGATCGAGATCAGCAGGGCGGGGATTTGGGCGACCAGTCCGTCGCCGATCGACAGCAACGAGTAGGTGGTGATGGCCTCACTGATCGGCATGCCGTTCTGCACCACCCCGATCAAGAATCCACCGACCAGGTTGACCATGGTGATCACCAACCCGGCGATGGCATCGCCCTTCACGAACTTCGAGGCACCGTCCATCGCGCCGTAGAAGTCGGCTTCCGAGGCGATCTCGGTACGACGACGACGAGCCTCTTCATCACCGATGACTCCGCTGTTGAGATCGGCGTCGATCGCCATCTGCTTGCCGGGCATCGCGTCGAGTGTGAAGCGCGCGGTCACCTCGGCGACGCGACCCGAACCATTGGAGATCACGACGAACTGCACAAGCGTGAGGATCAAGAAGATCACCATGCCGACGACGAGGCTGCCACCGACGACGATCGAGCCGAACGTCGCGATCACCTCACCGGCATGCCCCTTGGACAACACAGCCCGAGATGTGGCGACGTTCAGGCCAAGCCGAAACAGCGTGACCACGAGGAGCAGTGATGGAAACGAGCTGAACTCGAGAGCGCGCTTGACGTTCATCGACACGAGCAGGATCAGGATCGCAGTCGACAAGTTGGCAACGATCATCAAATCGAGCAGCGCTGCCGGGAGCGGGATGACCATGATGGCCACGACGAGCACGACGGCACCAGGTAGGAGCACTTGGCCGAACCGGCTGCGTTTCACTCGATCTACCCCGCTCTCGACCATTGCCCCGTGACCTTGCTGCGTGATCGCAACTCCTCCGGACGTTCACAACAGTTCGCAGGAAGCGGCACTTGTCCAGTGGGTTCGCCGCCGTTTGGTTGAACCGCTCAGAGCGACAAGACGACACGACAGGAGGTCATATGCAACTCGAGACGAGGCGTTTCGGCGCTATCGAGGTGGACGAGGACGGTGCGCTCGACATCCCGAGCGGCATCCCCGGCTTTCCCGACATGCACCGTGTCGTGTTGATGAACGCTGCCTCGATGCCGGGCAATGAGCCCGACACTACGGATCCGACCCTGTTCTGGCTTCAAGATCTCGACGATGGTGATCTGTCGTTTCTCTGCGTCGTGCCGTGGGTGCCGTTTCCCGAGTACGACTTCGAGATCGACGCCGAGGGCTTGGGCATCGACGACGACGCCGACGTGCGGATTCTCAGCCTGATCACGGTTCGTAACGACCACGACGGCACCCAGATGTCGGCCAATTTGCGCGCCCCGCTGATTGTCGACCTGCGCCATCAGCGACTGCATCAAGTGATCCTTGGTGACACCAGATGGCCGGTCAGTGCGCCACTCGCAACTACATCGCCTGCCGAGGTGAAGTAATGCTGGTGCTGACGCGCCGCACCGGACAGAGCATCCTTGTTGGCGACGACATCGTGATCACCGTGCTGGAGTTGAGTCGCGATCAGGTGCGGATCGGCATCCGCGCACCCCGCTCGGTGAGTGTGCACCGCGAAGAGGTGTACGAAGAGATCCTGTTGTCGAACCGTGCTGCCGCAGCCGCAGCAACCGAGTCGGTGCCTGTTGCGGTTGAACGCCCGAGCGCGTTCGGTGATCTCCCCCGCAAGCCAAGCTAAATCACTGTACGGTCAAACCGCAGGGACAGCTCCTCACTGCTAGCGGCAGGGCCACACTCTCCCAGGGTCGACATCGTTGACTTCTTCGGTACAGTTATGGTTGACGTAGTTGACAGGAAGTAGTTGATGGCCGTGCTGGAGATTGTTACCCGGAGGGCTCCACGCAGCCACCGCCGGGCGCTGGATGCGTTCGCGGCGGAACTGCTCCTACGGGATCCGGATGGGAAGGCGCTCTCGCACATCAGCGACCTATCAAGTCTGGTACGTCGAGCGGCCGAGCATGTCGTCGACTCGGGCGAGGTCTGGATCGAGCATCTCGGGCCGGTCTATGACACCGACGGTGTCGCCGACGTAGTGAAGCTGTTCGACGACGGACTGATCTCAATGTGGTCAGTCGCATCGTGGCTCGTGAGCCCCGAGCCCGATCTCGCCGATGAGAAACCCATCAATGCACTCCGTCGTGGCGGCCGAGATGCTGTCGTGGCAACGGCCCACCAATGGGCCAGTTCTCTTGCGTGAGCGGCTCAGGCTTTCCGGTCCGACGAATTGGCCCGAGGCAGCGCCTGTTTCGGATCATGAAGACCTATCGCAACGGTTCGAGTGCCGCAGCATGGTATTTCTCGAGTTCGGATGGCGGACAGCCAGTACGTTATGACCTACCCCGCCCCAACGGAAGTTGCTACTTCGCCGACGACCCGGCCGGGGCGTGGCTCGAAGTTTTTCGTGGACAACAGGTCGTTCCCCGGCAGGACATCGCTGTTCGTTCCATGGTGACAGCGGCGCGCACCGGCGATGTACTCGCCCTCGCCGATCTCGAGGGGGGTGCGGCCTCAATCGCTCGCCGACTCGGTGTACGAGTCGCCTCCATCCCGTTCGACATACCTACGACAACACCGCCGCCGCCGGGGCGTCGATAGCTGGCTGCACCTTCCAGGTATTTCTCAGGCTGCGGTGCGAGCGCCGGGCCGCGGCTCGGCGCGCAGGCCGCGCTTGCCTCGGCGGGCGGGCAGGGCGTCGAGCATCGAGCGGTCGACGTTGTAGCTGTGCGGCAATGGGAGCATCGCTGCCGACTCCAACAGCGTGCCCTTCACGCGACGGATGAACGCCAGCACCTTGGCCACCGCTTCGTACAACACCACCGGTATCTCATCGCCGACATCACACGAACGCCACAGCGCACGGGCCAACGGCTTCGCCTCGATCACCGGCACACCTGCCGATCGGGCCAGCTCGCGGATCTTGCCCGCGATCACATCGGTCCCGATCGCCACCACTTTCGGTGCCCCACCCTTTGCCGGGTCGTACACGATCGCGACAGCGATGTGCGTGGGGTTGGTGACCACGACCGTCGCTCCGGCGACAGCACTCATCATTCGATTGCGCGAGGCTGCCATTTGCAACGACCGGATCCGCTGCTTCAACTGCGGGTTGCCCTCGCTTTGTTTCATCTCTTCTTTCACCTGCTGCTTGGTCATCCGCAGATCAGCCCGGTGGGTCCGCCGCTGGTACATGTAGTCGAGAGCAGCAACACCGATGACCCCCCACGCGATCACACGCACCATCGCGATCAGTTCTCGGGCGACGACACCGATTCCTTCGCCTACTGGCACCCGACCATGCATCGTCAGGCGGTCATTGATGGCCTGCACATGTGGCCACGCCAGCTTGGTAATGACCGCGCTCTTGGCTACTTGCTTCGCCGTCTGCCAGAGCGACTTCGGTGAGAGCAGGTTCTTCAGCCCCTTCATCGGATTGATCCGTTTGAAATCGGGCTTCAATGGATGAAGCGAGAGCACCAGACCGGTCTGGCCGAGCTGGCTCCCAACGCCCACCACGATACACACCAGCAGAATCGGCATTGCTGCCATCAATCCGCCCTGAAGCGCGTGGCCGAGAACGCCGACGGCGGCTTGCGGGTCTGAGGCCTGGCCGATGCGACGCGCAGAAGCGAGCGCATCGGTCGTCACGTTACCGGCGCTACGGATAGTGGCCGGCAGCGCGTAGGTGGCAGCGAGCATCGTGGCCCAGGCCGACAGGTCCTGCGACTTCGAGACCTGACCCTTCTTCTTCGAGTCGGCCTTACGTTTTGCGGTGGGGGCCTCGGTCTTGTCGCTACGGTTGGACACGACTCACCCCCGGAATACCTGACTTGCGGAGCGGAGGGCCTGCCACACCAGCGATTCGGTGGCTTCTGGCAACATGACCAGGGTCGCGCCGAGCAGCGTAAAGGCGATCATGGTCTTCAGACCGAAGCCGATCACCATGATGTTCAGCTGTGGGGCGGCCTTACCCAACAGCCCGAGCGCCACCTCCGTACAGAACAGCGCGGCGATGATCGGTAGAGAGATTTCGATGGCAGCAATCATCAACAGGCCGACGTACTTGACCAAGCCGGAGGCAAGCGCCGTTGTGTCGACATGCCCGAGTGGCGCCGCTTGCACCGATTCGAGGAACGCCCGGACCACCAAGACGTGACCGTTGATGGCGAACAAGATGGCGATCCCCAGCAGTTGATGCAGCCGTCCGATCGGGGTCGACGTGTTGCCCGACAACGGATCCAGGATGCCACCGAGCGAGAACCCGACCTGCAGGTCGATCATTTCGCCCGCCGTTTGCAGCGTCTGGAAGATCACGAACACGAAGGCGGCCAACGCGAGACCTGCTACCAGTTGCGAGGCAAGCGCGCCGACGTATGCCGACATCGACAGCGATGCCACCTCGGCACCCACCCGCTGAGCCAACACGAACGACAATGCAACCGCGAACCCCGCCTTGATTCTTGTAGGGATCGCCGGGCTGTTGAACGGTGGGCAGAGAATGACGAATGCCGTGGCACGGACGAGGACAAGGCTGAACCCGACGAGCGTGACCGGATCGAAGTTCAGCTGCATGGCAAGTTAGCCCTTCAACAACGCAGGAACGCTCGCTGCCAGATCATGGCCAAAGGAAACGAGCGAGGCGAGCATCCAGTTGCCACTCGCGGCAATCACGATTGCCGAGCCGACCAACTTGGGGACGAACGTGAGCGTGGGTTCCTGAAGTTGCGTCACGGACTGCATCAGCCCGACGATCACCCCGATAGCAAGCACGACAGCAAGGAATGGGCCTGCCACTTTCGCCGAGACGAGCAGAGCGCGGGTACCGATGTCGATCACTTGTTGACTGGTCATGATGAAGTCCTATTTGTAGGAGGTGAGCAACATGCCGGTGACCAACATCCAGCCATCGAGCATGATGAAGAGCAGCAGCTTGAACGGAAGCGACACGAACGATGGAGGCAGCATCATCATGCCGAGCCCCATCAGCACCGCAGAGACGACGAGGTCGATCACGAGGAAGGGCACGAAGATGACGAAACCCATGATGAACGCGCTCTTCAATTCCGACAGTACGAACGCTGGGATCAGCGCGTTCAGGGGCACCTTGTCGCGGTCGACAGGAGTGGCTGTGTGGGAGGCGTCGAGAAACAGCTTCAGTTCCGACTCGCGAGTGTGTTGGAGTAGAAATCCGCGCAACGGAACCTGCACCCTCTCGAATGCCTGTGAGGTAGTGATCTTGCCGTCGAGCAATGGGTCGAGCGCCACCGTCTTCATCTGACCGAGGGTCGGACCCATGACGAACAGTGTGAGGAACACGCTGAGGCCGACGATCACCTGTTGCGGCGGGATCGAGGGAATGCCGATCGCGTTGCGGGTCAGGCCGAGCACGATCACGATACGGGTGAACGAAGTGCACAGCACGAGCAGGCTCGGTGCCACTGCCAACACGGTGAGCAGCAGGATGAGGACGACCGAGTTCGATGTCTTCTGTGTGACATCCGGCAAGTTCAGATCCAAGGTGGCGCTCGGAGTCGAGGAGCCGTCGGTACCAGTGCCCGGAGATCCGGATGAACCTGATGAGCCGGGCGTCGGCGGTGTCGGAACCGGCGGGTCCAACCGATCCGGAATCTGAGGCGTGTTCACGGCAGTCGGAATCGATGACGTGGGAATCGACGGCGTTGGGATCGACGGAGTAGGGAACGACGGTACGGGAATCGGCGTCGGCGGTGTCGGCGGTGACGCATGCGCCTCCCCCACCCCGGCGAAGACCGACAGCACCGTCGCTGCAGCAATGGCGAGACCAAGCACCGAGACAACCCGGAGGACCTGGTGGCGGAAGTCAGCCACGACGGGTCGTCGCCTCGCGCAGTGCGTCGACGAAACCGGCCCGCTTGCCGCCCTCGGCCAGCGGACCGCCCACAGCACGCGAGATCGGCGCAAGGTCTTCAAGGGGTTCCGTCGCATTGTTCCAGGCATCGAGATCCAACTCGGCCAACACGGTCGGGGGGCCTTGCTCCGAAGCGCCGAGCATGAACACACGATCAGCGAACTGCACAGCGACGACGCTGGCCGTGCGGCCAACGCCGATCCGCCCGACAACCCGGAGTCCCCTGCCCTTGCTGCTCGACGAGCCGCTCTTCGACCGGAGCAGACTGCCACGGCGGGCGGACTTCACGGCGCGTCCAGAACCGAGTCCACCCGAGGAGAACCCCTGGCGACGACGCAAGATAGCGTAGGCCGCAAACACCAATGCGAGCACGACCGCCAACGAGACGACCATCCGCACGAGTAGCGCTCCAACACCGACGTCACTCATCTGACGTCACTCATCTGGCGTCACTCATCTGGTGTCGCATGTGTGGTGTCGCATGTGTGGCATCACTCAACGGGATCGCTCGTCCATCGGGGCGATCTCGGTGATCCGGATCCCGAACTCCTCGTCGATCACGACCACCTCACCGGTTGCAATTCGGCGACCGTTGACCAACAGGTCGATCGGCGAACCAGCGGCACGATCGATCTCGACCACCATGCCGGGCGTGAGCCCGAGCAGATCTCGCACAGGCATCGTCGTGCGACCCAACTCGGCGGTCACCACCAACTCCACATCGTTCAGCACCGCCAGCGATCCCGACACGACGACCGACGAAAGGACCTTTGCATCGAACGTGGGGTCGAACGACGACGGCTCGTACCCTTGCGGCTCCGCCAGCGCAGCGGGGTCTGCGATCGGCAGCGTCAGACCGGCGAGCGCAGTGAGTTGCCCGCCGTCGAGAATCTCCACGATCACAGCGGGTGCGCTCGTGTCACCTTGGGCGGGCACGCCACCGGTCAGGTCGAAGCCCAGAGCACGACTGGCAGCTTGAAGCGCGTTGGTGAACCCTTCTGCAAGCACCGATGTGTTGCCGACGAGACGTTCGGCGACTTCTTCGTTGACGGCCAACACGATCGAGCCGGTGGTTTCACCGGAGATCTCGGCGCGCAGTACGGCGTCACCCGCGTCCACCGGCCAGTCGGTCGCGATCCGTGCCTCATCACCTAGGCCAAAGGCCTGTGCGAGAGCAAGCGCCGCCGCTTCAGCGGCCGTCATCAGTTCGGATCGTGAAGTACCGCGATCGCTCACATGGGCTCCTGTGTCTCGAGTTGCCGCTAGAGGGCTGATCCGATGGTTCGGATCTTGCGCCTCTTGTAAAGCAGGTCGGGCGCCGAGTTCGCGTCCGAGCCGAGTTCAGCGATCGACGGGCTGCCCGAGCTGGAACCGAGTTGGCCGCAACGACGGCGACCCCGGTTCGGCTCGACGCACGATCTGCACGGCGAGTCGACGATTACGCCGACCGATCCGCGCCTCGAACGTGGGAATGTCGTCGACGACGAGTGTCAACGGTTGATCTACTGGATGGCTGAGCGGTAGCAGGTCGCCCACACGGAGGCGGACGATGTCTTGCGCTGACATCTCGACCGGACGAAATTGCGCCGACACCGAGACCGGTGTCTCACCGAGATGATAGATCAACCGGGCGGAGGTCTCCTCGGCGTTCACGTTCGACTGGCTGGCATACAGCGATGTGGCCGAGAGCGCCTCGAGGTAGGGCTGCAGGCTGGAGAACGGGATGCACAGTGTGGCGATGCCGGAGATCGCCTCGATGTGAATATCGAACGCAACGATGATCACCATGTCGGTCGGCGCGGCGATCTGTGCGAACTGCGGGTTCGACTCCTGGCTCATGATCTTCGGTTCGGTCACCACTACGGGCTCGAATGCATATCGAAGTTCGGGAAGCGCTCGTTCGATGATGCTCCGCATCAACTGCGACTCCAGATCCGTGAGAGCCCGGTTCGGTTGCTCGACATAGCCCTTGCCGCCCAGCATCATCTCAACGGCCACATATGCGACGTCGAGTGGCCATTGCAGGATCGCCGCACCCGACAACGGCGCCAGGCTGAGCAGGGTCAGCACCGTTGGATTGGGCAGTTCGCGGATGTATTCGTCGTAGGTCTGCTGCTCGATCGACTGGATCGAGACCTGGGTCACACTGCGCAATTGCGCGGCCAGCATCGTGGTCAGGCCGCGAGCAAACGTCTCCTGCACGATCTGCATCGTGCGAACGTGCTCACGCGAGAGTTTGCTCTGACGGCGAAAGTCGAACAGGCGTGGTTCACCACGCTTGCGGCCCTTCGTCTTGCTCGCGCTGTTGACCGTGGCTGCAGATGTGGACATGAATCCTCGTTGACGAGTGGCGATGGGTCGGAGATGGTGCGGAGTGCGGACGGTACGACCAGAACCTGTTTGGTCCAGCAGGTCGCACCGTCCGGTCAGCCGGGTACGGCGCTTTCGTGCAGCGCCGAGGCATCAGCGCTTCAGGCTGATCACTTCTTGCAGGATCTCGTCCGAGGTGGTGATCACTCGGGCGTTGCCCTGGAAGCCGCGCTGGGCGACGATCAGCCGGGTGAACTCTTCGGCCAGGTCGACGTTCGACATCTCGAGGTTGCCGGCAGCCAGCAGACCGCGGCCTCCCGCTCCGGCCACACCTACCTGCGCCAGGCCTGAGTTGGCCGATGCGCGCCATGCGCCGCCTGCGCGCTCCAGGCCCTCCGGGTTGGTGAACACCGCCATCGACAACTGGGCGATCGACTTCGCCAACCCGTTCGAGTACGAGCCGACGATCACGCCGTCCTGGCTGATGCTGAACGACTGCAGCGATCCGGGGGGCGACCCGTTCTGATCGGTGATTGCCACCGTGGCCTTGCCCGCGTACTGGGTCAGACGCCCAGGGCTGGTCGCGCCACCGAGGCTCAACGTGATGGCGCCGGGGAACCCGGGGATCGCCCCTGCGGCAATGTTCATGTCGCGATCAGCTGGCGCGGTGAGTTCGCCGGCACCATCGAAGGTGAGCACGTTGTCGGTCAGCGCCACCACGGTCTGAGCGGCACCGTACGTTCCAGTAGCCGTCCACTGGTTCGCAGCGGTCTTGGTGAACTTCACGTTGATCGGAATGGCTACACCCTGCTCGTCATAGCCCGTCACGGTGAGCGTAGTCGCGGTTACGGGAACGAGCGTCGCGTCGGCAGACAAGTTGCCGCCGACCGTGACCTTGCCCGTCTGTACCGGAGCCAACAGATCGCCGACCCGAATCTGGATCGGGCCGATCGGCTGGTTCGTGTCGATCTGGCCACTTGCAGCGGCCTGCCAACCCTGCACCAGCCCACCGTCTTGCGTTGTCAGGTGCCCCGCAGCATCGAGCGTAAACGCACCGGCACGGGTGTACATCTGCGAGCCGTTGCTGTCGATCACGAAGAACCCGTCACCTTGGATGGCGAGATCACTGCTGCGACCGGTGCGCTGCAACGAGCCCTGGGTGAACGACTGCACCGTGCCAGCAAGGCGCGATCCGAGACCGACCTGGGAGGAGTTGGTACCGCCGACCAGAGCCGTCGGCGCACCGGCGCCCCGGATGGTTTGGGTGAGTACATCAGAAAAGATGGTGCTCGACCCTTTGAAGCCGATGGTCGACACGTTGGCGATGTCGTTGCCGACGACGTCGAGCATCAGTTGGTGGTTACGAAGCCCGGACAGGGCACTGGACATTGCACGGATCATGAGCGATCTCCCGCTGTGTTGTGGATGGACTGGTCGAGGCGGATGCCTCAGGACTGTTGAGGGATGAAACGTGCATCCGAGCTGGTCTGTGCCATCCATGGCAGGGGGTTGGTAGGGTCACCCACCGGTGTACAAGTTGGTCAAACGCCAGGCGGGCTGCCTGTCGGCGGCGTCGTCGTGTCAACCGGCGGCGGCGTCGTCGTGTCAGCCGCCGGTGGCGTTGGAGGATCAACCGGCGGTGTCGTTGGAGGATCAACCGGCGGTGGCGTAGTGCCTGTCGCCGGCGGTGCCGTCGTGCCTGTCGCCGGCGGTGCCGTAGGAGGCGGTGTGCCGCCCGGTGACGAAATCGAGGTGACCGAGTCCATCGGGACATCCCAGTCGGTGGCGCTCAGAATCATGCTGCCGTCATCAGCGAAGCGCACCGAGTTGACGATGCGACTCACGGGATAGCCGTCGGTGCCGTTGAACGTGATCTGCTTACCGATCACCGATCCTGCCAGGATCAACTTGTCGGTCACCGCCGACTTCTGCAGTGAGGTCGAGATCTCGCCGAGCTTGTCCACGACACTCAGTTGCGCAGACTGCGAGATCATCGCCGAGGCATCCATCGGCTTACTGGGGTCCTGATACCTCAACTGAGCGACAAGCAGTTTGAGGAACGCCTCGCGGTCCAACCCGGCTGGGCCGGCTGCACTTGCAGTACTCGTGGAGCCTGCTCCGAAGACGGTCTTCGTGCCGGTGCCCGAGCCAAGCGTGCCACCGGAGTTCGACGTACCCGGAGGGGTAGTGGTGACAGCACTGATACGTAGCGGTGGGAGAGACATCGATTCGCCTCCGATCAGATCATCAGGTCGAGGCTGTTGGAGGCCGTGGAACTGCCCCGAAGCGACCGTGAGGAACCACTTCGTGCAGACCTACCGCCGTCGCCGCCCGGACGAGTGGGTTCGCCGCTGCTGCGCATGGAAGCGGCGTCGCCATCACGCTGGCCGGCCGTTCCACCTTGGTGGCCCCGGTCGAAGTTGCCAACATCGAGCGAGCCGAGATTGACGCCCGCCGACTCCAGATCGCGACGCAGCTCGAAAGAGTTCCGAACGAGCGCTTCTCGGACCAGCGGGTCCGCCGCCGACAGGCTCATGTGCAGCGTTCCACCCTGGGTGAGCGCCTGCAGCCGTAGCGGTCCAAGGCCCTCATCGCCGAGGTCGATCGCCAACCGTCGAGTATCGACGAGACCCAACGGTGGTCGATGTGTTCCGGGTGCGGGCGCTTGCATCGAGGCGGTCGCCGAACCGGCCTTCGCTGTGTCGGGGCCGGCGCCCACCGATGTGGCGAGCGTGGAGACGGTGGAACCCAACGCCGCAGTAGTGGACACTCCAGCGGTCGCCATCATCGCCGTCCCGCCGGGCACTTGTCTGCCCGTGCTGCCCTCACGTTGATTGCTGCCGGACTGGGTTCCGGCCCGTCCGACCGCCGCCAGCGCATCGACAAGTGCTGCTACTGCTGGCGTAGTGTCTGCTGGCGTAGTGTCTGCTGGCGTGGTACCTGCTGGCGTGGTACCTGCTGGCGTCAGGTCGCCCGATGGTTGCGCCGTCGACGTTCGCCGGGCCCCGCGGCCGGCACCCGATTCTTCGTTGGTGACTGCGACGCCAGACAGTGCGGCCATCGCTGACGCCACATCCGGCGTTGGCGTGTCAGCCGTCGCCCCAGCCGGAGCTGCCTGGCTCGTTGCCGCTGGCATCGTTGTCGTTGACGTTGACGTTGACGTTGACGATGCAGGCGATGCGGGCGATGCGGGCGATGCGGGCGATGCAGGCGATGCAGGCGATGCGGGCCTAGGCATCGTTGTAGGCGTCGTTGTTGCTCCAACGGGGCCTGCCGCGACCTGTACGTTGTCGGCGGGCGAATCGGCAGCCGGGGTCATTGCTGCGCCGGCGACCGTCGTTCTGTCAGCGATTTCAACGCGCCCAGCCGTGGTGGACACAGCGGATTCACGTGCGGCCGGCGCTTCGACCGCCGGCACTGCTGCGTCTGGCACGACGTCCGTCGGTACACCGTCTGCTGCCGACAGTAGATCTGCCACTGGCACCACAGTCACCGATCCTTCAGTCGCCGATCCGAAATTCGCCGATCCTCCAGTCGCCGATCCTCCAGTCGCCGATCCTTCAGTCGCGGGAACCACCGTCGCCGATCCTTCAGTCGCCGATCCTTCAGTCGCCGATACCACCGTCGCCGGTACGACATCGGGTGCCGTGGCATCAGCCGCTACTGGCAGCACATCGGTGGCCAGCGTGTCGCCCGTCGGTGGCGTGGAGGGGGGAGCGGCCGACGTGACGGCACCGATCGCCGAGCCGTCTGTCGCATCGTCATCCGGGTTGCCCGCTCCATTGCCATTGCCGGCGTCGGCACCAGCGTCATCGTGACCCGCCTGGTCGGCGCGACGTGCCAAGCCGGTCACCGACGCCATGTCCTCGTGGTGGCCGTTGCGATTCGCCTGCCCTGCCGCCGATGCCATGTTGTCGTGCTGGTCGATACCTGCGGCGTCGTCTCGCTTCGCTCGTTTCGACCGAGACGGTGTGGCATCGTTGGAGCGGTTCATCGCGTGGTCCACGGGCTTGCCGGTGGCTTCGGTCTGATCCGGAGGTTCCTCGGTACGGCGCTCACTGCCGATGCGAAGGCCCGACTCGCTCGACCGACGGTCGAGATCAGGAATGCCATGCTGGCCGAGTTGGCGACTGGCGGATGGCCCAGTCGGTCGGTCAGCGACGGGACCGGCCAATGCGTCAGCAAGCTGCTGTTCGAAGTGTCCATCGGTAGCGGCCGATGAAGCCGAACGTGACAAGGGAGGAGAGAGGCTGGTCCGGGCGATCTTCTCGCTCGACGACGCGGACGACGCGGCTGACGAGGTGGACAGGCTGATCGTGCTCATGCGCGGTCTCCAGTAACGGAACGGAACGGGAATGTGGTCTGGTCAAACGGTGGGTTCGGAGTTGGTGAAGCCGACGACGAGGTACCAGCGCCGTCGAAACTGCTCAGAATGTCAGCGAACGACGGGCCTGTCGGGCGGCCAGCAATACTGAGTCCTGCACCGGCAGGGCCGTCGCCGAGGAAGCTCGTCAACCGGTTCTGGAGCAGAGTGATCCGTCCTTGAACCTGGTTCATCGCTGCGATCGTGCTCATGTTGGTCCCTCCGGTTCACGGCCGAATCGTGCGAGCACGAGGTCGTCGATCTCATTGCCCGCTTTGCGGTGCTCTTCGTCACGCTCAAGACCCGTGATGCGTTCGGACAGACGTTCCAAGCCCTCCACCCGACGGGCTGCGATGGTCCAGACTGCATTCGTTTCGACAACCATCTCGGCCGCGATGCCGGTGGCTTCGTGCTGGGTGATAGCGGCAAGCTGCGCTGCCTCGACCACGGCACGTCCGCCGAGTAGCGAGCGCTGCGCACCCGTCGATGGTGCACCACGAGTTCCGATGGCGGCGGTGGTGCGCTCGTCGATCGATGCCCACGTACGACGCTCTTCGATCTCGGCCGAGCGGTGGCGACGATGGCTGAGCGCGAGCTCACCGCGGGCTCGGCTTTCTTGCAGGTGCCTGATCCGTAGCACCGCTGCCAACCGCTTGCCGTTCACGGCCGTGACCTCAGCAGTTGTGCGAGCCGGCTGAATGCCTGATCGGCAGGACAACGATCATCCACATCCTGACGCAGGAAGCCAGAGATCTGATCTCGCAATGCGACCGCACGGTCGACCATCAAGTTCGTGCCCGGCACGTACGCGCCGATCTCGATCAGATCCTTCGCCTCGGCCTCGGCCGCCATCAGTTGACGGAGTTCACCACTGAGCGCTCGCTGGTCACGGTCGGTGACGGCGGACGCGACGCGTGACACCGAGGCCAAGATGTCGATCGCCGGGTAGTGGTTGGCATGCGCCAGGCGCCGCGACAGCACGACGTGGCCATCCAAGATCGCGCGGGAGGCATCAGAGATCGGCTCGTTGTGGTCATCGCCATCCACGAGCACTGTGTAGAGACCAGTGATTGAACCCACCTCGGCCGCGCCAGCGCGCTCGAGGAGCCGCGGCAGCAAGGAGAACACGCTCGGCGGGTAGCCACGACTGGTAGGCGGCTCGCCGGCCGACAAGCCGATTTCGCGCTGCGCCATGCAGAACCTGGTCAGCGAGTCCATCATCAACATCACGTCGCGGCCTTCGTCACGGAAGTATTCGGCGATCCGGGTTGCGACAAACGCCGCCCGGAACCGCACCAGCGCCGGCGCATCGGACGTTGCAACCACCACTACCGACCGGGCGAGGCCCTCGGGGCCGAGATCAGCTTCCACGAACTCACGCACCTCGCGGCCGCGTTCGCCGATGAGCGCGACCACGTTCACATCGGCTGCCGTATTGCGGGCGATCATCCCGAGCACGGTCGACTTACCGACGCCCGAGCCGGCGAACACACCGACGCGCTGGCCGCGTCCAGCCGGGATCATCGTGTCCCAGGCGCGAATCCCAAGCGACATCGGTGTGTCGATCCGAGCGCGGCGCATCGGGTGGGGTGCTTCGCCATCGAGGGGCACTTCGAACAGGTCACGCAACGGCGGCCCGTCATCGAGCGGGTTCCCCATCGCATCGATCACCCGACCGAGCAACTGCGGGCCGACCATGATCGACGGTGGACGTGCATCGCCGCGCACCCGGGCACCGACACGCAGACCGCGGACTTCGCCGAACGGCATGCAGCTGACCACACCATCACCAACGGCAACTACTTCGCCCGTCAGCCGCGAGCCACCGCGTCGAGTGGGGTTGACCAGTTCCACGGTGGCGCCGATCGGCAGATCCAAACCGTCCACGTCGAAGCGCAGCCCGATCACGCGACTCACCTCGCCGGTGATCGCCGGCGAGATCGCCGCGCGCACACCGCGAAGCGTTGAGCCGAACGTGGCGTCGAGATCCCGGGTGATCGGGTCGTCGTAGCGTCGACGGGTAGCAGCGAGCATTGGAGGGTCCTGTACTGGGGTCGGTCCCATCCATGGTCCGAAGGCGGCGCCATCCTTGCTGCACCGTTGTCTTGACGGTTCCGGTGTTCAGGAACCCTGCACGCAAGCTCGCGGGTGATCCCGCGGGGGACTCACGACACGTATTCGTCGTTGCCGCGTGAGACCACGACCTGGCCGCTTTCTTCGAGCGCACGGATCACCCGGACGATGCCACCCTGTGCCTCTTCGACCGTCTTCATCTTGACCGGTCCGAGCATGATGATCTCTTCGTCCAGGTTCTGAGCCGCACGTTCCGACATGTTGCGGGCGATCTTCTGCTTCACATCGGGGCGGACACCCTTCAAGGCGGTCGCCAGTTCCTTGGCGTCCACTTGGCGCAGCACCAACTGCACCGCCCGGTCTTCGAGCGTGACGATGTCTTCGAACACGAACATCCGCGAACGCACCTCGTCGGCGAGTTCTTCGTCGTGCTCCTCCAATCCTTCAAAGATCGACCGCTCGGTCGCACGGTCGGATCGGTTGAGGATGTCGATCAGGGTCTGCACGCCATCGGCGGCGCTCGTCTCGGTCTGGTTCTTCATCACCGATGAAAGCCGCTTTTCGAGCTGTGCCTCAACCTGCGCGATCACCTCGGGCGATGTCGATTCGAGTGTCGCGATCCGTACCGACACATCGCGTTGCATCTCCTCGGCGAGCCCTCCCAGCACCATCGATGCATGGTCGGGGATCATGTGCGCCAGAACCAACGCAATGGTTTGCGGGTGTTCGGCGGAGAGGAAGTTCAGCACCTGGCGCGGGTCAGCGTTACGAATGAACTCGAACGGCGCCTTCACCATCGATGCCCGCAGACCATCCAGAATCTCCGCCGCGCGGACTTCGCCGAGAGACGCTTCGAGCAACGCCTTCGCCATCGCCACACCACCCGTAGCGAAGTGGTCGTTGGCGACGATCATCGTGGCGAACTCGTTGATGGCAGCGTCGGCATCTTCCTTCCTCACCGTTCCGGCCCGCACGATCTCGGCCGTGATCTGAGTGACCTCGTTCTCGCCGAGGAGCTTCAGAACTTGCGATGCGCTTTCGCTGCCCAACTTCAACAGCAGGATCGCGGCCTTCTCGGCGCCCGACAATGCCGGAGCTGGCTTGGTTGATGTCTCGTTCATCGACGGCCTTTCGATTCGGCGAGCCAGGCTCGCAAGACGTTGGCTACTTCTTCAGGTCGGGTTTCGGCGATCTCGGAGATTTCCGCCATCGGCGAATCCACTCGGTCCAGCGCTAAAGCCAGACTGTTGGGTGTGCTCGGCCCCGCCATCACGAGTGCGCCCTGCCCGCTCGGTACAGAGGCGAGTTCGGGGGTGAGCACGCCTGAGCCTTGTGCTGATGCAATCTCGTCTGCGCTGATCGGCACCGCAGTGATCTTGCGGGCCTTGCGGGTACTGCGGTAGGCCAAGATCAAGGCGATGATGATCACGAACACCACAGCAAGCGTGCGGACCAGTTCCATCATCCGGGCCTTCGCAGCCAAGGCTGTGGCGGCCACGGTCTGGGCGGCTGCAGCCGTTTCGGCTGAGACGTCGAACGGCAAGCGGGTGATCGTCAGCACGTCGCCGCGTGCGGTGTCGATCCCGGCCGCGGTAGTGACAAGGGCTTGGATCTCTGTTGCTTGCGCGGCCGTCACGGCCTTGTCATCCAGCAGCACCGCAACATTAAGTTTCACGATCTTGCCGGGCACCTCGGTCACCGACGAGACGGTGCGGTCGACCGCATAGGTCTTTTGGCTATCGCCCTTCTGGTAGCCCCCAGTCGGAACGGTCGACGGCACCGGCGTGGTCACGACGGTGCCTGCGTTGACCACACCTGGAGAGTTGGGACCGACACCCGGGCCATACACCTCCGCCGACGTGGAATCACCGACCACGACACCGCCCGCAGTATCGGTACCGATCGGCCCGTAGTCGTCCATCGTCGCGGCCTTCACATCGAGGTCGAGGTCGACGGTGACCGTGACCGACACCTTGTCGGCGCCGGTGATCCTGGCGATCTGGGCGGAGAGTTCGCTGGCCTTCGCCGAGCCGAACGCGCGCTCGGCCTTGGACCGGGCTGTGGCGCCCGACGACCCGCCGCTGGCCATCCCAGGCGCGGAGAGCACGGTTCCGTTCGAGTCGATGACCGTGACATCTTCTGGCTTCATGTTCTTCACGGACGACGCGACGAGATGCACGATCGCCTGCACCTGATCGTCGCCGATCCCGCCGGCGCCCTTGGCGACGATCATCACCGAAGCGGTCGGATTCGACACCTGGTCGGTGAAAACGGATTCGTCAGGCAACGCCAGATGCACCGAGGCGGATTGCACACCGTCCATCACCCGCAGGGTCATCTGGAGCTCGCCTTCGAGGGCACGCTGATAGTCGATTCGCTGACGGGATTCCGAGGTGGTGATGCCCTGGTTGTCGAGGATCGAGTAGCCGCTGTTCGAAGAGGGCAACCCGGCACCGGCCATCGCCACCCGCATGTTGTACACGTCGGCTTTTGGAACGAGCACGGTATGGCCGGCATCGGTCAATTGGTACGGCTCGCCTTGCGAGTTCAGCTTGTCCACCACTGCCGAGGCGTCGGATGCCTCGAGCCCGGTGTACAGCGGTGCCATGGTCACCCCGGTGCCCGCGCGGGTGAGTACAAACCCGCCCGCGATCACCGTAACGGTGACGGCGCCGAGTGCGATTTTTTGCAGCGGTGTCATCCGTCCGGCAAAATCCTGCCCGCGACGCATCACCGTCTTCATATCGGATCCCGCCATGTTAGATCTGCATCCTCATGATGTCGTTGAAGGCCGAGATGGCCTTGTCGCGGAAACTCACCGTCATCTGGGTGAGGAGCTGTGCCTCAGTGGATGCGATCGTAAAATCCTGTACTGCCTGCAGATCACCGGTCGCCGCCTGAATCGCCAGCTTGTCGGCGGTCGCTTGAGCCGTCGACACCTTGTCGAGCGCCTCCATGAATCCACCACCGCCACCTGCTCCGCCTAGGCCGCCTGATCCACCGATCGCGTTGCCGCTCGTGGCTGGTTGCATCGAGCCGATCGCGATCGGTTGGATGGGTGGGATCGGGAGAATTGCCATGGGTCAGGTCACTTCCCGATCGCAAGGATCGTCTCGTAGGCCTCGCGGGCCGATTGGAATGACTGGACGTTTGCCTGGTAGCCGCGCTGAGCCAGCTGCATGTAGACCATTTGGTCGGTGAGCTCCATGTCGGGTCGGCGAACCATCCCGTTCGCATCGGCCAGTGGATGGTTCGGCTCGTACGTCACCCGCCCGTTGGGGTCGCCGTACTGCACGCCGGCCACCTCGGCGCCCGCCCCGAAACCGGTGGGATCGGTAACCGGCTTCACATCGAGGAACCGCTCTTGAAAGGCGGGGGTCGAGGTGTCGCTCACGTCATCCATGTTGGCGACGTTGTCGGCCACGGCGGTCAGCCACGTCTTGTAGACGTCCATGCCCGTTCGGGCGACACCGAGAATCGAGAACACTTGTGACATTGCGGCTCCCTTCGTGCTCTCAGTTACCGGCCATGGCGGTACGCAGCAGGGCGTACTTGCTGTTCAGGGCCTGCACGACGAGCTTCTGGCGGAGCAGGTTTTCCGAACTCGCCATCAGCTCGGAGTCGATGCTGACGTTGTTACCGTTCTCAAGGAGCGGTGCAGTCGAATCGCTGACCGAAATGCTTGCCGACATCGGATCACCGCCACCGGAGAGGGCGGCCTTGAGGCTGTCTTCGAACTTGACCTCTTTGGCGAGGTAGTTCGGTGTCTCGACGTTGGCGATGTTGGAGGTAATGGTCCGCTGACGGGTGTCGAGGCCGTTGATCGCGAGGTGTAGCGCCGCGGTCACCGAGTCGGAGATTCCTGCTACTGCCATGTCACCGACTGTGCGAGAGGCACCGTTGATGCAAGTAGGTGGTCGGGTGATCTGCGGGTCATGATGCCAGCACCGCTCTCACCCGTTCGAGCGCGACACCGACTTGGGCGTCGATCCGCAGTGGGCCGACGGTGGCAACGCACCCGCCGGGCTCGATAGCCGGGTCGCCGACGAGATCCACTCGTCCGGCAATCTGGTCGATCCCTTCAGCATGTTCGCGGGCAACAGCAAGATCGCTCGGGTGCACGCGCAAGATGATCCCGCCACGGTCAGGAGCGAACGCGATTGCGCGATCGACGGTTGCGGTCACCACGTCGTCCGACATGCGTAACTCTCGGCCGATCAGTTCCTCGGCGAGCGCGGCACCGAACATCACGGCCTGGTGCTGCACCCGCTCGATTGCCTCCCCGTCGTGGGCCTGCAGTTGGTCGACCGCCTGGAGCAGCGCCCGGGTAACCGACAACAGGCCTCGTTGCGCAGCGTCATACCGGGCAATGGTCGCGTCGACCTCGGTTCGCGCCTTGCGCAGGCCGTCTTCGCGGGCCACAGACATCGCCGCGGCGAGTTGTTCGGCGTGCTGGTCGCGAACATCGCGGCCACCCGACGATTGCACCAAGACCGGTGGATCGAACCGGGTCGGGCGAAGCAGCGCCCGGGGCCGCTGGCTCAGCGCGTTCGGCGAGCCATGTTCTTCAAGTCTGCCTTGATCCACTGGCTGATGACCTCCGCTACGCTATTTGGCTCGTGTTGGCCCGCATGGGTGAGAATCACCTGCGCCTCCTGCGGAGTCACCGCAGCAGGTTGCTGTACGACGTAACCGTCCATGGGGATCGAACCTTGTCCAGCAGGGTCGTGTGCGGCCGGATCGCTCGTAGCAGGGTCATAGCTGGCGTAGGCGACAAACGGTGGGCAGTCGGCGGGGTCGATCTCGACGGAATCGACTTCATGCACGTCGGTGAGATGCAGCCCACGCTCGCGTACAGACGCGGCCGCCTTGATCCGCGCCGAAGCAGATGCTCGCTCGCGTGCGGCGTTCGCGGTCGGCACCGGTACCCATGCCGGCATCTGCGCCCGCTTCGGTGCTTCGACGTACACCGACTGCTTCTTGGACGGCGTCCGACCGAGGATCATCGCCACCGTGGTGATCAGCGATGCGATCAGACCGAGGGCGAGCACGATCGTCGGGATGTCATCAGGAACCGAAAGCGCCATCACGAGCGCTCCATCATCACAACCGACCGTCCCACCGGGACGCTGCACTAAATGACCCAACCGCTGCGCGACTTGGTGATGCTTGGGGCTGGTGTCGGCGTAGGAGGTCGCGGGCGAGCTCCTTCAACCCTTCTGTCTCGGCTACCAGAGACCGAGTCCGCTCGGCAAACTCGGCGGGCAGCGGTGGCATGGACGCCGGAGGAGCGAACTCGATTGGTACAAGATCGAATCCAGCCTCCAGACCTTCTGGCTGCGCCGACAGCAGGAAGGCGCGATGTTCGTCCAGCGCTGCGGCATACGCACGAAGTACGTCGTCCCACATGATGACGTCACTGTCGCCCTCGGTTCGCAACGTGTTCATCTCGGATCTGGCCGTTCTTTCGGTTTCTCGATCAGGCCCGCACCGACAGTTGGCGTTCGGGCGTGACGATCTTCGTGGCAAAGCGCTCTGCGACGACCGACACTGCCGCCTGGCGGAATGCATCGCCGAGTTCGGCTAGCAGCCGCTTGGCTTCGATCGCCCCTCGTGGATGTTTCGTTACATTGGCAGCTGTCAGGAGGTCGATGATGTATCGGTAGATCGAGGCAAGGCCTCCAGCGTGTTCCCACACGTCGAGGTCGAGCATGCACAGCAACTCGTGAACGATGTCTTGCGCGTGGCAGAGCAGTTCGTGCGAGCGCTCGACCTGGCCCGAATCGAGAGCCGCGATGGCCTCTGCGAGATCGCGATCCATCCGGTCATAGCAGAGCGCTACGACCTTTGGGCCCGATGCCGTATCGAGAGCGCCGTCGATGAATCTGTCGCGCAGGGGTTGAGGGTAGGGCATGACGTGACCTTCCATGGTTCGTCTGGCAGTGAGTGGACGGTGGTGCATTACCGCATCACCACGCAACGAACCTGAAGTTCCATTCCGCTCTCACGACCGTCCGGACTTCGTCTGGAATAGCCCAAAGGATTCGGGGTGTTGGTCGGGTGATCAGCCGGGTGATCAACTCGATGACGACGAACTCTTGTTGAACTGACTGGTCAACCACGTTTGCTGGTTACCGAGCGTGGTGAGGGCGGTTTGCACCGCGGTCCACTGTCGGCGGAGGTTTGCCTCTTTCGTTACGAGACGAGCGTTGAACGCATCGATCTGCGTGTTGAAGTCCTTCACCGTACGTTCATAGGTCGCGGACGACGTAGTGAGGCCACCGGTAACGCCCGTCAGAAGTGTTCCCATGTTCACCAGGCGCGCGGCGATACCCGGTTGATAGTCGATGTTGCCCATCGCACCGATGACGCCTTCGTCAACGTCGATCTTGATGCCTCGCGGCGCAGTTGTCCCAAGGTCGAGCAATGACAGTCGCTGACCCACGCCGATCGCGCTCTGCGCGTTGATCGTGCCCGCTACATCGGTGCCGGTGTTGGCCTGCCAGATGCCGGCGCCGGTGACGTCGAGGTTCGAGTCGAATGCGCCTGAACCGCCGAAGACGTTGCCGGTCAGTTTGACGCCACCGCCAACAGTCAGTTCAGCGCCGACCTTGAGGCCAGCCTGTGCAAGCGCATCGTTGAGCCCAGCGACGATGCTCGCCGCGCTCGCGCCTGCGCCCGCCTGGTAGGTGGCCACGGTCGAACCTACCCGTACGCCGATCGTCTGGCCCGCGACGGAGCCTCCGACGAGCACCTGCCCCGTGGTGCCACGAGTTGCAGCCTGCGTGATGTTGACCGCATAGCTGCCAGCCGCGGTGCTGTCCGTAGCGCCAGCGAAATGGAGGCCAGTCGCCCCGCTGCCATGACGGTCGAAGAGGGTGCCTACACCGTTCGGGTCATTCGCCATCGCTGTCAGGAACTTCGCTCGATCGAACTTCACCGTACCATCGCGCTGGATGTCGATGCCGATGTTGCCCCCAAGGGTGAGGGTGCCACCGCCGACCACTGAGGCCATCGCAGAACGAACCGACGCAGCGAGGCCACGAACCACGTAATCGCTGGCGAGCGGTGCAGCCTTGCGGGTTCCGGCGTTGTATAGCGTCTGGGTCGCAATCTGGGTGATGAGGTCGTTGGCCTGGCCGACGAGCTTGTCGATCGAATCCGCGGTGGCGCTGTCGTCACGACTCACGCTTACACCGACCGCGGTGGCTGACAGCGAGTTCGCGGTGATCGTCACGCCCTGCAAGAGATCGGTGAACTGGTTTCCGGATGCGGTGACCGAGTAGGCACCTCCGCCGGAGCCGACCGTGATCTTTGCATCCTGGGCTGTTGACGTCTGTACCAATCCGCCGGCGGTCGCAAAGGCTGCGGTATCGGTCGAGATTGCGTTGGCGGTTCCGCTCGCGGCCGAGCTGAGCTGCATCAGCCACGCGCCATCGTTTACCTTGACCACTGACGCCGAGACGCCAACGTTGGCGTTGTTGATCGCCGCGGCGACTGCGCTGAGGCTGCGATCACCGGTAGATACAACTGCAAGGGTTGCATCGCCGACACGGAGCCCGCCGCCGAGGGAAAGGTTCAAGTTGCCACCCCCGGTGGACACCGCGACCACTTCGCCCTTGGCCGCCGAAGTGACGGTCACCGCAGCATTCGTTCCGATCTTGATGCTCCCGTCGACACCGATGGTGGCCGGAGTCGTGACCGGTAGGCCAAGCGTGGCGAGCGCACTGCCGCTCGGTAGAGCGAGGGTCGCAGTCGAGCCCTCATGAGTCGTCGTCAGCTTGAGGTGGTTGGTCGAGTCGAGGGTGGCTGTGGCGCCCCCACCGGCTGTGGCGATGGCTGCGTTGACCGCGGCGACGAGCCCATCACGGCTGTAGGTGCCGCTCGCAATCGTGACGGCCGCGGCGACCCCGTCGATCGTCATGTTGAGTGTGTTGTTCGTTCCGTCGACCAGCGTCGAAGCTGCGAGGGCTGCCGTGCCACTGACCGAAGCGCCAGCGGTTGCCTGAAGCACGCTGATGGTGTAACGACCGGCTGTGACGCCTGCGCCGGGGCTAAGTGCGGTTATCCCGAAGCGAGCGGCGCTGCTGGAAATGGCAAGCGCCGACGCTGACGTGACGACCGATGTGCTCGCAGCGACGGTGGCCGCTGTTCGCAGGCCGTGGGTCGAGGCAAGTCGGTCAACCGTGAACGAAACCGATCCGGTTCGTGCCGCACTGGACATGACCGTACTGACGGCTGCGCTGGTGGTGGCCGGCGTGAGCTTCGCGATCCCGCCGCTCACGATACTGGCGGCACTCGCCCGCAGTGTCGCGAGGCCAGCCGTGATGCTTGCGATTCCGGTCTGCTGAGTGGTAGCGGCAGTCTGGCGATTCCGCAAGGATGCTAGTGGGGCACGCGCCGCGTCCATCAGACTGCCGACGATCGAGGTGACATCGATACCGCCAGAGCTGACACTGACATTCGATGACATCGTTACCCCCTTTCCATGTCTGGCGTAGACATGGGATGGTGTGAAGAAACGCGAGAAAAGCCTGGAGGATGACTACTCGCGACCTTGTCACCGCCCATAGGACGGTGACAAGGTCGAGAGTCGGTCTGGGCGGTAACCCTTCGTGGGGTCCGGCAACGCCGGACCCCACGTCGGATCACATGACTCCTTGATCAGCGCAGAAGCGACAGGATCGAGTTGGGTACCTGGTTGGCCTGTGACAGCATCGCTGTACCGGCCTGCATCAGTACGTTGTTCTTCGTGAAGGTGACCATTTCCTGGGCCATGTCGGTGTCGCGGATGCGGCTCTCCGACGCCGAGAGGTTCTCGGTGGTGACCTGCAGGTTGTTGATCATCGACTCGAACCGGTTCTGCAACGCACCAAGGTTGCCACGGGTCGTCGACACGCTCGCAATAGCCGTATCGAGTGCCGTGATCGAGGCCGCCGCACCGGCATCGGTGGTTACGACCAAGGCGTTCACACCGAGCGTCACCGAGTCGGACTTGGTGATCGACAACCCAACGGTTTCGTTCGCGTTCGCACCGATCTGGAACGTTCCACCGGTACCTGCTGCGGCCGTGATCGCACCGCCGAGACCGAGCGCAGCCAACGGGGCGTTGGTGCTGTCGGTCAACGTGAACGACTGAGT
>JANYDH010000131.1 GCA_025359865.1 Actinomycetes bacterium | reverse complement strand
AAGCGTGGTCACAAGTATCTGACCGTGGTCGTCGATCACGACACCGGCGTGTTGTTGTGGGTTTGTCCTGGTCGTGACAAAGCAACGTTGGACAAGTTCTTCGTCCGGCTCGGCGTCGATCGTTGCGCGAAGATCCGCCTGTTCAGCGCTGATGCTGCGGAGTGGATTGCGGTCGTGGTTGCCGCCCGCTGCCCCAACGCCGAGTTGTGTCTGGACCCGTTCCACACCGTGCAGTGGGCCACCAAAGCTCTTGACGAGGTCCGCCGCGAGGTGTGGAACACGGCACGACGCGACGGCCAGAAAGCGGTCGCTAAAGACTTGAAGGGTGCCCGCTACGCGTTGTGGAAGAACCCCGAGGATCTCACCGAACGCCAAGGCGCCAAGTTCTCCCAGATCGCGAAGACCAACCGGCGGCTCTACCGCGCCTACTTGTTGAAAGAGCAGCTCTGCCAAGTGTTCGCCTTGAAAGGCGCCGCCGGTATCGCCCTGCTCGACCAATGGTTGAAAAGGGCTCGCCGATGTCGCATCCCATCTTTCGTGAAACTCGCCAAGTCGATCACCAAACACCGGGCCGGAATCGAAGCCGCGCTCACCCACGGCCTGCCGAACGCACGCGTCGAGAGCATCAACACAAAACTGCGGCTACTCACCCGACTCGCGTTCGGGTTCCGATCACCCGAAGCACTCGTCGCGCTCGCGATGCTCGACCTCGGCGGACCCTACCCACCCCACCCCGGCCGAACAGCCGCCTGAACGCACCCACGGACACAGCACAAGAGCCGCATTTTGTGACAGGCTGTACAACGAGCTGGCATTGCATCACTGCGGAGAATTGGGTTTGAAACAGGTTTGCATTGGGTGCGGCCGGGGTACTGCAGAACCATGATTGTCATCGGACTTGTCCTGCTCCTCCTCGGTCTCGTTCTCGGGATCGGCATCCTCTGGTCGGCGGGAGTGATCGTGCTCATTGTCGGCGTCGTGCTGTTGTTGTTGGGCCAGATGGGGCATCCTGTCGGCAGCCGGTCCCACTACTGGTGAGGCGCATCTGAGTGAGTCACGGCCCCGGAGGATGAGATGACCGAGCGCGCATCGCAGCCGAGTCCCTGGGTGCTTGCCGCCGAGCCGACCAGCCTCGGAGACCCGACGAGCCTGATCACGCTAGTGGACGGCCAGACGTTCTGTCTGAGCGGCCGATCCGGCGACTTCAGCACCAACCCCACGCACGGCGTGTTCTTCGCCGACATGCGGGTGCTGAACCAAGCCCGCCTCCTCATCGCAGGAGTACCGGTGGAACCGCTGACGGTCAGCCTCACCGATGCGAGTGGTGCGATCTTTGTAGGGCGATCTGTTCCCGCCTTGCATTCCGAGCCCCGTCTACTCGTGGTGCGTCGCCGGCAGCTCGGATCGGTCTGGCATGAGCAGATCGAGCTACGTAACACTGGGGGATCGACCGTGTCTGCCGTGGTCGAGCTAGAGGTCGCCGCAGACTTCGCCGACGTTTTCGCGATCAAGGCTGGACGATCGAGCGCTGAAGGCGAGCACTCGTTGGAGGTGAGGGAGCGGAGCTTGTTGTTCGGCTGGCGCCTCGGTGGGGTCCACCGACAGGCCGAGCTGAGCGTTAACGGCCTTCCGGTCCAGGTCTCGGCTCGGGGATTCCTTTGGAGCGTCACCCTCGAACCCCACGGCATCCGCGTCATCCAGTTGGACCTTACGGTGGCGCTAGGAGATAGTTGGATCGAACGCAGGCACCACCACCCGAGCCAGCCGCACGCCGACTATCGGCAGCGGGAGTGGCTGTCGTCGGTGCCTCGGCTGCGCACCGTCGACCGAAGGCTCAGTGCCGCCTTCGACCGCTCGATCGAAGACATGGCAGCACTGCGGCTCCACGATCCGACTGGCCGTCGCCGACCGGTCATCGCTGCGGGCGCACCGTGGTACATGACCTTGTTCGGTCGTGATGCCCTGATCAGCGCCTACATGGCGCTCCCGATTGACCCAACGCTCGCGATCGGAGTGCTGGAAGCGCTCGCCGAGCTCCAGGGAGGTGTGGTCGATCTGGCGTCCGGGGAGGAGCCGGGCAGGATCATGCACGAGACCCGGTTCCTCGGCGTCGATGCGCCCACGTTGACCGGTGGAAGCACGTACTACGGCTCGGTCGACGCGACACCGTTGTTCGTCGTGCTGCTCGGCGAGCTGTGCCGGTGGGGTCTCGACGATGAGCATCTCGGTCGATTACTGCCGCATGCAGACCGGGCGCTTGCGTGGATGGCGGAGTACGGCGACCGCGACGGCGATGGCTACATCGAGTATCTGAAGACGTCCGAGCGCGGGCTCTCCAATCAGGGCTGGAAGGACTCGGCCGACGGGATCCGCTACCACGATGGCACGCTGGCCCTCGCGCCGTTGGCGCTCTGTGAGGTGCAGGGTTATGCCTACGCCGCGTTTCGGGCGAGATCGGCGATCGCCGTCCGGATGGGGCAACCGGACGTGGCGGAGCGATACCAGTGGCTCGCCGATGACCTCAAAGCGCGGTTCAACCGCGACTTCTGGCTGGAAGAACTCGGCTGGTTTGCGGTTGCGCTTGGACCGGACAAGCGGCCGGTCGACTCGCTGACCTCGAACATCGGTCACTGCCTTTGGAGCGGCATCGTCGATGACATGCACGCCGGCCCGGTCGCCGAGCGCCTGATGTCGCCACAGATGTGGAACGGGTGGGGGATCCGGACCCTCGCCGCAGACGAACCCGCCTTCGATCCCATGAGCTACCACTGCGGCACGGTCTGGCCCCACGATGGTGCGCTGTGTGCTGCAGGGTTGCGGGCCTACGGCTTCGAAGCCGATGCGCTGATCGTAGCCAACGGTCTGTTCGCGGCATCCGAGGCGTGGAGCGGACGCCTGCCCGAGCTGTTTTGTGGCCTCGATCGAACAGACGTCGAGACGCCGGTCCCGTTTCCGACCTCGTGTTCGCCCCAGGCGTGGGCCGCCGCCACGCCGTTTCTGCTCCTTCGGATTCTGCTCGGACTGGAGCCCGACGATGAGCACGGCCTGGCCCTTGCTCCCATTCCCGGTGCAATTGAGGACGACCTCCTCTTGACCGGCGTGCGTCTCGTCGACCGTCGCTTCGACGTGCGCATCTATGAAGGCGTCACCAGTGTGAGGGAGTGGCAGGGTGCTGCGCCCGGCAACCGAGTTCTGCGGCCGACGATGCCGAGGACCGCGCCAGCCGGGTGATCAGGCAGGAGGTAGACCCGGGAGGAAGTGGCGAAGCGCCTCGGCGACCCCACGGCCGACGCTTGCCTGCGTGAGTGTGACCCCTGACGCGCGGACCGCCGCATCAGCGTTGGCGACCCCCACGGCGATCGTGGCCAACTCGAACATCACGAGATCGTTGGCCGCGTCACCGATGGCCATGATCGGCACGTCCTGCGCACCCAGGTCGGTCACCGCGGCGCGCAGGCCACTGCCCTTGTCGCAGCCAGATGGCGCGAGAGTGATCGAACCCTTGTTGGCAATGATCACGCGCGTGCTGCCCAGGTCGTCGCGTACTTTGGTGACTCGCTCCAGGTGCCCGGACGGGGCACCGATCACCACGTGGCCGACGTCGAGCGACGGCACCCCGGCGGCCTGCAGGCCGTTGACTAGCGCAGGCTCGACCGGCTCCGCGAGCAGGGTCAGGCTGTGGTCCGCCAGGTGCACGAGCACCCCGCCCTCCTCGCAGACGGCACGGTCGCAGAAAGCCAGGATCGTCGGGATGACGTGACCGAGCTGCTCCCATCGTCGCCCCGTCACGATGACCACGAGGTTGCCGTGCTCGTGCGCTTGACGTAGCGCCTCGACCGCCTCGATGGCCACATCGGCACCGTCGTACAGCGTTCCGTCGACGTCCACGGCGATCAGCGTTCTCTGCATGCACTCACTGATACCCGCATGCACGCGCGATGGAACCTTCGATGCTGGGATACCGACAGTCGTCCGGGCAGCCTGCCCACCGACCGATCCGCCGCTGGCGGGCCGACAGCGCATCGAGGTATGGACCGGCCATCGAATGGGTACTGCAAGGCGGCCACGGTCGACGAACGGAAGGGGACGTGCAGATGAGCGGACTCGTCGTTGCGGCGAATCGGCTTCCGATCGAGATCGGTCCGGATGGAACGCGAACACCGAGCCCTGGTGGGCTGACCTCGGCGTTGTCGTCGGTGACAGTCGAGGGCACCCAGTGGGTCGGCTGGGGAGGCCCCGAGTCCGGGCGTCAGAGCGCGTTCGAGTGCGGCGGACTGCGCCTGCATCCGGTTTCGCTGTCCACCGACGACATCGAGCGTTACTACCAGGGCTTCTCCAACTCGATTCTTTGGCCGTTGTTCCACGGTCGGTTGCGCCCCGTCGAGCTGGATCGGGCGTGGTGGCGCTCGTACCGGCTGGTCAACAAGCGGTTCGCGAGGGCCGTCACTCGTGTCGCTCCACTTGGTGGAACGGTATGGGTCCACGACTACCACCTCTTGCTTGTCCCCGCGCTGATCCGGGCGGAGCGACCCGACCTGAGGATCGGGTTGTTCCTACACGTCCCATTCCCGAACGTCCAGCTGTTCTCGATGTTGCCGTGGCGAGACGCCGTGATCAAGGGCATGCTCGGCGCTGATCTGATCGGCTTCCAGGTCGCCGACGACCAGGCCAACTTCGTGGCTGCGGCCGGACGTCTGGTCGATGCACAAGTGCCGGGGCGGACGCTGTTCGGCGGCCCCCACCGGGTCGAAGCCGATTCGTTCCCGATCTCGATCGACTTCGCCCATTGGGACTCGCTCGGCGATAGCGCAAAGGCGCAGGCTCGCGACCACCGACGCGAACTGGCGGCCGGGTGCGTCTTTCTCGGTATCGACCGGCTTGATTACACCAAGGGGATCTCGCAGCGGCTGCAAGCGTTCGGTGAGCTCCTCGACGAGGGTCGCGTCGATACCGAGACGTGCTCGTTCGTCCAGGTCGCGGTGCCGAGCCGTTCCGATGTCCCGGCATACCAGGACGAGCGCTCCGAGGTGGAAGCACTCGTCGCGAAGATCAACGCCGGGCACCCCCGCAAGAACGGTACGGTGCCGGTGATCCACATCGAGACGTCGCTCGACGAAGCCGAGATGGCTGCCTGGTACCGAGCTGCGGACGCGCTCGTAGTGACGTCGCTCGCCGACGGGATGAACCTCGTCGCCAAGGAGTTCGTCGCCGCGCGCGCCGACCTCGGTGGCAGCCTGATCCTCAGCGAATTCGCCGGCGCGGCACAGGACCTTGAGGGGGCACTGATCGTCAACCCCTACGACATCGAGGCGATCAAGGACGCGCTCATGGCGGCGCTGGAGATGCCGGCCGCAGAGCAGGCGTCCAGGCTCGAGACGATGCGCGCGGCGGTGCGCTCGAACGACGTCCACCGTTGGGCGCGGATCTTTATCGACCGACTGGAGTCGAGCACCCGCGCTCAGGCCGGCGGAACGTCGCTGCGATCGTCCTGCCGGGGGTTCATCCGCTCGAAACAGGCCGGGGGGCTCTCGTAGGCCTGGCCGATCGAGGACGACGACATGCGTATCGGTATCATCGCTCCTCCGTGGCTACAGGTCCCGGCCCCTGCGTACGGGGGGACGGAGGCCGTGCTCGACCAACTCGCCAGAGGGGCGCAGGCGGCGGGGCACGAGGTGCTGATGATCTGCCATCCCGATTCGAACTGTCCCGTGCCGCGAGCGTCGGTAGTACCGGCGCCTGACACCTTGCGGATGGGTCGCGCCAGCATCGAACTCGAGCATGCCATCGGCGCCTATGCGCTGGTCGCACACGCCGGTGTCGACGTCGTCCACGATCACACGCTCGCCGGGCCGATCTACTCTGCCCGGTACCCGAACATCCCGGTGATCACGACCAACCACGGACCCTTCAGCCGCACGATGAACGCGATCTATGGCGCCGTCGTGCCACGAGTTGCACTCGTGGCGATCTCGCACTCGCATGCAGCGTCGACGCCGCTGCATGTCGACGCCGTCATCCACCACGGCATCGACATCGACGACTTCCCGTTCGGCACCGGCGACGGTGCGTACGTCGCGGTGCTCAGCCGCATGGCCGCCGACAAGGGCATCCACCGCGCCATCGCGATTGCTCGGGCAGCAGGGATGTCGCTGAGGATCGCCGCAAAGATGCGCGAGCCCGCCGAGCGGGCGTACTTCGACGAGTTCGTCCGTCCGTATCTCGGCGAAGACGTCGTCTACCTCGGTGAGGTCGATGCGAAGGAAAAGCTCGAGCTGTTGGCCTCGGCCACGGCGCTGCTCAACCCGATCGGCTGGCGCGAGCCGTTTGGTATGGCGATGCTCGAGTCGCTGGCATGTGGCACTCCGGTCGTCGGCTGCCCACAGGGAGCGGCGCCAGAGATCGTCGAGCACGGCGTCACCGGGTTCCTCGGCGACACCGACGCCGAGCTGGTCGCCGGACTGCTCTCGGTTGACCGGATCGATCGCGCCACCTGTCGTGAACACGCGCAGAGCCGGTTCTCGGTCGCGAAGATGGTGCAGGGCTACGTCGATCTCTTCGAGCGTCGGCGGCTCAACCTGGGACCTGCAACCTCGCTCGATGTTTGAACACCGCATGGCATGGGAACCTGCACTCTGTGTATGACCTGAGCCAGTTGAATTCTGACCCCGACCGGGTCGGTCGTAGCTCGGATGAGGCTTCGGTCAACCAGGCGAGTTCGTGGGCGGCCGTGCCATGGCGGACCATCGTCGGCGCTGTCGGCGTCGTACTCGTAACGGCCGCCCTCGTCCTGTTGGTGCTTGCCGCGGTGAGCATCATCACCCTGACGTTGATCGCTGGATTCTTCGCCGCCGTCCTCGCTCCGGTGGTTTCTCGTGTGCAGCGCCGAGTACGCGATCGACGCGGGTTAGCCACCGGGATCGTCGTGTTGTCTACGCTCGCAGCGATGACGGGGGCGGCGGCGCTGTTCCTCGTGCCGGTCAGAACCCAGCTGATCGCGATCATCTCCGATCTTCCGGGCACCGTGCACCAGGCAGCACAGGGGAAGGGCCCGATCGGCAACATCGTCAAGGGGTTGCACATCGAGAACTACGTGAAAAATAACGAGGCAGCGTTGTCGAGGGCTGCCAGCCGCTTGGACGACCAATCGTTCCAGACCGCCCAGACCGCCCAGACCGTGTTGAGCGCCGCGCTGGCGTTCGTGACCGTCACCCTGTTGACCTTTTTCTTCCTGAGTCAGTCCGAGGCGATGGGTAAAGCGGTGATCAACGTGTTGCCGCGACGGCGAAGAGCATCGGTGCGGCGTGGGGCCGTCGATGCAGCTGCGGCGGTCAGCGGATACGTGATCGGCAACCTCCTCGTGAGCCTCGTTGCCGGTGTTACTGCCTTCGCGCTGCTCGTAATCCTGGGCGTGCCGAGCCCGGTCGTGCTGGCCCTGTTCGTCGCTGTGGCCGACGTGATCCCGCTGGTCGGCGCGACCATCGGTGCAGGGATCGCGGTGGTCGCCGCATACCTGCACTCGCCGACGGCGGGCCTCACCGCGCTGATCTTCTTCATCGTGTACCAACAGGTGGAAAACGGTGTGATCTACCCGTGGATCATGGCGCGCAAGCTGAAGGTCAATCCCCTCGTCATCCTGCTCAGCGTGCTGCTAGGAGTGGAGTTGTCGGGGATGCTCGGTGCGCTTTGCGGCGATCAGGAGGATCGCACCTTGCAACGCGGCGACGCACGACAGCACCAGGTTCAACAAGATGAACGGGTAGGCATCGAACGCGTGACGACCCGACCGAGTTGTCAGGACGTTGACGAGGATCCAAATCGAAAGGCACGCGACCGCACCGAAGACGAACGCCCACGACCCCATGCTGTTTCGGACACGATCGGCTGAGCGCTCACCGATGGTGAGCTTGTCGTGCGAACGAACGGCCGGGTGATGGTGCCACATCGTCTCCCACGGCCTCCGCGCGGACCCAGGCGCGATGGCTGCAGCGGCCGCCGCCTCCTGGTCGGGGCGCAGGTCCCGTTGCCCCGGACTGCTCACGCAACTCGTGGTGTGGTGGTGTCACCCTTGCCCTGCGCGTGGGCGGCGACATCGGCCGACTCATGGAGGTGTTCCTGATTGGTGGTGTCGACAGCGCTGTTCCGATCGGTCGTCGCTTGCTGGGTTCGTCTGCGACGAACCCATGCCAGTGCGGCGATCCCGGCGATGCACACTCCGGCGACCATCGCCCAACGGGGCCACGATCGGCGTGCCCGGTGATGGGGGAGCGCTAACTCGTCGAGGCGTTCAAAGGTGTCGTGGACAAAGTCGGACACGGTCTGAACCGTGGACTCGGCGGCATCTCTGAGAGTGTTTGACATCATCGCTCGCTTTCGTTCGGTAGCAGCTGCGGGTGGATTGGGGGATCCACCGCGCAACTGCTCACGAAGGTTGAGATACCCGGATCCAGCCATGGTGAGACATCGGATCGGACGTTCGCCGAACTTCAGGTGTTGTTCGGTGTGCGGAGTGCTTCGATGCGCTGGCGGTAGTCGTCGGGTTCGATCTCGCCTCGGGCGAGTCGCTCGGCCAGGATCTCCTGCGGCGTCGACCTCGGTGGCACTGCCACGGGCAACGCGCCGGGGTGGTGGATCTGTGGGGTGTGGTTGCGCTTGAGCAGTGTGACGCCGATCCAGATGAGGCCACCCCAGAAGGCGACCATCATGATCATCATCGCGATCCACCCCCAGTTGCCGTTGCCCATTCCGTCGTTCCAGTCTCCGTTGTGCATGGTGCACCTCCATCTGTATTCCTGGCATGGACCGTATAGGCGATGATGCTGTCGCGTTCGGCGGCGCACGGAAGAGCGGATCGTCTCCACGAGGTCTCCACAGCATCTCCACATGCTCCCGGCATCGTGTCGCAGGTCGATCGCGGCACCCCGCCGAGAAGGTCGTGAAAGGAACGGTTATGCAGTTGTTGTCACGACGGGAGATGTTGATCGCCGGGGGCGGCATGCTCGTGCTTGCCGCATGCGGGTCCGCCAGTTCGACGTCGGGACCTGGTGGAGTGTCCGTGGAAGCGTCCGACCCGGCGATCGAACGCCGTGACGCGCTTCGCCGCCAGCCGGGGGCACCGACGGTCGCTTCGACGATCAACGCGGCGCCGGTCACGGTGAACATCGGTGGGCGCGACGTGTCGACATGGGCGTTCGGCGAACGCCCTGGTGCGGGCGGGATCCGGGCGAGGGTGGGCGATCTCGTCGAGGCGACGTTCATGAACGGTCTGACGTCAGGAAATACGCTGCATTGGCATGGCATTGCCTTGCGTAATGACATGGACGGTGTGCATGACCTGACGCAGATGTCGGTGGAGCCGTCAGGCAAGTTCACCTACCGGTTCACGGTGCCCGATGCGGGCACCTACTGGTTCCACCCACACATGGGTCTCGAGTTGGACCGCGGCCTGTATGCGCCGTTGATCGTGGAGGATCCGAACGATCCGGTCGCCTCGGATGTCGACGTGACCTTGATGCTCGACGACTGGCTCGACGGCTACGGCCGCACACAGGAGGAAGTGCTCGCTGAATTGCAGAGCAGTGGTGGCCACTCCGGACACATGGGCAACATGGGCTCATCTGGCAACATGGGCTCGTCTGGCGGAATGGGGTCGTCTGGCGGAATGGGCGACATGGGCTCGTCGGGTGGTATGGGCTCGATGATGGGTGGCCTGACCGGTGATGTCACCTATCCATTGCACGTGATCAACGGGCGGGCGCCGTCCGAGCGAGAGACGATCGAGGCCAAGCCCGGTCAACGTGTGCGGATCCGGTTGATCAACGCCGGTTCCGACACCGCGTACCGTGTGGCGGTCGGCGGGCATCGCCTGACCGTCACTCACGCTGACGGATTCCCGGTAGAGCCAGTGGAGGTCGACACCGTGGTGCTCGGGATGGGTGAACGATACGACGTTGTTGTCGTTGCCGGTTCCGGTTCGTTTCCGATCGTTGCGGTCCCTGAAGGCAAGACCGATCCTGCGGGCGAGGCAGTCCTTCGGACGACCAGCACCGCGACCGCTCCGACGGTCGGGTCGCGTCCGTCGGAGTTGGCAGGTCGTGAACTCGGCTATGGCGACCTTGTCGCCACCGACGCCGCCCGTCTGCCCTCGAAGAACCCGGACCGGTCGACGATCATCCACCTCACAGCGAACTCCTCTGGGTACGTGCATGGCATCGACGGCAGGAGTTTCCCGGATACAGCGCCGATCACGGTGGCTGAGGGGGAACGGCTGCGGTTGAAAATCGTCAATCAGACGATGATGTTCCACCCGGTCCACCTCCACGGCCACACGTTCCAGATGGTCGGCACCGGATCAGCGCGCAAAGACACCGTGAACGTGCTGCCGATGTCGGCCGTCGAGGTCGACATCGCTGCCGACAACCCGGGGCAGTGGATGCTGCACTGTCACAACACGTACCACTTGGAAACCGGGATGGCGACGGTGTTGTCGTATCGGGCCTGACCAGCCGGAGTACGGTCGCAGCGAAAGGGAACGGGAGACGGACATGGCAGTGGTGTTGGTCGTCGACGACGAGGTTCGCATCCGCGACCTCGTTCGCCGCTACCTCGAGCACGAAGGCCACCAAGTGCTTACCGCCGGCCGCGGCGCAGAAGCGCTGGAAGTGGTGAGGCGCACCGTGGTCGATCTGATCGTGCTCGACCTTCGCCTGCCCGACATTCCAGGTGAGGAGGTCGCCGCCGAAATCCGAAAGACGAGCGATGTCCCGATCCTGATGCTCACCGCGAAAGTCGACGAACGTGATCGCATCCACGGTCTCGAGGTCGGCGCCGACGACTACGTCACCAAGCCGTTCAGTCCTCGCGAACTGACCCTGCGCATCGGCGCGATTCTGCGCCGCGGGCGGTCGTCCACGACGGAGGCGCCGACCGAGTCGTTCGGCGGTGGCTGCTTGATCATCGACGAAGCGACCCGACGGGTCACCGTGAACGGCGAGCCGGCGGAGTTGACCCCGACCGAGTGGGGTGTGCTGCTGGCGCTTGCCGCACAACCCGGCCGTGTGTGCTCTCGCTACGAATTGATCAACCGCGTTCGCGGCTACGAGTTCGACGGCTACGAACGTACCGTCGACTCGCACGTGAAGAACCTACGTCGCAAGATCGAGCCTGACCCGACGCAACCGACGATCGTGCAGACTGTCACCGGTGTCGGCTACCGATTGGGTCTGGGTCGTGACCGCTGACCGTCGTCATCTGGTACGCAGCCCGCTCGCCGTTCGGCTCATCGGCGGGTTCGTCGCAGTGGCGGTCGCGGCTGTGTTCGTGCTCGCGGGTCTCACGCTGTGGCGAACGAAGCACTCCGTCGGCCAACTCGCACGCGAACGCCAGCAAGCCACCGCCGACGCGATTGCCGACACCCTTGGCCTCGCCTACCAACAAAGTAGCGGCTGGGATGCGGCCGACCCGCACCTGGCGATGATGTTCGCGGTGCAAGCGGGCGCCTCGCTGACCGTGGTCGACAACAACGGCAGCGCTCTCGAGCTTCGCAACACCATGGGCAACATGCCTCCGATGGCCACCGACGCACACGGACCCGTCCGCATTGCTCCCGTGATCGTCCAAGGCGAGCAGGTCGGCACCGCACAGGTCACGTTCGTGTCCGGTGAACTCGCTCAAGCAGAAATGCACGTCCGTGACGCATTGAGTGGCACCATCGCGATCGGCGCGCTGATCGCTGCGCTCGTCGCCGCGTTGATAGCGGCGCCTATCGCGTTGCGGATTGTTCGACCGTTGCGCCGTGTCACCGATGCTGCCCAACGACTTGGCGATGGCGACGCGACTTCGCGGGCAGGCGAACATCGCGCGCCTGGCGAGATCGGCACACTCAACCGCACCTTCGACACAATGGCAGAACGCCTCCAGGCCAACGAGGTGGCCCGCCGCAACCTCGCCGCTGACGTCGCCCACGAACTACGAACACCGCTCACACTCCTCCAGGGTGGCTGCGAGGAGATCATCGACGGCCTCACCGAACCCACGATCGAGCACTTCGTCCAGATGCACGACGACGTCCTTCGACTCCGCCGACTCGTCGACGACCTCAGCACACTCGCGGAAGCCGACGACGCGCTCGCCGGACCGAACATCGCGGTCCAACGATGTGATCTCGCCGAGATCACTGCCAGCGCGGCCGACGCGCTCGGCCCGCTCGCCGAGGCAAACCAACAGCAAGTGAACCGGCAACTCGAACCTGGGATCATCGACGGTGACCCAAACCGGCTCAACCAGATCGTCACGAACCTGTTGACCAACGCGATCAAGTTCACACAAGTCGGCGGCACCATTGAAGTCGCCGTACGACAGCACCCAGCACAACGGCAAGTAACTCTGACCGTCAGCGACAACGGCCCCGGCATTGCCCTAGAGGACCGGTCGCATGTGTTCGAACGCTTCTATCGCAGCGACTCCAGCCGCCTGATAGCGGGCAGTGGCATCGGCCTTGCGGTCGTGGCGCAACTCGTGAAGGCGCATCGCGGCACCGTCGAACTCGTCGACACGCCCATCGGTACAACGATCGCAGCAACCTTTCCGGCCGCCTGAGGCACGATGCTCGTCCGACCGTTCAGACCTCTCCACTAGACCGCCACTAGACCGCCACTAGACCGCCACTAGACCGCCACTAGACCGCCACTAGACCGCCACTAGACCGCCACTAGACCCAGCTAGACCGGAGAGAAGACATGGTCACGGTCGTATTCGACGCTGATCGTTCCACCGAACGAGACGACGATTTGATCACCACCGTTGTTGAGGATGACACACTCGAAGGAAATCTCGCAGTCAAACTGTTCGAGGTGAGGTTTGATGTGGCCGATGTGCGAAACACTCCAGCCGTTGGTCGGTGGAAGACCTCGAAAGAAGGTCAGGAACTCGTCATTGGTCCGAACGGAGGTCTTGTAGCTGTAGTAGTCGATGCCGATTCCTCGCACGTATCGGATCATCGCCAACAGCGAGGAGCCTGGAGGTAGCAGACTGCCGAGGGCGACTCCGGTGTCGAGTGCCTGCGTCATCGGTGTGAGTTCTTCCGGCAGGGTGATCTCAGCCACTTGGCCGACCGACGACAACGCTTCCGTGACTTCATAGGTCCGGCCGGGCGAGGTCTCCTTGGAGTGCGTGTAGAGCACGTAGTTGCCCTCTTGCGCGAGGTAGAAATCACCCTCCACCGTGGGACTCGGGTGTTCCGGGGTGTACGAGGCGTAGTTGGTCAGGTCGGTTTCGTCGAACACGAAATGGTTGGCCGGGAGACCCGCAACGTCTCCTTGACCAGCGAACTCGGCATTCGACACCCCGCCCAGCGTGCCCAGACGCAGGTCGACGCTGCCCGAATAGTTGGGGGCAGCCGGACTTCCTGCCTCATAGAGATACCAGTCGCCGGACACGTTTTCTTGGTACGAGCGACCGTTGACCACGTATTCACGCTGGCCATCGGTCACGCCGTCGTACGAGAACGATGCCAGTTGGTACACGCTGAACGGATCGTTGATGTATCCGGTGGTGGTGATGGTCTCGTTCAACTGACCGCTGTTCGTGTTGTCGACGGTGACGGTGACGACGAAGCTCGGCAACATCAGGTTGTTGCCGACCGCCTGCGAGTCGAAGGCTGGCGGCCCAGGTGGGAGAGTGGGTCCAGTGGTCGTCGGTGGCGGTGAGGTCTCGCTTGGCGGTGTCGTCGATGTGTCGGCCGGTGGTGTCGTTGTCGTGTTGGCGGCCGGTGGTGTTGTTGTCGTGTCGGTGGCCGGTTGTGTCGTCGATGTGTCGGCCGGTGGTGTCGTTACCGAGGTGGTCGTCGACGTTGCGCTCGGCGTCTGCTCAGACGAGGTTCCGTCCGAGCTACAACTCGCGAGGAGCAGTCCGACCAGCCCGAGGCTGAGCATGGCATTGGGGCGGAAGGTGCGCCTCTCGACCCGACGTTTGCTGCCGCAACTCCAGCGCCGAGACGTACTTTCCGAGTCGATCCTCGCATTCTTCATCGCTGAAACCTTCGATCCCGCTCGTTGGCGGCACCTTACCGTGGATCCGGTATCGGCTCTAGGCGAACTGAAGCACTACACACCTTGGTCGTGACTGCCGCTTTACAGGCTGACGCAAAATGCCCTTTGGTGGTGTGGGGGTGAGGTTGACCGTCTGGTCATCTGGTCGTGTTGTCGGCAACGCTGTGATGGTTGTCGCTGAACTCGTGCTTGTGCCGCACAAGTCGGCTCGACGTCGGCGACTGACAGCCCCGCCAGACTTACCCCTTGTTGCGGCGCCGAGTCGCGTCGAGTTATTGGGGCTGGCGACATGAAGGTCGACGCGATCCTCCCCGCACAGCCGTCGTGGTGGCTGATCCAGGCTTCCATCACACGCGACTGTCATACAACGAACGTTCACGCCGCGACGCGAACGCACTAGCGGATGGGGACCGGGTCTGCACCGTGGCGAATTCGAATCGCGGGTTGCGGTGACACGTGG
>JANYDH010000121.1 GCA_025359865.1 Actinomycetes bacterium | reverse complement strand
CGACGGCCCGATGTCTGATCCGATCGTCAAGGTGCTCGGCTTCACGCATACCACCACTCTTGGTCTGATCGAGATCGGCATGGGTGCAGCTTTGCTCCTCAACGGAGCAACCCGTTCCCGTAGTGGAGCGCTCGTCTTCGGCAGCGTGCTCGGCATCGCCGGATTCGTTGGCGCCGTTCAGACCGTATCATTCCGCAACTCACTCGGCCTTGAATCGGCGATGGCATGGCTCGCCGTGCTCGCTGGCATCGCCGTGGTGAGTTCTGCCCTGCTCATACCTCGGTTCACCCGGTACTCCACCATCATCACCCCGTTGTGACACTCGAGCATCCACTGCCGCACACCGTCACCCTTGACGTCGTCGCTCAAGTGAACATCCAAGCGGGGGCAATCGTCTCCAAGGTGATCCACCGCGATGAACACCTCGACGTGACTGTGTTCGGGTTCGATGCCAATCAGGAGTTGACCGAGCACCGGGCCGCGCAAGCGGCCGTGGTGCAGGTCGTCACCGGACGGCTCCGGTTCACCTCCAATGGGGAAGAGTTCGACGCCGGACCCGGCTTCTGGCTACACATGGCCCCGGACACGCCCCACTCGCTCGTCGCAACGGAACCGACGATCATGCTGTTGACACTCGTGCGACCCTGACCGTCTGGTCAAGACCTACGTGACCAGCGCCCCCTGAATTGCGTCAGTGGCGTGGAACTTTATTTGGACAGATCGATGGCGGACCGTCAAAGTGGGGAGAGCCCAGTTCTCAAGGATCGCATCACACTTGTTCCTCGCCATCTCCAGCCCACTGCCCCCGTGGCACAGCGCCCTACTTCTCACACCGGCCTTCGTGGCCATCGTCGCGATGGCGGCGATCCGACACGTTGGCTCCGTTGCCGTTGCATGGCGTACGGCCCGCGCCGCATCAGTCGTCATGCTCATCGCCGCCGTTGCCGGTGCCGTCGTGCGGGTCCTCACACAGGAACGGGTGAGTTCGGTAGTGCGCTCCGACACCATCGGCGCGACCACGCTGATCCTGGTCGGGTTCGTCGGGTGGGTCGTCATCGGCTACTCGCAGGCGTACCTCACCGGCGACCCGTACGAGCGGCGCTACATCGGCCGACTCCTCGCTACGATCGCCGCCGTTGCGGTGGTGGTTGTCGCCAACCACCTCGTCGTGCTCGTGCTGGCGTGGACTGCCACCAGCCTGGCGATGCACGGTCTGCTCACGTTCTTCGGCGACCGACCGGTGGCCGTCGCTGTAGCCCACAAGAAGTTCATCCTGGCCCGCTGCGCCGACCTGAGCATGCTCGGCGCCGTGGTCGCCTTCGCTACTACCTTCGACACGTTCCGCATCGACCGGATCACTGCCGAGGTAACCGCCTCCGGCACACTGCCGACGGGCGCGCACGTCGGGATCGCCCTGGTCGCATTGGCTGCGCTGCTGAAATGCGCCCAGTTACCCTTCCACGGTTGGCTCATCCAGGTGATGGAGGCCCCCACGCCGGTGTCGGCACTGCTGCATGCCGGTGTGGTGAACCTCGGCGGGTTCGTGCTGCTGCGCTTGGCTCCAGTGGTAGATCGCGCCACCGGAACCAGAGCGCTGCTGGTGATCGTGGGCACCACCACTGCGGTGATCGCAGCATTGGTGATGACCACACGCATCAGCATCAAGGTCTCGCTCGCCTGGTCGACCTGCGCGCAGATGGGGTTCATGCTGATGCAGTGCGGTCTCGGCTTGTGGGAGATGGCGTTGCTGCACCTGCTCGCCCACTCGCTGTACAAGGCCCATGCGTTCCTCGGTGCCGGCGGCGTGGTGCGCCAGACCCAACGCAAGCAACTCGCGCCCAAAGCGGCTGCCCCCGCCGCGTCCTCGCTCGCCGGGGCCGCGGCCGTGGCCCTCGCCGGAACGCTTGTCGCGGTCTGGTTGTGGGGAACGTTGCCGTTCTCCGAGCCGCCCTCGGCAACGATTGTGGTGATGAGTGGCATCGTCGCCCTCGCGCTCGTCCCGTTGATGAGTGGGGGTACCCGCCGTGGCGGACGAGCGCTGCGCCCCGCGCTGATCGGCGGGACAATCGCCGTCCCGCTGGCCTACTTCGCGCTGCACGATCTCTTCGGACACTTCGTGCCCCATGGGTCGAGGCCGCCCGCTGCGCTGCTCGTCTTCGTGGCGGCGATGTTCGCGCTGCTGTTTATCGTGCAGGCACTCTGCGCGATCGCACCCACCGGCATGGTGTCACGGAGGCTGTACCCCTGGATCTACGGTGGGCTGTTCATCGACGAGGCATTCACACGTGTGGCCTTCGCGATCTGGGCCCCGGCGGCACCCCGCCCCCGGACGGTCACGCTCCCCCTCGTAGCTGCGACGCCACTATTCGCACGCACCCCACGCGATCGGAGCCTGCCGTGACCACCCCAGCCGTGACCACCCCACACCGTGCGTCGGCCGAACTCGACGGCCACATCAGCATCATCGCTGCATGTGACCGCATCGCTCCCACTTGGCCCCTTGACCAGTTCATCGCGGTCAACCCGTACTGGGGGTGGCGCACGTCACCGGCTGCGGACGCGGCGGGGATGTTGGGGGCGCTCGGCGGCACTGTGCTGACGATGCCCCGTTCCTGGTTCCGCGAGGAATGGACAGCCGGTCGGCTCACCGCTCAACAGTTGGATGCCGCGGCCACCGCCCTCGGCGAACCTTCGCTGGCCACGACGGCCCTCGGCGTGCTGCAGCAGCCCACCGCCGAAACTCGGCCGATGCCCCGGATGGCGTTGGCCACGGACATGCGCGACCTGGGGCGCGCGCCCCGGCCGGGCCAGACCTGGGTCGATCTCGTCACCCACCAGATCAGCCAACATTGTGCGGCCCACTTCGACCGTTGGCAGGGTTCGTGGCACCCGGATCAGGCCGTCGACCTGTTCGCTGGATGGCGCACTCAACTGTCGGCATCGCACGGCGTCAAGTGGCAGCACGGCGCATCGTGGGCTCGGACCCAGATCTCCGCGCTGCCTACCGAGCCCGAGGTGGCCATCGCATTGATGCTGAGCGCGCTGATGATCCCCGACGAGGGCTACGAGGCCTATCTCACCGCGCTGCTCCTCTCTGTCAACGGCTGGGCCGCCTGGTGCGCTTACGGCCGTTGGCAGGCCCGACTCGTCGGCGATGACGACCACGAAATCGTCGGCCTACTGGCCATCCGTCTCGCATGGGAGTGGCTGCTGCGCCTCGACGCCGACGAACCCACGGCTGTTGCGCGATGGGACGACTGGGCGGACTCGTGGGCGGGCGCGGGCGACCTGGCCGCCGAGATCGTCCACAAGCAGCGAATCGACTGGCTGCTCCAGACGGCACTCGAGCGGACCTACCAGGCAACGTTGATCAACGCGCTGGCAAGCGCCGCCACTACGCCCCTACAGGTATCGACCGTGCAGGTACCGGTCGTGCAGGCGGTGTTCTGTATCGACGTGCGATCCGAAGTGTTCCGCCGGGCACTGGAAGCAGTGACGCCGGAGGTGCACACCCGCGGGTTCGCCGGCTTCTTCGGGCTACCGATCTCCTACACACCCGCAGGCAGCGTGCTCACCCGACCACAGTTGCCCGGCCTGCTCGCGCCCACGTTGCACGTCAGCGAGACAACAGCCGACGGCACCGACCTCAACGCCATCATCAACGAACGCGACGCGACGCTCAGTGTCCGTCAGCGATGGAGCAGCTTCCGTGGTGCGCCCTCGTCGGTGTTCAGCTTCGTCGAGTCGATGGGACTGCTGTACGGCGCGAAGCTGGTCAAGGACAGCCTCGCCCACAACGCCGCACCAACGAAGTGGGAGCACGATGGCCTGACGGTCGGCTCCCAGACTGGCCTGCGGCCGCGGTTGGGTATGGTCGATGACGATCCAGTCGCCGCTGCCGCCATCGCCGAAAGGGTGCTGCGCGCCATCGGGCTGATCGATGGGTTCGCGTCTGTCGTGCTGCTGTGTGGCCATGGCAGCCAGACTGCGAACAACCCGCACGCAGCGGGTCTCGACTGTGGCGCTTGCGGGGGCCAAACCGGCGAAGTGAACGCCCGGGTGCTCGCCGATCTTCTCAACTCCGCCGCCGTGCGTGCGCACCTGTTGGCGGTCGGCATCGACGTGCCCACGACCACCTGGTTCGTTGCCTCACTGCACAACACCACGACCGATCAGGTCCAGTTCTTCGACACCGAACTCGTACCTGCTGCCACACAGCCGAGGGTGGTCGAACTGCAGCAGTGGTTGACCGCTGCCGGTGATCTGGCGCGAGCCGAACGTGCCGACAGCCTCGGGCTGAGCTCGCTCGCCGAACCCGGTCAGCTCAAGCAGGCAATTCTCGAACGAGCGAACGACTGGTCACAGGTGCGACCCGAGTGGGGACTCGCCGGCAACGCGGCCTTCGTGGTGGCACCGAGACGGCGCACCCACCACATAGATCTCGGCGGACGGTCCTTCCTTCACGACTACGACTGGCGGCTCGACACCGATCTGTCGGTACTCACGCTGATCATGACCGCGCCAATGGTTGTCACCAACTGGATCAACATGCAGTACCACGCGTCGACGGTCGACAACTGCCGCTACGGCAGCGGCAACAAAGTGCTGCACAACGTCGTAGGTGGGCGGATCGGGGTGTTCGAGGGCAACGGAGGCGACCTCCGCATCGGGCTCGCCATGCAGTCGCTCCACGATGGAGACACGCTTCGCCACCCACCCTTGCGGCTGTCGGTCTTCATCGAGGCACCGCGTGCGGGCATTGACTCGATCATCGCCGCACACGCAGTGGTCAATGATCTGGTGTCCAACGGCTGGCTTCACCTGTTGCGCATCGAACCGTCGACCGGTCTGGTCGAGCGGCGCACGCCGGACGACTGGGTGTCTGCTTGAACCCACGTCGTCCGAGACGATGAGATTCTCTCTGTCGTTCTCATCAGCCGGTGGGTGAAGCGAAATCATCCGACCTTTGGCGTTGGGCTGTCATTGACAACAACCCAACGCCAAAGCTCAGCCCTCGAGAGGCAGTCGGCGTCGACCGTTCAGGACCAGCCGTTGATGTCGCCGACGATGTGGGTGCTGGCGAGGGTGTAGATGCAGATCGTGCCGTTCGTACCGAGTTTGGCGATGACAAGATTCGGGATGGTCTGCCCGGCCAT
>JANYDH010000115.1 GCA_025359865.1 Actinomycetes bacterium | reverse complement strand
TGACCGGCTCGAAGGACGGTGAGGTAGTGGCGGGTTGCGTGATCGTCGAGGTCGGTGCGAATCCGTTGTGCGATCGCGTCCAGTAGCGGCTCGCGGACCGAGGCGTCGAGGCGCCGGTAGGGCGACAGCGTCCGGAGCAGGTCTGCGAATCCAGTGCCGTCGAGGTGCTGCACCGTCGGATACCAGCGCACGACCGTCGGCCCGAACAGGCCGTCCTGATCCTTGTTCGGTGGTCCGCATCCATCGCTTGTGGCGCGCACCTCGTGTTCGAGCGGCGGGTGTCCCCAGTCCGGGTTGCCCGGCGCGAAACGCTCGTGGAGGTCGGCGGTTGCGGCGTAGACCTCGCGCTCGTCGGTGCGGCGGATGACGACGTGACCGAGCAACGCGAGCCAGCGCGAGGGGCGGAGGATGGTGTGTGCTCGTGCCCATCCGATGCTTGGGTCAATCCAATGCCAGGACGATGCGGCGACGATCAGGTCGAATCGTCGGTCCTGTACGTCCCACTCTTCGAACGTGGCGTTTTCGATGACGACGTTCGGGAGATCGGCCATTCGTTTCCGGGCGAGGTCGGCCATCTCCACTCCCGGTTCGATCGCGGTCACGTCGCACCCAAATAGCGCGAGTGGTCGGGTCGCCTGCCCGGTGCCGCAACCGATCTCGAGTACCGACGACCCCGCATCGACACCCGTCACTGCGACGAGATCCGTGAAGAGTTCATCCGGGTACGACGGCCGCACCCGCTGGTAGAGCACAGACACCTCGTTGAAGAGCTTGCCGCGCTCACTCCGATCCCCAGAACTCACGGATCCATCCTGCCCGCTCACGCCACCCCGGTCGGACGAGCCCAGCCGGCGGTGGATGACGCTGGTTAGGGCTGGACCGTCGCCTCGCGGCCACCGGCGGCGGGAACTCGTGCAGGTGACGATCTGTTCGAGCGCGACACTTGAGGTGTGTCCTCGTTTCCCGATCACGACGACCACGACGGGTGGGTCCGCCTGCTCGCTGATCCGATCCGCGCGCAGCGCGCGTTCTGGCACCTTGTCCTCAGCGGCGCTGAGGCGCTCGACAGCGTGCACCGAGGGCTCGACTCACCGGACGCCGACGTTCGCCGTTGGTCGACGAAGGCGATGGATCACCTTGTCGACGAAAGCGGCCTGGTGGTACTCGTCCGCATGCTCGATGACCCCGAAGCGGGCGTTCGTCTCGAGGCCTGCCATGCCCTCGCTTGTGATCGATGCAAGGACAACGGATGTCGACCCGACGCGGCAGCCGTGCTCTCGCGCTCTATCGCAGTGATGGTCGACGATCCCGACCCGCACGTCCGGGCATACGCCATCGAGGTCGTCGGCCGCTGGGTGCACACCCATCCCGAGGCTGAAGCGGCCATCATCCACGTTCGCGATCACGACTCGTCGCCTGCCGTGCGGAAGAAGGCGGGCTGGCATGCGCCGGGCGGAACGATCCATCGCAAGACCGCAGCAGCCAGATCGAAGCGGGCCACCACACCACGGTGACAACCGCCTCGAATCCGGAGCAGCCTTCGACGGGTCTGTCCCGCCGCACCCCGGCGGTAGGAAACGCGCTGAGATAGATCGATCTGCGCTACCCGCAGGGCTTGCGAAGTACGCCCACTCCGGGCAATCTGTGCGCTCCTCTTGGCGAACGGGCTTGGGCCTACGATCTCGTGGTGGCCCCGAGGATCGTCCTGCATTTCCATCCTGGTTGGGGCTTCGGCGACGGGACGGTGCTGGAAGCGATAGCGAGTTCCGGCTGGTATCGCAGCCAATGGCAGACCGGCACGTCCAATGGCGGCTTGACGGCCTATCAGGGCGGTGACCGTTGGCAGTGGGAGAGCAGGATGTTCGAGGGACGCTACGACGATGCCGACCCGATGAATCGACCGGTGTACGGCGCCTGGAACCGAAGAGACGACATGTACGGCGCGTCGGCGCGGTTTGGGTCGGCGTATCTGAGATTGCGGCCCGAGGTGGAGCAGCGGGCCACGTT
>JANYDH010000099.1 GCA_025359865.1 Actinomycetes bacterium | reverse complement strand
CCGAAGACGAGCGCTCCACTACGGGAACGGGTTGCTCCGTTGAGGAGCAAAGCTGCACCCATGCCGATCTCGATCAGACCAAGAGTGGTGGTATGCGTGAAGCCGAGCACCTTGACGATCGGATCAGACATCGGGCCGTCGAAACCACCGCGGGTGATGGCGATCAATCCGACGATCAGGAGCACGAGACCGACCGCTGCTGCAATCATGGCATCGGGAGCGAACCGTGATGTGTAGGCGGTACGAACCTGCCCCCCTGAGATGGAGGTCGTTGGTATCACGACCTGACGGACCACATCGACGTCTTGCACCGTGGTCACTCGGGTTGGTGTCTCGCTCACGGTCTCGCTGTGCTCCTGGTATGGGTGTTGGGTGAATGACATGTCGTCTCTCCTTCTAGGTGTCATGAATCGGACTGAGTGTTCTGACTAGCTGTGGCGCCGGAAAGTGTCTTCCTCCTGGCGAGGCCGACCGCAACACCGCCGAGCATGAGCGCAAGCGCGGCCAACATCGGAGTTGGGCCGACGTTTCTGCCCGTCGGAGGCAGGGTCCCACTCGGCACGCCGAGTCCAGGTGCTGTGGTGATTGTGGTATCTACCGCGGCGGATGGGCTGGTCGACGCCACGTCGCCTGCCGACGTGGTGGGTCCGGCTGTCGTGGTGGGTGCGGCTGTCGTAGTGGTGGTGGTCGTCGTGGTGGTCGTCGTGGTGATCGTCGAGGTGGTCGTCTGCGCACAGGTCGGCGTCGTGAACGTGTCGTTGTCCAACGTCACTGCGCCGGTACGAGCGAGGGCCCGACCGTGCACGGTGACGCCGTTGGTCACGGTAATCGACGTCAAGGCGAGAATGTTTCCGGTGAAGACCGAGTTCGAACCCAACGTTGCGGAGCTACCGACCTGCCAGAAGACGTTGCACTCCTGGGCACCGTTGATCAGCGTCACCGTGCTTGCCGATCCTGTGATCAGGGTCGAATCGGTCTGGAAGATGAACACTGCGCTGGGGTCTCCCGCCGCGTCGAGGGTCAGGGGTCCGGTCAGACTCAATGCAGACTTGCTCGGTCCGGCGTAGACACCGGCCGTCAGGGTGAGGTTGGCGAGATCGGCGGTGGTGGTGGCATCGAGCGGTCGTCCGGCGGCATCGAGATAGGCGGCCGACAGGTCCGATTGTGCCTGCTGGGCGGCACCGTTCGTCACGTCGGTCAACCCAGGAGCTAGCACCTGCCCAGGAGGAAACCCTGTAATGGATGTTCCCGGCCACAGCCCAAGACCACCGCTGAGCGTGCTACCGCCGGTGTTGGTGACCGTTGCTGCGCCCAGGACTGCGTAGTTTGTAGCGGTGCCGAGTGGGACGGTTGCGACTGTGGCCGCGTTCGCATCGCTTCCCGGTACCAAAAAGACAGCGGTCACGGCGAGGGCAGCGAGGCTGATTCCCCTTCGGCCGGTCATCGCGCGCCTCCGATGGCTAACCGGCTGGTGGTATTTCTCGAGTTGGACATGACGGACTCACTTTCGGTCTCTGCCGTTGTGCAGGGCGGGGGGTGCCGTGCACAACGGCAGACTTCTAGGAAGGTGTACCCACAACCGGGAGCAACCAAACAACTTGGTCGCGCTCACATTCGCTGAACAGGCTGTCGCACATTGCGGGTCGGGTGTGGCGGCACCCCAACCCGACCTCACCGATGTGAGTGGTGTGGCGGGTGAGGTTGGCCATCTGGTCGTGTTATCGGCAACGGTGTCATGGTTGTTGCTGCACTCGTGGTTGTGCCGCACAAGTCGGCTCAACGTCGGCGACTGACAGCCCGCCCGCCGGGCCTACCCGTTGTTGCGGTGCCGAGCCGCGTCGAGTTATCGGCGCTGGCGACATGAAAGTCGACGCGATCCTGCCCGCAACGCCTTTCTGGCAGGAGTCGCGTCGAGCTATCGGGGCTGGCGACATGTAAGTCGACGCGATCCTGCCCGCAATGTGCGACAGCGTGCCAATGACAGCCAAACGCCAAACGTCACGAGATTCTGCCTGCAACCCATCGAACAGACCGCTTGGCTCGCCCACGTACGAACGGTCGCCGGCACTCGGTCGGACTCGACCTTCGATCGAACCAAGCTCGCCACGCTCTCGCCCGAACTCCCCCGGATACTCCGCGTAGGGCCGAGCAAGCTGCCAGAGCTCCAGCCGCGCCCGGCCGACTACGGCGTGATCCTGGTCATCGAATACTCGGCCGGGTGCAGCAAGACAGTTAGAACTGGAAGATGCATCGCCCTCACGCCACCAAGGTTCGTGCAATTCTCGCTGAGCAAGGCGTGCTCATATGACCGGCTATACGGCCACTTCGTCCGATCTTTGACCATGCTGCACTCGCTCGCGCGTCAGGTATGGTCACCCATCGACCCACGCTGACGGGACAGCTTGCTGACGGCTCGGCCGCCTTGTGCCAGGAGCCCAGCAAACGTCACGGCCCAGGCGGCGACGGCGACGGCGAGCGTGATCTTCGGAGCCCATTCGAGCCCGGCAAGCTTGATGACGGCACGCATTTTGAACGTCGCCGCTCCGTACATACCAAGCGGGAACACGAGCGCCCAGTATGACGGGTGGTAGTGGAGCGAGACCTTTCGAACGATGTGGCGCCACACGCCGATTGCGACCATGACCGGAAACCAGAAGGTTGCGGTGGCCCATGCCAGCACGACAAGTCCTTCGATGAGCGGTCCGAGGCGATCGACGCGTGGTGAAACGGTTCGGGCGGCGAGGAGGTTAGAGCCGGCAAGGACGGTGATCGCGACGGCCCCGGCGGCGATCCACGCGGGTGGGTCCGCTTCGGTGGGTTCGAGGGATTGGAACGTCCAGCGGAGAAAGACAATGGTCATGACGATCAGGTAGAGGACCAGTCCGAGACAGAACGCAGCGACGCAGGCAAAGGCGAGAAAGTCACTGGGGTGATGAGCAAGAAGGAGCGCGCCGAACACGGCAACCGATTCGGTGGAGACGGTGAGCAGGAACCACGAGCCGTTGATGCCGGCGCCCAGGGCAGGCTTGTCGCGGCGCAGCACATCAGAGATCAACGCGCTGTAGACGAGAATCACGTACAGCGGTAGCGAGCACCACCAGAGGGCTTCTGCGAGACTCCACCAACCGTGGATGATCGCCGAGGCGCTGGCGAGCACATTCGTGCCGGCAACGATGGTGAGGAACCCGAACCCCTTGGCATGGCTGGTGAGGTCCGCGACCAACCGGCGCGGGTACACAACCAGGCGCACAACGACAAGTACGGTCAGGGCGGCGTACGCGACGGCGGCGACGATGTAGAGAACGTCGGCGAGCCAGTTGATGGTCTGCTGTTTGGCGGCGATCGCGATGATGCCGGTGGCCATCACGAGAGCGAAGTAGCCGGGGAACAGCGTGGCGATCGGGTTGACACGCTCAGGTAGTTCAGGTGCGACGTTGGGAATGTCGGTCACGGTCGAAGGTAGCGCAGGAAGGCCGCTGCGGCGGCAAAGAGGGCGACCGACACGACTGCGGTCGCCCAAGCGAGTGATTCGGTGTCGGTTTGGAACGCCTCGACGGCGACGGTGATCAAGAACACCTGGAACGCGACAAGGATGATGACGTAGAGCACAACAGCCGACGACGTGCTTCGCCTGTTAGCGGAGGGCCTCATGCGTCCCTGCCGAGCGCCCAGATCATGCCGTCGGCGCGCACCTCGACGTTGATGCGGCCGAGCGGCCGGGTGGGTGGGCCGGAGATGACATTGCCAGTGCGGACTTCGAAGTTGCCTTCGTGGCAGGGGCAGTGCCAACGCTGCTCGCCCGGCTCGAAATAGACGACGCAGCCGAGATGGGTGCACTTCTGGCTGAACCCGACGACCTCGGTGTCAGTGAGGCGGACGAGGATCGCCGGGTCGTCGTTGCCGGGGTATTTGAACAGGAATGTCCTACCGACGTCGACAGCGGCCAGGTCGACGATTGCGCGTGGTTCACCGGTGTTGATGCTGCGAAGTTGGGTCCAGATCGCGAGCCCGACGTTGGCTGCAGCCATGGTCCCAGCGCCGAGCACGAGGTAACGGGCGAACTCGCGGCGGGTGACCTCCTCCTCGGACTGAGCTTCGTAGGGAAAGTCGCGTTTCCATGGCGGAGCGACTGGGACCGATTCGATCTCTTCGTTCATGGGGTGGCCTCCGTCTCGAGCCCGAAGGGGTCGTCAAGCCACGTGGTGGTCACACCTGCAAGTACATCGATCCGACCGGCGAGTGCGTCATCGATCACGGTGTACACCTTGGTGCGGACCTGTTGGCGGCCAAACAGGAAATCACGGAACAACGACCCGCTGCGCGTGTCACGGAACTCTTCGATGGTGCCGTACCAGAGTGCCTCGCTGGGGCACACAGACGCGCACATCGGGGTGAGCCCTTCGGAGGTGCGGTCTGTGCACATGTCGCACTTCATCATCTGGTCGAAGTCGGCGACGTACTTGGGGACACCGAACGGGCAGGCGAGCACGCAGTTGGAGCAGCCGATGCAACGCGGCTTCAGCGCCGATTGAACGATGCCTTCCTCGGTCTGTTTGATCGCGTCAGCAGGGCACACCTGCGCGCAAGTGGGATCCTCGCAGTGCATGCACACCATCGGTGCAGTCTGGGTGGTGGCGGCCCTGTCGACGCGCTCGAGGTGGATCAGCGACTGGCCCCGGTGCGTGCCGCACTCGGCGCACGCTTGGACGCACGCTTCGCAGCCGATGCAGCGACTTTGGTCGATGACGAACACCGGGCTGTCGTCGATGCCGAACCGCCCTGACCTCATCGCTGGTCCTCGTGGAGTGCCATGTCGCGGGTGTCGGTTGTGTTCGCGTGCCCGCCGGCGCGTTCGACGCGTACCGCGGCCACCTTGAACTCGGGCATCTTGGACAGTGGATCGACGGCCCGGTTCGTGAGCTGGTTCGCAGCCTTGTCACCTGGCCAGTGGTACGGGATGAACACCGTGTCGGGCCGGATGGTGTTCACGACGTGCGCTGGAAGCGTGATCGTGCCGCGGCGCGAGGTAACTGAGACCAGGTCGCCATCGGCGACACCGACGGAGTCGGCGAGGCGGGGGTGCATCTCGCACAGCGGCTCGGGGTACTGGGCGACGAGTGCAGCGATGCGTCGGGTCTGGGTGCCGGACAGGTACTGCGACACCACCCGCCCGGTGGTCAGCAGCACCGGATACTCGTCGTCGACGACCTCGGCGGACAGCTTGTAGGGCACGGCGTGGAAGCGGGCTCTGCCATCGGGAAAGTGGAACTGGCCGCCCTCGTGTAAGCGAGGGGTCCCAGGATGACCAGTCTCGGGGATCGGCCAGAACAACCCCATCTCGTCCTTGATGCGTTGCCAGGTGGCGCCGGTGTAGTCGGCGGTGCCACCCGTGCTGGCTCGGCAGAGTTCGTCGAAGATCTGTTCGGTGTTCGTGTACGGGAAGTACTCGCTCTTACCAAGCCGTTGGGCGATGTCGAGCAGGATCTCCCAGTCCAGCCGAGCTTCGCCGGGCGGGGTGACGGCAGCGTTGATCTTGATGATCCTGCCCTCGCCGCTGGTGGAGGTTCCCTCGTCCTCCTCGTGCAGTGAACCGGGCAGAACCACGTCGGCGTGGTGAGCGGATTCGGAGAGGAAGAAGTCGATCACGGCGTAGAACTCGAGCTTGTCGAGCGCCTCTCGGGTGAAGTTCGAGTCGGGCGCCGAGACAAGCGGGTTGAAGCAGATCGACAGCAGCCCCTTGATGGTGCCGTCGTGGATCGCTTCGATCAGCTCCTGAGCCGGCAGCCCTTTGCCGGGAATGTCGGCCTCGTCGCAGTTCCACACCTTGGCCACTGCGGCGCGGTGCTCAGGATTGGTGATGTCACGGTTGCCGGGCAACTGGTCGCACTTGTGGCCGTGCTCGCGGCCGCCCTGTCCGTTGCCCTGCCCGGTGATCGTCGACACGCCACAGCCCGGTTTGCCGAACTTGCCGGTGGCAAGACCAAGGTTGATCGCGGCAAGGACGTTGTCGACGCCCTTGGTGTGTTGCTCGATCCCTCGGGCGTGCAGCATCATCCCCGTCGCCGACGTGCCCCATAATTCGGCGGCTTCTTCGATTCGCGCCACGGGAACTCCGGTGATGCCCGCGGCCCACGCCGGGGTCATCTCTGCGACGGCTGCGGCGGCGTCGTCGAAGTTGACGGTGTGGGCGTCGATGAACTCGTGGTCGAGCCAGTCGCGTTCGATCAACACGTGCAGCACCGCGCCGAACAACGCCGAGTCGGTGCCCGGGCGCACAGGCAGGAACAGGTCAGCGGTGCGAGCGAGCGGGACCACACGTGGGTCCTGGACGATCAGCTTGGCGCCACGGTCACGGGCGCGCCAGATGTAGCTGGTGGTGATCGGGAACGTCTCGGCGACATTCGAACCAGCGACCCACACCACATCCGCAATCGGGATGTCGCTCCACGGGTTCGGTGCGCGGTCAACGCCGAGTGCTTTCTTGTTGGCGGTACCCGCCGACACCATGCAGTACCGACCGTTGTAGTCCAGGTTGGCGGTGTGTAGCGCGAGACGTGCGAACTTACCGACGAGGTAGCTCTTTTCGTTGGTCAGCGACACCCCGGACAACATCGCGAAAGCGTCGTCGCCGTGCTCGGCCTGAATGCGTCGGATCTCAGCCACGACCCTGTCGAGGGCCTGATCCCACGTGACCTCGCGAAACCCGCCTGGTGCAGTGGCGTCGCGTTCCATCGGGTGCAGTAGCCGGTCCGGATGCCCGCCCTGGAGGTAGCGCTTCACACCTTTCGGGCAGAGCTTGCCTTCGTTGAACGGAAACTCGTACCACGGCTCGAAGCCGACGACCGCGTTGTCGTGGACCTTGAGCTTGATCCCGCATTGCTGACCACAAAAGCAGCAGTGCGTGTTGACGACTTTGTCGATGGTCAGGCCCGCGTTCCACCCCCCTGGTGGGGCTTCGTTGAGGTGCGGCCCGTAGCGGGCAATCAGCTCATCGTCGGTGATCGGTGGTCGCGCCATCAGCCGAATCCTCCTACCCTCGCCGATTGAGCGAGAGTGACATACGCGCGCCGACAACGCGGACACGTGTCCTGATAGTTGCCGCCACCCTCGATCGAGTAGTCGAACCCAACCTGCGGAAGCAACTCTTTGAGATCGGCAATTTGCTGCGCACTCGCGAACTTCTCGCCGCAGCGACGACACACGGCGGGGGCGCCCTGTTCGTTGGCCCGCTTGTAATAGGCGACCCCGAGGTTGCCTGGGCGCTGAAAGATGTGAAACAGCTTTCCGAACGGCAGATACATCAGCCCAAGGATCACTGTCAACGCGTGAATCGTGTTCAGCGCCGAGTAGAAGCGACCGTCGAGCCACATACTCGACACAGTCAGGAACAGACCGGAGACCGAGACCGCGAACAGCCCGGCAAGGGCGAGGAAGTCGCCTGAGCGTTCCACCGCCATCGCGCCCGGGTCGCGTAGCCGACGCCTCAGGAAGATGAACACCCCGCCGAGCACCAACACAGCGGCGATGTCGAGGGCATGAAAGATCAACCACCCAACGATGCTCTGCGCATCGAATTTCATCGTGCCGAGTCGCGACACGTACACCTGGTAGCGATCGGCCTGCTGGCCGACACTCTCGAAGTGCAACAGGCCGAGCGTCAATGGGATTGTCACCAGCCCGGCAAGGATGCAGCCCCAGAACACGAGTTGATGGGCAAACCAGCGCGCATGGGACCGACGGCGGATGAATCCTTGCGTCAGCAGTTGGGTCGCGACAAGCGATGGCAACGCAACGACGTTGCGGGCCTTGCGTTGACGAAACGCATCCCACCCGCGACGGTTGAGCATCGCCGTCGACGGGCGCCGCAACCACACCGCGTACCGATATGCCACGCCGAACACGGCGAAGACGACACCGAACAGATAGCCAACGAGCGCCGCATCGAACCACACGAGACGGTCACTGCCGATGAACGTCAATGCGATCACGACCGCGACACCGACGACGCCCCACGCGAGCCCGCGACGATCGAGATAGTTCGGAGAACGGCTCACCGCGACACCCTACGTCGACACAGTCGGCGGTTATTTCATCGCTGCTCGTTCGGCTTCCAGACGCACCACCATCGGGAACAGCACGTTGTTCTCTTTGTGAATGTGTAAGTGGGTGTCGGCTTCTAGCTCAGCCATCGCTGCGAAGCACGCCGCATACGAGGCGCAGCCGTCCGTCGGCGGGGTGTAGCCATCGGTCAGTCCGCGGAGCCGGGTGAGAAGGTCACCGACAGCGTCGTGTTCGCTCAACATCACCGAGATCGGGTTCTGAAGCGAGCCGCAGGGAAATGACGGCATGCCAGTCGATGTCGCCAGGTCGCGGATCATCGGGAACAACATGCGCTCCTCTTTCAGCATGTGTGGTTCGAGATCGGAGCGCACCTGCCCGAAGCACGACGCAACCTCCACCAGCTCCGGGTGTCGGTCGCCGTGGACCGACACGATCTTGTCGACCAGCGCCGTTACCCGTGGCATTTCAGACCACAAGTACCGGTGATGGGTGGCCTCGAGGTGATCGACGAGGACATCCGCCGCCATGGTTGTCCACTCCGCGGACCCGGACCCGGACCCCGACGTCGCTGCCAGTGCCGAGAGCTCGACGACGGTCACTTGCGGATCCACACCGAGCAGTGCGCACGCTTCGCCGAGCGTGCGGGCTCCGCCGCAGCAGTAGTCCAGGCTGCGACGCTCGAACTCGTGCGCCAAGTGCGGAAACGCGTTCACCGCCTCGGCCAACGTCGTCGACACATCGATCTTCACCATTTGCATCTCCTTCTCCATCTCTTTCTTCTTCTCCATCTCACACTCCACGTCGAGCGACGAGTCAGCGGCTAGGGCCGAACGACCCCTTTGTTGATTCGCGAGCGCGGAATCGGCCGGTGTCTGCGTGAGGCGGCTGAGGCGGGCGAGGCGACACCGCCCGAATTTTGGGCGATTGTAAACCCCAAAACACGCCGCCTCAGTCTGAGGCATGGACGCAACGGGTACCAGCCGGTCATGCTCACCGCTGGCGATTCGCATACGACATCGGCCTGGGGGGTCCTCCAAGACGATTTCCCTAAGGGCATCTCTCCACTTCGTGGCAGTCTGATCGCACGAACAACGTCGGCGGTGCCCATGCATGCGGGGCTCGATTTCGGGCTAGGTGGTGTCGGCCCTCGATTCAACACCGTCGAGCTGTGGAGCGCAGCACTCGCCCGTAGAGATGACGCCGAGGTGGACCGGCTGGTGCGGCAGAGTCGCGTCGACCGCATTTGCGCCGCAGCGTCGGGCCAGCTCGGGACGATGTTGGGCTAGGTCCTGACCAGATTCGACCAGTGGTTTGGGAGTGTCCCGAAGGGGGTAGTTCTTGACATGGATGCAATCACACTTCTCAAAAACGACCATCACACCGTGGAGCAGCTGTTCAAGCGTTTCGAGCAGGCCGGCAAGCGAGCACACGTTGAAAGGCGCCAGATCGTCGACCGGATCATCGAAGAGATCTCTGTGCACGCGGCTATCGAAGAGCAAGTCTTTTACCCGGTCGCCCGAGCGACCGTTCCGGGCACTGAGGACATCGCCCTCGAGAGCCTCGAAGAGCACCACATCCTCAAGTGGTTGCTGTTAGAACTTGTCGACATGGACCCTGCCCATGAGCGCTTTAACGCGAAGGTAACCGTCTTGATGGAGAACGTGCGTCATCACATCAAAGAGGAGGAGCGCGATTTCTTCCCCAAGGTGCGCGAACAGCTCGGCCGCAATGAGCTCAACGATCTCGGCGGGGCACTCGCCAACGCGAAGAAGTCGGCTCCGACGCGACCGCACCCGCGTATGCCAGACGCCGGCCCCGCCAACGTGGTCGCAGGAGCGATCACCGGCGTCGTCGACCGGGTCGGTAACAACCTCAGCGGAATCGCCCAGGGCAGCGTGAGCGCCGTCCAAGACCTGATCGCGCGACTCACCGGCTCGGACCGACCGAAGGTCTCCCCGACCGGCTCCGCGGCCACCCGCAAGCGGGCCACCGAGGTTCGCTCGGCCACCTCGGCGGCGACCGAGGGCGCGCAGGAGACCGCGCACACGGTCACGTCCGGTGCCAAGGCAACTGCAAAGGCGGCCAAGGCCGGTGCCAAGGGAACAGTCACGACTGCGAAGAAGGCCACCACCGCAACAGCGACAACAGCCAAGCGCGCCGCCAGGACGACCAGCCGCACGGCACGCGCCGCAGCGAACAAGACGGTGTCAACCGCCAAGCGCACTGCGTCCAGGACCGCTGCGGCTGCGTCCGGCTCGCGCTGAAGTCGGACTGACCGCGCGGCCGGTCTTCAATCTTCGCCTTGAGCCTTGGTGTAGCTGGGTTGCCCGTCGAAGAGTTGCAGGAGTTCAACATGACACCACAGGTACTGGGTTTCGATGCGGGCGAGTAGATCGCGGATCACTTCTGGAGCGATCGCCAAGGTGTCGTCGCGGCGGATGAACCGGCACCGGTACTGATCGACGACATCGATGTTCGGGTTGCCGTCGGGGTAGACCTTGGTACCCCTGTTGGAAATCATCTTCAACCGCAACGGTGAACCCTCGGCGAGACGTTCGAGCACGGGCCCGAGTTGTTCGGGATAGTGGCCGGTCTCGACGAAGATGTCGGTCCCCACGACCTCCCGGCTGGTCGGGCGAACAGTGACCGGATCTTTCGGTGCTGGCGGAATCTGGATCGGGTTGACCCGACGCACGGTGTACCCGTCGACCCGGTTGCCGAGGTTGGCGATAATCGCCTTGGTGTACTCACTGGTCGACACGCCCTGGTCGTAGCCGACGACATCACCGGTGAGCTGACCGTGCTGCAACGTCGACAGCACGGCATGCTCGACGGTTTCGGCGGCGGCGAACTCGCCGAGGTGTTTGAGCATCATCACCGACGACAAGATGACTGCGGTCGGATTGATCACGTTCCGGCCTGCGTACTTTGGGGCGGACCCGTGGACCGCTTCGAAGATCGCGACGTCGCTACCAAGATTCGCCGACGGCGCAAACCCGAGACCGCCGACCAGAGCGGAGGTGAGGTCGGAGATGATGTCGCCGTTCATGTTCGTGGTCACGATCACGTCGAACTGCTCCGGCTTCTTGACGAGCTGATGGGCGCAGTTGTCGATGATCACATGCCACGCTTCGATCTCCGGGTACTCCGGCGCGATCCGCTCGAAGGCCCGCTTCATCTCCCCTTCGGTCAGCTTCATGATGTTCGACTTCGTGGCGCACGCCACCGAGTGGCGTCCTTCGGAGCGGGCGAACTCGAACGCCAGGCGGACGATCTTGTCGCACCCCTTGCGGGAGATCAGCTTTAAACACTGTGCGACACCGGGCGTCTGCATGTGCTCGATCCCTGCGTACAGATCCTCGACGTTCTCACGAACCACGACCAGATCGATCCCGGATCCCGAATACCTCGTGTTCACTCCAGGGAGCTCGCGAACGGGACGGATGTTGGCGTACGTTTCGAATAGCTTGCGCAACGTCACGTTGGCAGACTTCTCGCCGTAGCCCACCGGTGTCCCGAGCGGGCCCTTCAGCACGACACGTGTCCGGTTGATTGATTCGATTGTGTCGTCGGGGACTCCCGATGCGATGCCAGCTTCGAAGACCCGTTCACCCGCATGGCGTTCGTCCCAATCGATGTCGACGCCGACGGCGCCGATGATGTCGACGGCGGCATTGACACATTCGGGGCCGATCCCGTCGCCAGGGATCAGAGTCACGGTCGGGCGAGATGTGGAAGTTGACATTACGAAATCCTGTCGTTGAGTGCGGAGACGACGAGCGGGTGGCGGTCGACGCTGAGGATGTCGAACTCACGGTCGATTCGCAGCTGAAGTTCGATCACGCTGCGGTAGCCGACCACCAGATCGGCACGCTTCAGAACGAACACGCAGCGATGCCGATCACCCTCGCGTTCGACGCAGGCAACTACGAACGGGCCGTCCGCAGTCAGCGCGCGCAACACGGAGGCAACATCGTTCGCGTCAGCGATCGAGTCGAGATCGATTGACACCCCGTGCACGAACATGTCCAGCCACCTTTCATCTTGGAACATGTTTAGTTAACCATGGTTTATAGACCATGTCAAATCATGCGCTCATTCGGTGTAACGTCGGTCGGGTGGTGAAGCAGCTTGTCTCGACCCCGGCGACCGTTCCGTCGTGGACGTTCCTGACGAACCACGCGCACGTGTTGGTGTGCATCGCACAGAACCCTGAGGTTCGTCTGGCCGAGATCGCACGGCAGGTCGGTATCGGAGAACGGGCCGTGCATGCCATCGTCCAAGACCTCGTCGACGCTGGCTACGTGCTGCGCGCACGCAGCGGCCGCCACAACGTCTACGAAGTCCAACTCGACCGCCCGCTACGGCACCCGCTCGAAGCCGGCCATCAGGTCGCCGAGATATTCGGACCGCTCACCACCAGTCCTGAGTGACCTGATCCACCGACACCTCACCTGTGTTCGACGACGCCTTCCCGATGTGGGTCATCGGATCCAGGCGCTGTGACTCCGGACGTCACCACCGCTCGGCCGCTTCATCCACGGATAGGGATGCGTTGCGACAACGTTCAGGCGTGCTGCGCGCCGCTGGTAGCCGGGCACCGGCGCGAATGTCGACGCCAGCGCAACACCGTGGAGCTCCACCACGGGGTCTCCGAGGACAATGCGTAGAGACCGCCGGTCGGCGAGATCGGCCAGCGTCTCGGCGATGAACACGAGCCGCTTTGCACTGAGGCGGAGCCGATCGAGCAGGGGCTCGTCGAACACGAAGACCGCTGGGGTCATCGGCCATGCCAGCATCGCCGGGTCGCGGTCACCGAGCGATTCGGCGGTCAGCCACACATACTCGGGCGTTGCGGCGATCTCCGCCTCGCCCGGTCCTACGAGATCCGGGCCCGCTCGGAGCAGAGCGTCATCGAGCGGTTCGCCGGGAGACGCTGTGGGCCAGTCCTGGATCGGGCACTCCGATGCGAGTGGACACAGGGCGCACCACGTTGGCGCACGTCGCTCAACTTGCCAACGTGAGAAGCCGTACGCTTTCGAGGTCATCGCGCCGACCGACCATTGCCAGCCGTACCGGTTCGCTGCCCGCGAGCCGTCGAGCAGGTGCTGGAACATCCACTCCTCGCCATCGCGCCAGTCGTGACCTGCCCGAACTGACCAGTGTGACGCCAGCCACATCCTGGTCTGGTTCACGAGCCAGCCGGTCTGTTCGAGCTCATCTCTCACGTGCTGTACGCACACCATGTCGTCGCGGATTGCCTGCGGCCACGCCGGAGCGGCGGTGGCGGGCCGGCGCCGAAGCGGCGCCGCGTTGCGGGCACCAACACGTGCGTAAAGATGCCGGGTGTACTCCTGCCACCACAGCTCGTCGATGAACTTCCGTCGGTCCACAGCGGGCGCACCGTCGCAAGCGGCGGCCGCTTCGGCCAAGGTCAGCAGACCATGGCGGATGTACGGCGAGAGCAACGTTGCGGCCCGGCTCTTCAACGGGTGCACCTGATTGCGACGCTTGGCGTAGCCGGTCACATCGAGCGCCGCAAGGGCTGCGTCCGCGGCCCGCTGACCACCGCGTCGGGCTGGCAGTGCAGCGGCGCCGGGGTCGCACACGAGGTGACCGAGGTGCCGCGCCACCCATCTGGTGGCATCGTCGATACTCACGTTCGGTAGGTGCGGCACGAGATCGGTTGCTCCTTGCTGTCCTTACTGCACGGTCCAGACGCCAGTCTGGCACCCATGACGATGACGTCCGCAGCCATGTCACGTTCATTGCAACGGCCGAACCACTCGACGGCGGACGGCCATGTATGTCACCAATGTGCGACGGCCTATGTCGAACGGATGTTCGTTTAACTGTGTCACACCCTTTGCGATGATGGTTGTATGAGTTCGTTTGTTGTGCCTGATGTTGATGCAATCGGTGGGATGTCTCCGGCCGATCTTGAGGCGTGTCTACGTGTGTTCGATGGTGAGCGTCGCCGTCTGCACGCGCAGATCGCGACGTTCGTGAATCGTGTCGAGGTCACGGGCGCGTTTGTGGGTGATCATCACCGGACGGTTCGGGCGTGGAGCAAAGCGGCGTGTAACTGGTCTGGTACTGAAGCGTTCCAGTTCGCGCAGGTCGGGCGGATGCTGGCCAGGTTCCCTACGGCTGCTGCTGCCGCCGGCGCGGCGGGGTGTTTGGGTGTTGCGCAGATGCAGGTGTTGGCGGCGGTTGTCGCGAATCCTCGGGTCCGGGATCTGTTGGATGGTGGTGAGGACCATTTGGTGGGTCGGGCCGGTGATTGCGATTTTGACGAGTTCGCACAGAGGGTCGCGGAGTGGGTTGCGCTCGCGGACGAAGACGGTGCTGATGATGGTCATGAACGCGCGGATCGTGGTCGTAAGGCGCACGCGTCAATTGTGGGTGACCGGTTTTATTTGGACGCGGCTGGTGGTGTGGTGCAGGGCACGTTGTTGAAAGAGATCTTTGATCAGTTCGCGCAAGCGGAATGGTTCGCTGATTGGCAAGCCGGCGTGTTAGAGCACGGCGAGATGATGTACCCGGGGTTGATGGGTCGTACCGATCCGCAACGCCGGTTCGATGCGCTCATCACCGTGTTCGTCACCGCTGCCGGCATGCAACCCGGTCCAGCACCCACCGCCACCGACACCGAGGCTGCGTCTTCGACGGCGTCGCGGTCGGGGTCGGGGTGTGGGGTGGTCGTGAATTTGATGGTCGGCTACGAGTACTTCATGTACCACCTCCGCAAAGCACTCGGCGACGACCCATCACCACTCGATCTGACCAACCCGCTCAACCGGTGCACCACCGCGAACGACGTACCGATCGACCCGCACGACATGCTCATCGGCGCAGCACTCGGACACGTCCGACGCGCCGTACTCGACTCCACAGGAGTCGTACTCGACATGGGCCGCCGCAAACGACTGTTCACCGGCCCGCTACGCGACACAGTGATGATGACCAACCGGTGGTGCATCTGGCCCGGCTGCGCCCGACCCGCCGCACACTGCCAAGCAGACCACCTGCTCCCATGGGGTCATCAAGGCCCAACCACATCCGGTAACGGCGGCCCAGCATGCGGGCATCACAACCGGTGGAAATCAACCGGGTACCGCACCTGGCACGACCC
>JANYDH010000080.1 GCA_025359865.1 Actinomycetes bacterium | reverse complement strand
CGAGCACGGCGACCGGGATGACGGCGCGCTACTCCCTCAGCGACAAGAAGGTCGACGCGGAGATGGCTGCCGGCGTCGCCGCAAAGCTCGTTGAGATCGACGACCTCGCGGTCACCCTGCGGTCACCGCTGGGCGTGCGCGGGGACTCCGCAGGGCGTGCCCCAGCTCGCCGCAAGGTGCCGACGGCTTCGCCGGAGATCTCTCCGAAGTGATTGGCGTTCTGGCCAGTCCGACGAGTCTGTCTGCATGTCGGTCGGAGAGGAAGCGGGACAACCGTGGAGTGCAACGTGGGATGGGTGGTCGGTCGGCTCCTCGGCTTCATGCTGCGGTCGCTCAGGCTGTGGTGGCGTGACAGCGGAGATGGCCCTGCCGACGAGTCGAGTGAGCGCGCACCGCACGCGACGAAGCGGGAGGTGCGACCGACATCCGCTCCGACGCGGCGCGAGCCAGTGGTGTGGTCCGGTCCCCAAGGCTGACCCTCGGGCGAGCCCACGCTTGTCAGGAGCAATCGCTGGGCTATCGGACTTTAGAGCCATTCTTCGGTCAAATCCCTCAGGCGGCGATCGTCGACGCGGCGAGACCTGTCTCGTCGGTGACGACTCGGGCGGCGGCGGCCGAGAGGGTGAGCACGACGACTCCACGGTCCTCGGCGCGATACGCGACCGATACCGCTCGAAGCATGGTGGTCTTGCCTGATCCGGCTGGGCCGATGACGGTGGTCATCTGCGCCGGCCCTCTGACGATGGCGGCCACGGCTGCCGCCTGGTCGTCGCCGAGGCCGGTCGAGTCGAATGCAGCGACTCTCCACGTCGCCGGCTGTTCAGCGGCCTGGAGCACGCGCTGCTCCGCGCTCAGGATCGTGGAGGAGGTGAACTTCGAAGCGTCCCACTGTGCGTAGGCCGCATCGCGGTCCGGCTCGAGCGCGACGCAGTGAGCGACGATGCGTTCGGTCTCGAGGTCGATGGCGTCCCGCGATGGGGACTCGATGAGACGAGCGACCTCGGCGAAGACGTGCGCTCGCGTCCACCACGACCGCTGCTCGTGCAGTGAGCGCAGCACGGCGTCACCCAACTCGTTCGACCCGGCAGTCAGTCGTCTGCCGTCTGCGACGAACGACGCACTCCCTGCGCGGTCCACAGCGGACTGCTCGGCGAGCGTCAGCTGCACACGCCACTGATCGTGAAGGTCGACATCGCCTCGGGTCTTCGCACGGCGTGACCTGATGGTCGCGTTGTCGAGGAGGCCCGCCTTCTCCGCCCGGGTTGGAGTGCGACCATGGCGGGCTCTCCAATCAGTCAGCATCCGTTCGTAGGTGAGGAGCATCTGCTGCCGCCGACTGGACCACAGATGCACCAACCGCGAAGGCACACCGGCGACCTCGCGCATCGGAACTCGTCCACTCGGCGTAACCCAGGCGACGCCGAGCCGGGAGGTCAGCCCGTGCTCCAACGTCGCCGCGTAGAGGGCACCCGCGGCGTGGGCGTGCCGGTAGATGGCCTTCGAGTCCAGAGTGAGCCAGACGCCATCGGTGCCGCGGACGCGGTTGAGGATCGCGCAGTGTGAGTGGATTTGCGGATCACCGACCCCTCCGCTGACGCTTGTCGACCGGGCTGTGCGGTGTCGGAACTGGGCAACGATGAGGCCGGTTCCCTCCACACGGCGGATGCCGTCGACGCCCGCACGGGCGTGGCCGGCGTTGTCCTCGAGGTAGCGCAGCCCCTCCGCGACGGCGCTCTCGTGAGCGTCGAGGACCGCTTGGCGAACCTCGACGTCGGTGGCGGTCGCCCACAGGACAGAGACGCTCTTCGACGGTGAGAAGGTGACGTCGAACGCCGCGATCGGTTCGAGCTTCGAGCCGTCGCCGCGGAACCGAACGGACACTCGACGGCCGATCACGGTCTCCGGTTGAACTCGGCCGTCCGGACGTCGCACCCCACCGGCGGTGCGCGGATCCACGAATCGTCCGTAGAGGACGGCCATGTCGTCCGCGTCGACGACGCCGCTGAGTCCGAGCTCGCCAGCGCCACCGCCGGCCCACACGCCGGGCGCTTCGCCCTTGCCGGCGTAGTAGTCGTGGCGCGACGTGGCCACATCGCGCGTCAGGTAGTCGTAACCCGACCCTGCGGTGATCCTTCCGACACTTGCGACCATTCTGCGAAGACTGAACCGCGAGCGACGGACAGTCGATGGGTTATGGCAGTTTCTCGGGCGGCCGCGATTGGGCGCGCAGCGCGGGATTTCGGCGGCGCCAGGCAGCGAACCCATTTTCAATGCCAGGGTGTGATCCATCATTCCGCTCCGTCCCCGAGCCGACATGGGTGATGGCGGGCGCGAGATGCTGCGGGAGTCGCAGAGTGGACGCCAGGCGTCCGGATCCCGGAGTCTGGCCGGGCGTGATCGTCGCCGACGACGGCAGGTGCCGATCGTTGCAACGCGTTGGTCGTCGCGGCCGACCGAGCCTCCACGACTGAAGCTCGACATTGGATCCCATCGAGCGCGATCGGCTGATTGGCGGAACTGTCCCCTGGGCGCGTCTACATGGGAGTAGCGCCGTTCACGTCCGAGTCCCGAAGGCAACCAACATGTCCACCAACCAGTCACGCCCCAACAACGATCTCCTGCCCACCTGGAGCGATCCCGACCTCGGGGAGGCTCGCAAGCGTCGGTGGGCCGTCCTACTCCTTCTCCTGCTCCTCGCAGGCGCCTGGCTTCTCCTCGCCGGCATCCACCGAACCGGCACGTACACGGAGCGCCAATGTCTTCGCCTCACAGCCGACGTCGCGGCAGGAACTCCACTCAACGCTTCGAACGTCGAGACCTTCACCTTTCACGACACCGACGGATGGCAGGGAATCACAGCACCGGTGCGGGCCGACCTGCTTCAAGACGGCATCGTCCTGGACGCTCCTGCGATGTCCGGCGCGGTCATCCGCAATCACATGCTCGCCAACAACTTCGTCCCGTCTGACCGTGGCCCGGATCCGTCGCTCCGACACGACAATCGAGGACTTTGGGCCGGGCGCCTGATCAAGATCGCCTTCGCGCTCGTTCTGATCTCCGTTGTAGCGGGCTCGATCCGTGACCGACGTCGCCTGCGTTGACAGCAGCCGCACTCCACGCTCGCACAGGGGTGCCGTTCGAGTTGGGCAGACGCTGCATTCTCAGTTCGGGTCCGGCGACGCCAACGAGGTGACCACCGATGCGGAGACCTGCAGGGTGAGTTCAGTCAGCCACCGGACGAGGTGAGGCGACATGAACTCTCTTGAAAGGCGGCATGCGGCCACAGAGCGATATGCCCGAGCGGCCGCGGCGATCAACGCGGTGTTCGATCGCGCCGACGAGTTACGCGCGGCAACAGCTGCTGTGGTTGCCGCCCACTCGTCGGCTGGTGACCCGGTTCAGGGAGCGAGGGCGATGTTGGAAGCAGCCGCCTGCGTTGAGACTGCGCTGGAACGGCTTCGTAGCGCTGCCAAGGCTGCGGCGGCGTTCCGAACCAAGAGCGACCTCGCGTCCGACATCGGCACACGCATCAGCCTGCTCTTCCCACGCGGGCTGGTCGACAGTGAGGCGTAGGTGGTCATCGCCCGTTCGCCTCGGAGGCGGACGACGTCGTCTCGTCGCCGGGCTTCCTGACGCTGGAGCGGAGCCTGCGCATTCGCTGCCTCGGAGACTCGCCGGCCCGAGTTCCCGCGACGACTGCACCTGCGGCCAACTCCTCAGCCACGGCTCGGCGACATCCATCGACCGCCGGGCACTGTCTGATGCATACCCAACGCATCAGGTCCGCTTCCCGTTCGGATGCATCCGCGGTCCACGGCAGAGAGTCCCACCTGGGCCGAGCGCACGCCGCGAATTGCTCCCACATGCCGTCGAAAGGTCGACGAGGTTTGGAGGACGCGCAGCCGGCGGTCCCCAGTGGCATGAGAACACATCGGTGTCGGCGACGGTTACGACTCAACGCGATGGCCGAGTCCGTCAATGCGGCTCTACGCGTTGAACGCTGGGGGTGTGGTGTCGTGGGTGTGATCGGTTAGATCCACCGGCGGTGCCGGAGGCCTCGACCATTCTGTGGATTGCGACATTCACGGAACTCGAGGAGGCCTCCGGCGTGAGGAACGGTAGTGGCGACGCGGACGCGTCGGTGTTGTTCAACCTGTGCGGGTTCGCGGTGCGCGCCCAGATGATGCATGAGGGCGAGTGGTGGCTCGCGATCGAGACGCTCGAAGCCAGATCGGCGTGCCGGTCGTGTGGGGTGTTCGGTGTCGGCAACGGCCGACGACGCGTGGTGGTACGCGATCTCCCGATCGCCGGCACCCCGGTTGTGCTGGTCTGGTCGAAACCGACGTGGCGTTGCCGTGAGCCGCTGTGCGGGCGGGGTTCCTGGCCCGAGACCTGTGACGAGATCGCAGTCCGGGCGTCGTTGACCGAACGCGCCCGGCGCGACATCTGCCGCCGGGTCGGCCGAGAGCTCGACACCGTCGCGCAGGTGGCACGCGAGTTCGGTGTCGGCTGGGCGACGGCACATCAGGCCGTGATCGATCACGGCGACCAGCTGATCGCCGATGACCAACGGATCGGACGCGTCACCGGTCTCGGTGTGGACGAGCACACGTTCCAACACGCCAACGCCAGCCGCCGCACGCAGATGGTCACCACGTTCGTCGACATCGATCGCGGCCGTCTCCTCGACGCCGTGCCCGGGCGTTCTGGTGAGGTGGTGCGCACGTGGATCGACAAGCGACCAGTCGGCTGGACCGACCAGATCCAGGTCGCCGCGATCGACGCGTTCGCCGGCTACGCCGCAGCGATCCGTGACCGCCTCCCCGACGCGAGGTTGGTGATCGACCACTTCCACGCGATCCGGCTCGCCTCCGAGACGGTGAACGACGTGCGCCGCCGGGTGCAGCAAGACACGACAGGCCATCGTGGCCGCAAAGGCGACCCGCTCTACGGGATCCGACGACTGCTGCAGATGACATGGAAGAAACCTGAACGACACAGGTTGGCAACGCCTGCGCGCCGGCCTCGCTGCCGGTGACCGCGACGGCGAGATCGCAGCCGTCTGGCTCGCCCGCGAACTGCTGTCGGAGGTCTACGCAGCGAACGGGCTCGCGCACGCGAAACGACGGCTGATCGTGTTCTTCCAGCACGCCGCCGACGCCAACATCGCTGAGCTCACCCGCCTCGCGAAGACTGTCGACCGGTGGCGTGACGAGATCCTCGCCTACCACCAGACCGCGGGTGCATCGAACGGACCGACCGAAGCCGTCAACCTGCTCATCGAGAAAATCCGCCGCATCGGCCACGGCTACCGCAACTTCGACAACCACCGACGCCGACTACTCCTCGGCTGCGGCATTCAATGGACTATCCTCCCCACCCACAGAATCCGAGGCCGCAAACCAGCGTTCGCCGCGTAGAGCACTTTGCCGTTGGTCTGCGGGCGGCGGGGCCGGGTCTTCTTCACGGCGGTGTCGGTGGCGGTGCACGCCTGGAGCCACAGCATCGACCGGTAGCACGATCCGTTGTCGGTGATCACTCGCTCGCAGCGCACACCGCGGGTCCGGAACCAGTGTCCGGCGCGGATCCAGAAGTCGGCGGCGGTGACGGCTTGTTCGTCGTCGAGGATCTCAGAGTAGGCGAGCCGGGTGCGGTCATCGATCGCTGTGTGGATGTACCTGTAGCCGACACCGCTGTGGCCATGTTGAGCGTCGCCTCCGCGTCCGTGGAGCCGCCAGCCGCCACCGTTGGGGATCGCGCCGAGCTTCTTGACGTCGACGTGGATCAGCTCGCCCGGGCGTTCGCGCTGGTAGCGCACGATGGGTTCGGGGCTGGTGGCTCGATCGCCACGATCGAGGCGGCCGCAGCCGGCTGCGTTCAGGATCGCTTGCACCGTCGACGGCGCAAGTCGCACTTCGTGGGCGATGCGGTCTGCTCCCCAGCGGCGCTTGCGGCGAAGATGGAGCACCCGCTTACGTAGCGCAGCTCGGGTCCGGTTCGGTGAACGATGCGGTCGCGTGCTCCGATCGAGCAGACCCTGCGGGCCCTCCGCTGTGAACCGGTCGCGCCACTTGCGGACCGTCTTCGCGTCGACCTGGAACCTGTCCGCGGTTGCTTCGATCGACCAGCCGTCATCGAGCACGCACGACACCATCCGACGTCTGCCCTCGGGCGTCAACGGTGCGTTGGGGTGCTGAGTTCTAGCGTGAGGCACGAGCCCCTCCTTGTGATGCAGTGAGTTGTGGAAGACCCACAGCCTCGCAAGGAGGGCTCACCTCAATCGCGGACCACTCACACCATCACGCCAGGGACAACGTCCCCGGTCATCACAGCTAACGCTCGCTGTCGAGCATGGCCATATGGGCCTGCGGGTACCGGTCGCCGGCGGCGGCGTCGGCCGGGATCGCGTCTTCGATCGCGGCGAGATCCTCGCTGCTCAGTTCGTCCTGGGTGGCCTGCACCGCTTCGGCGAGGCGCTGCAGGCTGGTCGTGCCGATCACCGGAACAATGTCATCGCCACGACTCAAACACCACGCGAAGGCCAACTGGGCGACGGTGTGCCCTTGTTAGCGGCGATCGCAGCGAGTCGTTCGACAAGACCACGGTTGTGATCGAGGTTCTCGCCTTGTAAACGGGGGATGTGGTTGCGTTAGTCGCCGGCCGCAAGTGGTCCGTTCAAGATCGTCTCGCTGATCGGTCCACGTGACAGCACGCCGTAGGCGGTGATACCGATGCCGAGCTCGCGTGCGGTCGGCAGGATGTCGGCTTCGATGCTTCGCGACATCAGCGAGTATTCGATCTGCAGGTCGGCGATGGGGTGCACGGCGGCGGCCCGGCGCATCGTCTCCGAGCCGACCTCGGACAGTCCGATCGCGCGGACGTGGCCGGCCTCGACCATCTCGGCGATCGCGCCGACGGTCTCTTCGATCGGCACGTCGGGGTCGAGGCGCGCGGGACGATAGATGTCGACGTAGTCGGTGCCGAGACGCTGCAACGAATACGCCAGGAAGTTGCGCATCGACGCCGGTCGAGTGTCGACGCCGCCCCACAAGCCGCCGGACGCCGAGGTTCCCGCTCGACACGACTGGCTGTGCAAGGTTCCGTGAGGTGAGGTGATCTACGGCCGACAGCATGATCGTTGCGCTTGCATGTGATCTGATGGCACATGGCCGAGCACGCAGGTCGAGACCTTGAGCTTGTCGTGTCCCTGATC
>JANYDH010000032.1 GCA_025359865.1 Actinomycetes bacterium | reverse complement strand
CGCTGGTCAGAGCTTTTCCCATCGGGGCTTCTCCTGGTGAGCGCGTCGCGGTCACGGCATCGTCGGACGGCCGGCTGGTCGGGCGCGATCCGGTCACAGGGACCCCGCGATGGAAGGTCGAACGGCCAGGCGTGCTCGACGCTCATCTCGCGGGTGATCCCACAACTGGGTTGGTCATCGCCGTTTGGGGAGAGGCCGATACGGCCAGGGTCCGCGCTATCGACGTCGCGTCGGGTCTGATTCGGTGGGAGCAGGCGGTGGAGCCGATGGTCGCGAGCCCGGTGGTGGCCGGCGATGTCGTTGTCGTGGCCGCCGGCGACGGCAGCTATCGGGCGAACGCCCGTGCGTTTGGCCTCACCGACGGCAAGGTCCGCTGGACAACCCCGGTTCCGGCCTCGTTCGAGCCCGATCTCGTCCCTGGGGTCGACTTCGGCCGACGAGACACGGCCGGTGTGGTCGTGCTCCAGGATCATTTGGGCACAGTGAGCCTCCTCGACCTGCGGGACGGAGCCCTCCGGTGGTCCACCAAGACCAGGGTGGCCGCATTGGGCGGGAGCGTTGCGCTGACGGGCGATGCGGTCGTGATCCGAAACGAGGGTCGGCAACTGGTCATCCTCGATCGGGCCCGCGGTCGGATCAAGATGCGCCGTACCGACCCCGACGGTGTGCCCGAAGCGATCCTGGCGGTGCGTGATCGGGTGCTCGTGGCGTGGCGGTGGACCGAACCGGGCCGGATCGATGCCCTAGAGATCGATCTTTCCTAGCCCGGGCCCGGAGCGGGCGAGAGTCCGTCCGTTACACTCCTCTCCGACTCGGCCGTTCTCGACCGAGATCCCACACGCCCGTGGCCGTCGCCCCAAGCACCAACTGGGAGCGCCGGCATCCATGGTCGTTCCCGCCATAGTCGGGGGCGCTAACGCGGGCGGAGGTTCAACCAATGGAAAAGGAGCTAACCGTGGCTGTCGTCACAATGAAGCAGCTGTTGGAGGCCGGAGTTCACTTCGGCCACCAGACGCGACGCTGGGACCCGAAGATGAAGCGGTTCATCTTCGGCGAGCGCAATGGCATCTACATCATCGATCTCCAGCAGACCCTCACCCGGGTCGAGGCCGCGTACAACTTCGTTCGCGAATCGTCGGCCAAGGGCGGATCGGTGCTGTTCATCGGCACCAAGAAGCAAGCGCAAGACCCTGTCCGTAGCTATGCCGAAAAGGTCGGCATGCCCTACGTCAACGAGCGGTGGCTGGGCGGCATGCTCACCAACTTCGAGACCATCGCGAAGCGGGTCTCCAAGATGCAGGAATACGAGCGGATGAAGCTGTCCGGCGAATTCGAAGCGATGCCGAAAAAGGAAGCCCTACTGCTGACCCGTGAGCTCGAAAAGTTGCAGAAAAATCTTGGCGGTATTCGCAACATGCAGCGGCGCCCCGACGCAGTGTTCATTCTTGACACCAAGAAAGAGCACATTGCGGTCACCGAGGCAAACAAGTTGGGCATTCCGGTCATTGCTGTTGTCGACACCAACGTCGATCCCGACGTGATTCAGTTCCCGATCCCCGGTAACGACGACGCGATCCGAGCCAACGGACTCATGTGTCGCGTCATCGCCGAAGCCATCGAAGAGGGCCGGTTCATCGCCAACAAGCGCAACCCGCAGGTTGCTCAGGCCCCCCGCCGGTCGGCCGAGGATGAAGCAGCCTTTGCAGCCACGCAGGCCGACGCCCGTCGCCAGGCCGCGGCGGCACAGGCCGAGCGTGAGGCCCGCCTGAGCGCTGGCGCCATCGCCGCCATCGTCGATGCTCCCGACGCTGCTCAAGTCGTCGACGCTGCTGAAGTCGTCGACGCTGCTGAAGTCGTCGAGGCTGCTGAAGTCGTCGAGACCCCCGAGACCCCCGAGAACTGAAAGATCACCGCAATGGCATTTACCGCGAAGGACGTACAAAGCCTGCGCCAGGCAACCGGTGCAGGGATGATGGACGCCAAGAAGGCCCTCGAGGCCAGCGACGGCGACATGGAAGAAGCTAAGCAGTGGCTGCGCGAGAAGGGCCTCGCTGCCAGCGCCAAGCGCGACGACCGCGAGAACGCCCAAGGCGTCATCGCGCTAGTGATCGATGACACTGTCGGTGCCATCGTGAAACTGAAGAGCGAGACCGACTTCGTGGCGAGTAGCGACCGGTTCAAGGGTGAAGCCGATGCGCTCGCGGCCTTGGTCGCAGCCAAGGGCGTCGGGGCCATCAGCGAGCGGACCCCTGAACTCGAAGACATGAAGATCGTGCTCAAGGAAAAGATCGAACTCGGCGATGTCATCCGGTTCGAGGCGGCCTCTGGCAACGTGATCGACAGCTATCTTCATGTGCAGGGTGGTCGTGGGGTCAACGCTGTGCTGGTTGAAGTTGCCGGTGGCTCACAGCAACTCGCCCACGACATCGCCGTGCACATCGCGTTTGCACGGCCGAAGTACCTCAGCCGCGCCGACATTCCGACTGCAGTGATCGAGCACGAGCGTCAAACACTCGAGACGATCAGCCGTAACGAAGGCAAGCCCGAGGCTGCGTTGCCAAAGATCATCGAGGGTCGCCTCAACGGGTTCTTCAAAGACGTCGCCTTGCTCGACCAGCCGTATGCGAAAGACGATAAGCAGACGATCACCCAGATGCTTGGTTCGGCAACGATCGTGCGTTTCGCACAGGTCGAGATCGGCTGATTCGGATGACGTCACCCCGGTGGAAGCGGATCGTCTTCAAACCATCGGGTGAGGCCTTGGCCGGTGCCGACGGCACCGGTCTCGATGCAGTAACGCTGGCCCTCACCGCCGACGAGATCATCGCCGTGCGCAGTTTGGGGGTCGACGTTGCTGTGGTCGTCGGCGGCGGGAACTTCTGGCGTGGTCGGTCCGGCGCAATGTCGGGGATGGACGCAACCCAGAGTGACCATATCGGCATGCTCGGCACGGTCATGAACGCCTTGGCGTTGCAAGATGCGCTCGAACGCGCGGGACAGCCGACACGTGTGCAGAGTGCGATCGAGATGCCACGAATCGCCGAGCCGTACATTCGGCGTCGTGCGATGCGCCACCTCGAAAAAGGCCGAGTCGTCATCTTTGCGGCCGGCACTGGCAATCCTTTCTTCACCACCGATACGGCTGCTGCACTTCGCGCAGCGGAGATCGATGCCAACGCACTGTTGAAGGGCACGCACTCCGGCGTCGACGGGGTCTATTCGGCCGATCCGCGGATCGTTCCCGATGCCAAGAAGTACGACTCGATCGACTACATGGATGTGATGAATCAAGACCTGAAGGTGATGGACTCCACGGCCATCGCGTTCTGCCGCGACAACGATCTGCCGATCGTGGTGTTCGACATGTCGACCCCTGGCGCGCTTGTCTCCATCATCCAGGGCGAGCGTGTTGGCACGGTCATCAACCGCGGTGGCATCATCGATTGAGAGCGACGGATCACCCTCGACCGAGGGTGTCGGTCATTGCCGCAAGCGCTAGATGCCCACGTGATGCCGTCCACATCGGTAACCTACGCTGGTGACCGAAGAGATCCTCATCGATGCCATCGACAAGATGGAGAAAGCCGTCGAGCACGTACAGTCGCAGTTTACAACCGTGCGCACCGGTCGCGCCTCTCCTGTGCTGGTAGAAAAGCTGCTGGTCGAGTACTACGGCTCCACTGTGCCGTTGCTGCAGTTGGCTGGCTTTCAGGTGCCCGAGGCGCGCCAACTGCTGGTCAAACCGCACGACCGGTCCACGCTCGCGGCCATCGAAAAGGCAATCCGCGAGAGCGACCTCGGTGTGAACCCATCCAACGACGGTGTGGTCATCCGGTTGAACTTCCCGGCGCTCACCGAGCAGCGGCGCAAGGAATACGTCAAGGTGGTCAAGAACATGTCCGAGGACGGACGGGTCGCGGTCCGCAATATTCGCCGTGATGCGCGCAAGCATCTCGAAGCAGCCGAGAAGGCGAGCGAGATCTCCGCGGACGATCTCGAGCGCGCCGAAAAAGAGCTAGAAAAGATCACGCACGACCACGTCGACCATATCGACAAGGCAGTGGGCCGCAAAGAGCAGGAACTACTCGAGGTTTAGGAGGGGCGCTCATGAGCGACGAGGTGTGGCGCCGAGGGCGCGATGAGGATCAGGGCAGGAGTAATGCCGATGGTGATGGTGATGGTGGTGAGTTTGGGCCGCCGTTGTTCGGGTCAGACCCGAGCGGTGCCGCGTCCACCACGAGGGGCGGGTTGTCATTCGGCTCGTCCGATACGGGGCCGCTTCCTCATTGGAGCGAGCCGGCGACGGGCGAGATGCCGAGCACGTTGTCGGTCTCCGCGAATCCAGACCCGACGGGTGATCTCGACGTGTGGTCTACGTTCTCCGATGCGCCACCCGTTTGGAGCGACGACCCGCCGGTCACCGGCCAGTACGACGCCGCGGCCGGAGCGCTGTTCAGCGACGCTGCGCTCGACCAGTCGGCCCCCGTACCGCGGCGTGAGCCCGGACGCATCACCATCGGAACCGACCCGACCGAAGATCGTCTAGGTCGCCCGGTTCCGAAGGGCCGCAGCCGTTCGTCGAGCGACATGTCGCGCAACGCTCGCCTCACGGTGCCGCCTCGTGCAAGTGCGAATGCCACCTCGGCCACCAGCGGGCGTGACATGCCAACTGCTGTGGCGGTGGGTGTCATCATCGCTGCAGCGTTCGTTGGCGCACTCCTGCTCAAGCCGGTCGCGGCGCTGGTGGTCATCGTTGCCGTCATTGGTCTCGCATCGGTCGAGTTCTTCGACAAGGTGACCGAAAAGGGGTACCGCCCAGCGACGGTCACCGGCATTGTGGCATGCACGGCAGCACCGATCGCCACGTATTGGATGGGCGAGACGGCCATTCCGCTCGTGATGGTGCTGGCGCTCGCAGCTGGCTGTGCGACGTTCATCTCGTCATCGGGGATCGAGTCGAATCCGATGCCCAACATGGCAATCACCACGCTTGGTGTCACCTGGATCGGCGTCACGGGGTCTTTTGGCGCCATCATTCTGTCCGCATCCAACACCGCGCTCACCACGCTTGGCACCGACACGTTGTTCCTGTTGGCGTTGTGCGTGGTGGCCAACGATGTCGGGGCATTGTTCATCGGTTCTGCGGCAGGGCGCACGCCGTTACGGCAGTGGATCAGCCCCAACAAGACGCTCGAAGGGTTCATCGGGGGCACCATCATGACGGTGCTTGCGATGGTGGTGGTCGGCATCAGCGGTCGAAGCGATACCTGGCACAGTACGAAGGATCTGATCATCCTCGCATTGGTGGTCGCCGTCACTGCACCCTTGGGTGACCTCACCGAGAGCATGTTCAAACGAAATCTCGACGTGAAAGACTTCGGCAGCATCGTCAAAGGTCATGGTGGGGTTCTGGATCGCTTCGACGGCTTCTTGTTCACGCTGCCCGCTGTCTACTACCTGATGATCATCCTGCAGCCCTGGGCCAACCGTTAGGCGGTGCTTCGCGGTGCTCGCGGCGTTTTCCGTGCCTGTGGCTGACACACTGTGTCGATGACCGCTATTCGGGTTGCCATCGCCGGCAGCAGCGGCAGCATCGGCACACAGACCCTCGACGTGGTACGCGCTGAACGCGACAGTTACGAAGTGGTCGCTCTCGGAGTTGGCTCGTCGGTCGACGTACTCATCCGCCAGGCACTCGAATTTCGACCAAAGGTGGTGGCCGTTGCCGACCCGGCGCAGCGGGCTCGCGCCCAGCAGGCACTGCCGTTCGCCGAGGTGGTGGCCGACCTCGCCGACCTCGCCGACGTGGCCGACGTGGTCGTGAATGCTGTGGTCGGGTTTGCCGGGCTGCCGGTCACCGTGCGCACGCTCATCGCCGGAAAGCGCCTGGCGCTCGCCAACAAAGAAAGCCTCATCGCGGCGGGGCCCGTAGTTCAGCCGTTGCGGTCGGTGCCTGGGGCGGAACTGGTTCCTGTTGACAGCGAGCATTGTGCAGTTCATCAATGTCTGCGGTCATCGGTGGCATCCGATCGTGAAGTCTCACGCGTGGTGCTCACGGCGAGCGGCGGCCCGTTTCGCGGACGCAGCGCGGCATCGCTCGCCTCGGTGGAGATCGCTGAGGCGCTGTCACACCCCACGTGGAAGATGGGCCCAAAGATCACGATCGACTCGTCGACGCTGATGAACAAGGGCCTGGAAGTGATCGAGGCCCACGAGTTGTTCGGCACGCCCTTCGATCAGATCGAGGTGGTGGTACATCCGCAGAGCGTGGTCCACTCGATGGTCGAGTTCACCGATGGCTGCACGATGGCGCAACTGAGCATGCCCGACATGCGCCTTCCGATCGGCTACGCGCTGGCCTACCCGGCGCGCATCGGTACCCCCTTTGGCCGGATCGATTGGGCTTGCCTGGGTCGGCTCGACTTCGAACAACCCGATACGGTCACGTTCCGTTGCCTGCCGTTGGCATACGCGGCCGGCCGGGCGGGTGGCACCGCGCCGGCATGGCTGAGCGCGGCCAACGAAGTGGCCGTCGAGGCGTTCCTTGCCGGCAGGTTGCGTTGGCCGCAGATTGCCGACGTGTGCGACGAGGTACTACAGCGCTACGAACCAGGCGCCGATACAACAGTCGACGACATCATCGCCGCCGACGCTCGGGCGCGCTCCATTGCAGCAGAAGTGATCACTATCCGAGAGGCATCATGACCGACATCGACGAGCAAACCGGCCCAGCCGCAACCACCGATTCCACCCAACTCGGCGCGAGGTCTCAAGACACGAGCTATTACAAACTGCGCAACGAGATTCTTGCTGGCGGGGCCAGCGATCAGCCAGGTGAAGAGGCAGTCGTTGGCGGACTGCGAGCAGTTACCGGGCTGGGCGTCATCGCCGCGTTGCTGATAGCGCTCGCCCTGTGGAGCATCTGGGCGTTCGTGTTCGTTGTGTTGCTCCTCGTGTGCATCTTTCTTCACGAACTGGGGCATTTCGCCACGGCACGGTGGACTGGGATGAAGGCCACCCAGTTCTTTCTCTTCATGGGGCCCCGGTTGTTCAGCTTTCGCCGGGGCGAAACCGAGTACGGCATTCGCGCGTATCCATTGGGCGCATTCGTGCGGATCATCGGGATGAACAACCTCGACGACGTGGCGCCCGAAGACGAGCCGCGTGCGTATCGCAGCAAGAGCTACCCGCGGCGCATGCTCGTCATCACCGCCGGATCGATCATGCACATGCTGATTGCCATCACGCTGTTGTTCGGTGTCTACTCCACCAAAGGCCAGATGCAGGCGAATGGGCGCGTCGTCATCACGGGGGTCGTGGAAGCGGGCCCGGCGGAAGGGGCGGGCGTGCTCGCTGACGATGTGATCGTTTCAGTAGACGGTCAGAAGGTCTCCAGTGCGAGCCAGCTGGTATCCACGATTCAGTCCCACGAGCCAGCCGATGTGGTCAGCGTGGTGGTCGAACGCGCCGGCGTGCTGCAGACCATCAGCGTCGGTCTCGGCAGCAATCCGAACGAAGGCCCATCGTTCGGCAAGGCCTTCTTCGGTACGTCATCGGGCGACCAGAACTCATGGCAGGGCATGTCGATTGCCTCGGCGGCGGGGCACAGCATCACCGATCTCGGCCGGGCGGCGTGGGCGAGCGTCGGCGGAGTCGTCAAGGTGCTCAATCCGGTGAACATCTACGAGCATGTGGCCGGGATCAACAATGACCCCTCGACCCAACCCACCACCGTGGTCGGTGTTAGCCGATTCAGCAAGACGATCGGCCGTGAGACGGGTATCGGTGGCGTGCTGATCATGCTCGCGGGCGTCAATGTGTTCGTCGGACTGCTGAACCTGTTTCCGATGCTCCCATTCGATGGGGGACACGCAGCCATCGCCACCTATGAGCGCTTGCGCTCGCGCAAGGGGCGGCCCGCCTACCGTGCCGATGTGGGCAAGATGGTGCCGGTGGCCGTCACGATGATGGGACTGCTTGCTCTCTTGATGTTCGCCGGGCTCTACCTGGACTACGCGAAGCCGCTCAGATGACTGTCCAGGTGGCTGGGTGACTCCGCGACTGGCACACTGGTTGTCGTGAGCTTCGAACGTCGTCAGACACGCCAGATCCACGTCGGCAAGGTTGCTGTCGGCGGTGGTGCACCGATCACCGTCCAGTCGATGACCATTACCAAAACCGCCGATGTCGAGGGCACACTGCAACAGATCTACGCATTGGCCGCTGCCGGGTGCGACATCGTGCGGTGTACCTGCAACGAGGCCGAAGCCGCCGAGGGTCTTGCCCAGATCGTTCCTCGATCGCCAATCCCCGTGATCGCCGACATCCACCACCAGTACCGCATGGCGCTCGCAGCAATGGAAGCCGGTGTCCACGGTCTGCGGCTGAATCCGGGTAACATTCGCAAGCCGGAGCACATCAAGGCGGTGGCGGCCGAGGCCAAGGACCGCGGACTGTCGATCCGCATCGGCGTCAATGGGGGATCGCTCGATCCGGCGCTCTACGAGAAGTACGGCGGTATCAAGCCCGAGGCCATGGTCGAAAGCGCGTTGCAAGAGATCGCCTATTTTGAAGATGTCGACTTCCACAACTACAAGATCAGCGTGAAGGCGTCGAACGTGCCGTTGATGGTCGAGGCATACCGTCAGCTCAGCGAAGTGACCGACGCGCCGCTGCACCTTGGCGTTACCGAAGCCGGCCCACCGCCTGCCGGCCTCATCAAGGCCACTGCCGGTATCGCCACGCTGCTGCTCGAAGGCATCGGTGACACGATTCGGTTTTCCCTCACGGCCGACCCGGTGGAAGAGGCGCGTGCCGGACGTCAGCTCCTCGAGGCGCTCGGCCTACGCGAACGCAAAAATGTCGATTTGATCGCCTGCCCCAGTTGTGGGCGAGCCGAGATCGACGTGATCGATGTGGCCAACCGGGCGTTAAAGGCCTTCGGCGATCGCAAGTTGCCGCTGCAGGTCGCGGTGATGGGCTGTGTGGTCAACGGCCCGGGCGAAGCGCGTGAGGCCGACCTTGGGATTGCGGCGGGCAACAAGCGTGGGCATCTGTTCGTGAAGGGCACCAACGTTGCTGTGGTGGCCGAAGACGAGATGGTCGACGCACTGGTCGAGTGGGCCGAGTTCATCCACGAACACGGAACCGACGCGGCTATCGCCCGGGCCGACGTGGCCAAGGCCGAACGTGAGGCCCGTCTCGACAGGGGAGCGCTCCTCGACGTGCAGGGCGACGATGCGAACCACTCCGCGGAGAAGATCGTGCAGATCCGCAAAACCATCCGAGGCTGAGCCCGACGATGTCTCGCTGAGCTTTGGCGTTCGGCTGTCATTGACGACGACCCAACGCCAAAAGTCGGCCTCCACGGTCAGCTGGCGGGCTCTTCCACACGGAACAACGTTCCGTTGCCGTCGAGCGAGATCGACTCGCCCGGCGCCAGGTACGCAGCCTGGCCTGTCGAGAGAGAGCCGAGCCGACCACTCGTACACAGGAGCAACTCGCGCCCGGTAGCGGTGTGGTGCGCGGGTTGTGTCACGTCCAGGCGCCACAACCGAAACGGGGTGTCTGGCGTGTCGTAGCTCACCCAACCGCCGATGCCCGGATGGGCGCGGAGTACGGGGTCCGCAAGAGGCGCGATCTCCATCACGGCGAGTAGTTCGTCGACGTCGACGTGCTTCGGGGTCAGCCCGCCGCGCACGACGTTGTCGCTGGCGCCCATCACTTCGATGCCGACACCGTGCAGGTAGGCGTGCAGATTGCCCGGGCCGAGGTAGATCGCTTCGCCGGGCAACAGCGATACTCGGTTCATCAACAGGGTCACCACTACCGACGGCTCGCCCGGATACTGCGCCGCGAGTCGGGTAACGAGCGCTGCTTCGGGTTCCTCACTTCCGGTACACACGGCAATCGTGGGCGCGATCTCAAAGCGCACTCGGTACAGGTCGGCGACCGTTTCGGCCAGGCCCTGCGAATCGAGATGGCTGGCCAACTCGGTGGCACCGAGACGACCGAGTAGGTCCAACGACGCAGCGACGGGCCGGAATCCACACAATGCGTCGAATTGCGTAAGCGCGCAGATCAACTCAGGCTTCGGCAACGGGTCCTTGTAGATCCGCCCGGCTGCATCGAGCGACGGCCCGTGGCGCTGCTCGCGTTCGAATCCTTCACGGGCGGCGGCCGCGTTCGGATGGGTCTGCAGCGAGAGCGACTCGCCGGCGGCCAGCACCTTGAGTAGGTAGGGGAGCTCGCCAGCCACAGCCAAGAGCAGGCGCCCGTCGACGAGTGTTGCTTGCCCGCCAGGATGGGTGCCGAGCCACAGCTCGGCCCAGGGCCGTCCGTCGGGTGCCAGGCCGAGGAGGCCGGGGATGGCCACCGGATCGCCCCATGCATAGTGTTGCACGACCCCTGTTACCCGGTGCATGGCCACAGTTCTACCCCACCAACCACCGGCTTTGGTCGTGAGATGTCGCTCGGCGCGGTGCGCGGCATGTTCGTCGCCCAGGTCGTGAAACCGCAGGCTCGGGTGCTGGCTGAGTCTCGTGGCTACCTGGTGGTAGAGGTCGACTACGACGAACTCCGTGGCATGCGCCCCGATGAACTCCGCCTGTTCTGACCCCGTCTCTAGGCTTTGGTCGTGAGATGTCGCCGAGCGACGAGTCGAGGTGCAACCGTTCGATGTAGCGACCGAGTTGCTCGACACCGTCGATATCGCCGCGGCGCTTCACCTCGATCGCGACGACCTGGCCGCTGGCATCCCGGCACATCAAGTCGATCGGACCGATTGCGGTCGGATACTCGCGACGGACCAGGATGAGCCCTGCTTCGATCGTGTGTGGCGATGCCGCCAGCAGTGCTTGGAGGTGGGCCTCGACGCCATCTTTTTGGAGGCCAGGGTCGTCGCCGAATACGTGTGACGAGTCGGCGAGCACCTCGTGGAGATGGATCGTCAATTGCTCGCCCTTCGGGTTGGCAACCACCCAATGATCACCGAAATCGGTGATGGTGTTGGGGGCGTTCATCCAGTTCAGCGGCTTGTAGGCCCCACCGTCGGCGTGGATGGCCACGCAGCCGTCGCCTTTGACCATGATCAGTCTCACCGCCTGGGGCAGGTGAGCAGCGAGGCGGCCCTGGTAGTCGACCGAACAACTCGCAACGACAAGACGCACTGCGCCAAACCTAGCTGACCGGCGACGACTAGCGGCCGACCTGATCGCGCATGCGCTTCGAGATCAGCTCACGACGAGCTTGGAGTTCGCGATAGGTCAGCGAATCGGTGCCGGCGTCGACCCCGAAGCCGGCCTTCACTCCGTCCATGTTCAGCTCGACAGCAGTGTGGTCGATGCCGAGTTCGCGACCGAGCCGCTCGCCATGCCGCTCGGCGAACATCATCGAAATCTTGGCGATCTCGCCGATCAGGTCGAGGTCGGGTGCCAGGCGGGCCATTGCACCATCGAGGAACACCATGTTCTTGATGTACAGCATAAGTTCCTTCGGCATACGTGCGCCGTAGCCGAGCAACGCTTTCACTACCCGTTGCACCTCGTTGACCAACTCTTCCCCGGTGAGCGTGGTCGGGTCGATCGTCGGCTGATCGAGGCGCAGGTCGCGAATGACCGCGTCGAGATCGGTGTCGGAGGGCAGCGCACCGAGATCGCGCATCGCCGCGAGTTGGCCCTTCACATCGTTGGTGGTGGCTGCGATCATCATTCGGAGGAAGGCGAGCCGGCGCTCGCCGGTGAGACGCCCGACGATGCCGAAGTCCAAGAGCGCGGTGCGCCCATCGGGCAGGACGAAGAGGTTGCCGCCGTGCAGGTCGCCGTGAAAGACCCCGTACACCATGGCTCCTTCCATCAGTGCGACCATCGCGGTTCGCACGACGTTCTCGGTGTCGATACCGGCCTGCTGCATGCCGACGACGTCATCGAAGTTGAAGCCGCGCACCCGTTGCATCACGAGCACCCTGCGGGTCACCAGGTGCGGATGCGGTCGGGGGACCACATAGCCGTCCTGGCCGAGATCGTGCAGCATCGACGCGACGTCGATCATGTTGGCGGCCTCCATGCGGAAGTCGAGTTCCTCGACGATGGTCTCGGCGAACAACTCGACAAGCGCCGGTGGATTGGCGAGCGCAGCGATGGGAATGCGACCCACCAGATGGGGCGCGAGCCAGGCCATCACCCGTAGATCCTTGCGGACGAACAATGACACGCTGGGCCGTTGCACCTTGACCACGACCTCTTCGCCCGTCCGCAGTACAGCGCCGTGAACCTGGGCGATCGATGCTGCGGCGAGCGGGGTCTCATCGAATGAGGAAAAGATGTCCTCGATCCGGCCACCGAGATCGGCCTCTACAACCGTGCGCACCACGTCGAATGGTTCGGCCGGTACCCGATCACGGCACAGTTTGAACTCGGCGACGAGCTCTGGCGGGAACAGGCCCTCGCCGCTCGAGATGATCTGTCCGAGCTTGATGTAGGTCGGCCCAAGGCGTTCTGCGGCAAGACGCAGTCGTTTGGAGACGTCGGTCCGGCTGGCCTCGGCCGTGGTGTATCGGCCTCGTCGTTTACGAATGATCCACGGCACGAGCGCCGTGCCGAGGTGTTTGGTGACGGTCAGTACACGGGCACCCGGTGGTATGCGTGACGGCTTGGTCAGTGCCGGAACTTCGGCCTGAGCAGCGCTACGCAGCCGGCCGGCAAGGTCGAGCCAGCGGATGTGGTCGTGGTCGAGAACCCATGGTGCGTCGGAAGGGAACGCACCCCAGCCCAGATCCGCCGGGGCGGTCGACTCGAGATCGGTTGTCATCCCTCCATGATCGCAGCGATCGAGTCGTTCTGCGCGGTCGCAGCCGATGTGGCCGCCCGAACTCGGATGGCGCGACGCTTGGCTGACTTTTGGCGTTGGGTTGTTGTCAATGACAGCCAAACGCCAACGGTCAGGCCGCTTACTCTGTCCGCACGACCGCCGGCCGACGTCGATCGCGCGTTGCAGGGTTACCACATCGCCTTCGGCATCGCTGTAGGGTTCGCGTTCATCGCCTCGCTCGCCGCACTGTTCCTCCGTGATCGCGAAGCGGGCGCGACCAAGCGTGCGAGGCCAACATGAGCGGCCCGCTTGCCGGGTACCGGGTGATCGAACTCGGCGTCTGGGTCGCCGGCCCCGCTGCAGGTGGTCTGATGGCCGACTGGGGTGCCGATGTCATCAAGGTCGAGCCACCCGCAGGAGATCCGCAGCGCCGCATTTTTGGTGCCCTCGGTGTTGCCGATCAACACGGTGTGCCGCCGTTCGAGATCGACAACCGTGGCAAACGGTCCGTGGTGCTCGACTTACAACTTCCCGAGGCACGAGACCAGATGGAGCGGCTGTTGGCGACCGCCGACGTGTTCATCACTAACGTTCGCCCTGAGGCGCTCGAACGGCTCGGCCTCGGTCACCAGGCGGTGCTCGCCCGTCACCCCCGTCTGGTGTACGGCAGCCTCACCGGCTACGGCTTGGACGGTCCAGAGCGGAACCGGGCCGGTTACGACGTCGGGGCGTTCTGGGCGCGTAGCGGTGTCGCACACACCTTGGTACCACCCGATCAACTGCCGCCGGGGATCCGTAGCGGGATGGGTGATCATGTCACCGGAATCACTTTGGCGAGCGGCGTGCTGGCCAAACTGCTCGAGCGTGAACGTACCGGCGTTGGGGGACTGGTCGCCACGAGCCTGCTGCGCGCGGGGATGTACACGATCGGCTGGGATGTCGGGATCCAACTCCGGTTTGGTAAGCGCGAGAGCACGCGGCCGAGGCAACGCAGTCGCGGTCCGCTCGTCAACTGCTACCGAGCCGCCGGTGGCCATGGGTTCTGGTTGTTGCTGCTCGAAGCTGATCGGCATTGGCCGAAGCTCGTCGCCGCACTCGACCGCGCCGACTTGGCAGACGATCCCCGGTTCGCTGATGCGAAGGCGCGTTTGGCACACAGTGAGGAACTGATCGCCGCACTCGACGAAGCGTTCGGCGCAGTGGGGTATGCCGAACTCACCGAGGCGTTCGATGCTCACGATGTGTGGTGGGCACCGATCAATTCGATCGTTGATGCCATTGCCGATCCGCAGGTACAGGCATCGGGGGCGTTCGTCGAGATGACCCCGCGCGACGGCGAGGCCCCTTACCGAGCCGTGAATAGTCCGGTCGACTTCGCCGGCCACGTGTTCCGCCCCGGCCAGGTGCCGACCCTCGGCGAACACACGACCCAGGTGCTTGGCGACCTGAACACCTGACACGCTTACAATCACCGTCGACCAGGAGCGTTGGTGGGCATGGGTTGTGAGGTTGCGGCAGCTCAGCGTGCACCGAAACTCACAGACCACGTATGGTGCGATCCGTGAGCGAACCCCCAATCCTGCTCGTCGTGGCCGACGACCGTACAGGGGCACTCGAAGTGGCGGGTCTGTGCGCTGATGCCGGACTGGGACCGGTCGACGTGATGGTCGGGGGCCAGTCGCCGGGCACGAGCCGGGTCCGGGTCATCGACCTAGGCACGCGCCACCTTGATCCCATCGTTGCCGCTGATCGAGTGCGTGCTGTCGACTCGCAGACGAATTTGCGAGCTGCACACAAGATCGACTCGACTCTGCGGGGCAATTGGCCGCAGGAGCTGCTGGCTCGTCTCGAATCTGGCGGCGCGCGAGTACTGCTCGTTCCGGTGTTCCCCGCTGTCGGGCGGACGTGTGTCGGTGGCGTGGTATTCGAAGATGGTCGGCCAGTAGCGGAGCGGGCGGCAGCTCGTGATGTCAGGTCTCCGATTCGGTCGAGCCGCCCGGCTGAACTTCTCCGCTTGGCTGGCTGCAGCGAGGTCGTCGAGGTGACGCTGAACGATGGGCTGAGCGAGTGGATCAGTCGAGGTGCGGGGATTGCGGTGTGTGATGGATGTACTGATG
>JANYDH010000022.1 GCA_025359865.1 Actinomycetes bacterium | reverse complement strand
CCTGGCGGCTCTCACTTACCCTCCCTCAGCTTGAGCGGCATCTCTTTGCCGCCGCAGACATTCTGCGCGGGAAGATGGATGCCTCCGAGTTCAAGGAGTACATCTTCGGCGCTCTGTTTCTGAAGCGATCCAGCGATGTGTTTGAGGTCGAACGGCAGAAGGTCATCGCCGATCAACTCGCTCAAGGACGCAGCCAGCAAGACGCCGAGCGTCGGGCCGATGACCCGGACTACTACCGGGAGGCGTTCTTCGTTCCGCCGCAGGGACGCTGGGATCACATTCGAGACAACGTTCACCACCAAGTCGGCGACGGGATGAACAAGGCGCTCGCCGCGCTCGAGACGCACAACCCTGCCCTCGAGGGTGTGCTCCAGCACATCGACTTCAACCGGCGGGTCGGCACCACCACCGTCACCGACAAGAAGTGGCGCGATCTCATCGACCACTTCTCGAGGTACCGGCTCCGCAACGAGGACTTCGAGTTCCCCGACCTGCTCGGCGCGGCATACGAGTACCTCATCCGCGACTTCGCCGACTCGGCTGGCAAGAAGGGCGGCGAGTTCTACACGCCCCGTCAGGTCGTGCAGCTCATGGTTCGGCTCGTTGACCCACGGGAAGGCATGTCGATCTACGACCCGTGCTCGGGCTCCGGCGGCATGTTGATCTACGCGCGCAACCACGTAGCCGACAACGGCGGCAACCCCGCCAACCTGTTTCTAGCCGGGCAGGAGGCCAATGGCACCACCTGGTCGATCTCCAAGATGAACATGTTGCTACACGGCATCCGCGACGCTGACCTGCGCAACAACGACACGCTCACTGACCCCGAACACGCTCGTGACGGTGAGCTGATGCGGTTCGACCGGGTGATCACGAACCCTCCGTTCTCGCAGAACTACGACAAGAGTCAGCTCAAGCACGCCGAGCGCTTCCGCTACGGCTTCACCCCCGAAGGTGGCAAGAAGGCCGACCTGATGTTCCTCCAGCACATGCTCGCCGTGCTGAAATCTGATGGGGTCGTCGCCACCGTCATGCCTCACGGTGTGCTGTTCCGTGGCGGCGAAGAAGGCAAGATCCGCCAACGAATCATCGAAGACGATCTGCTCGAGACCGTCATCGGCGTTGGTCCCAATCTCTTTTACGGCACGGGCATCCCCGCCGCAATCCTGATCCTGCGCGCCAATGGATCCAAGCCACCCGAACGCCGCGGCAAGGTGCTGTTCATCAACGCCGACCGCGAGTACACCGAGGGCCGAGCCCAAAACATGCTCCGTCCTCAACACGAACAGAAGATCGTCGCCACCTACCGCGATTTCGCAGATGTCGACGGCTTCGCCAAGGTCGTCACCGTCGCCGAGTTGGCCGAGAACGACTTCAACTGCAACATCCGCCGCTTCGCCGACAACGCCCCACCACCCGAACCACACGACGTTCGGGCCCACCTTCACGGCGGCATCCCGCTCGTCGAGCTCGATGATGCCGCGCCGCTGCTTGCGCAAGCCGGCGTAGACGTCGATGCTTTCTTCACCCGCCGCGTCGACGGCTACGCCGACTGGAACCACAACATCCGAACACCCGCTGGCCGCGAGGCTGCCCGGGACGCCATCCGGTGTGCGGTCGCCCAGCAGAACACGACTGCCGGGCTCGACAGTTGGTGGCACAGAGCGGCATACCCGGCGCTGCTCGCCCTCCCGGTGAAGGGCACCCTTGTCGGGCTTCGCTCCGATCTTGTCGACGCCTTCGTTGCGCATCTTCAACGGGACGGCATCGACCGCTTCGCCGCCGCCGGTATGGCAGCTACCTGGTGGGAAGACAGCGTCTTCGACCTCCAAGCCGCCGCCAGCCGAGGCTGGAAAGCCGTCATCGAAGGCTGGCTTACCACCGTGGACGCGACCCAGGATGACAAGAACGCCCCCGTTATCACTGACCAAACCGTCATTCGACTTCTCGCTGCCGGGGCCCTCGAACGACGGCACGAACTCGCCACCGACGTCGCCCGCCTTGAGATCGCGATCAAGTCCGCCGAGCCGTCCGCTGACGAGGACGACGAAGTTGAGGAACCTGAGGACTCGGTCAGCCCCGACGAGCTGAAGACCCTCAAGTCTGCCCGGGCGAAGGCGAAGCAAGACCTCAAGTTCATCGACGCTGGACTTCTCGCGACGGCTCGGTCAACGCTCGCTGGGATGAGTGCCGACCTCGCCACCGACGTCGTGATCGGGGAACTTCGAAGCCGGATCGAACGGCGGCTTGCTGACCACCACGCAATCATCGAACGAGACGTCATCGCCTGGTACGACAACCTCGCTGACAAGTACGGAACCACACTCCGAGAACTTGAGGGCGCACGTGATGCCGCCTCGGCGTGCCTCGACGAACACCTCCGGGGTCTCGGATATGACTAGTTCGAGCGGACGGAAATCGTGCCGTCTAGCGGACGTCGTGACTTTGATCGGGGGCAACGGCTTCTCTGAATGCTTCCAGGGCGGCAACTCAGTTGAAATCCCGTTCTTCAAGGTCAGCGACATGAACTCCCCTGGCAACCAGCGGCATCTGTGCGTGGCCAACAACTACGTCGACCGGGCGCTTGCCCGCGCTCAGGGTTGGCGCTTGCTTCCACCTCAGACCGTCGTATTTGCGAAGGTGGGCGCTGCTTTGCTGCACAACCGGCGACGGCTCCTTGTGCAGGACTCGCTGATCGACAACAACATGATGGGAGCCGTTCCAGGTAACGGGATTGATTCTGTTTGGCTGTACTGGTGGCTCCAGACCGTCGATTTCGCCACGCTTGCCCAGGTTGGAGCCCTCCCGTCCGTGAATCAGCGGGACATTGGGCGGCTCAGAATTGAGGTGCCTTCGCTGGAGGAGCAGCGACGGATTGCGGAGATCATGGACACGATCGACGAAACCATCCGAGCCACCGAACGCGTAATCGCCAAGCTTCAGATGGCGGACGTGGGACTTCGGCGCGATCTACTCGATGGCAGGTCCGGGGGCCTTCGGTTGGAGGATTGGAGGCATTGTCGAATCGGGGACTTTGCGAATGTGCAACGTGGAGCCAGCCCCCGACCCATCGACAACCCAGCCTGGTTCTCGGACAACGGTCCTGGATGGATCCGAATTTCGGACGTGACTGCTGCGGGCGATGTTCTGCTACGAACCCGCGACAAGCTCTCACAGGCGGGTGCCGCTCGCAGCCGACGAGCAGGCCCGGGCGACGTCATCATGAGTATCGCAGCCACGATTGGGGTCGCGATTGTGGTTGGAATGGAGGCGTGCTACCACGACGGTTTCGTTCGTCTCGAACACGACAGCTCGGTGACGCCGGAGTTCCTTGTGATGCTGCTCGAACATCACAAGGAAGACTTTCTACGCAGCGGTCAAACAGGAACGCAGGCGAACATCAACTCAAATATTGTCGCCAAAGCCGAGGTTGCCGTTCCAAGCCTCGAAGTTCAGTCGGCGATCGTTGCGGCGGCAGCGTCCGCTCGACGCGAGCTCCGGAGTGAACAAGCTTACGTTCGCTCGCTGCGGCAGATGTGCGCCGGACTTGCTCATGACCTCTTTTCCGACAGGGTGCGGACGGTGTCGACGTGAACTTTGGTCCGGAGTGGGAGCTGGCCGAGCGGCCTCTGCTCGATCATCTTGCGTCGCTCGGTTGGGAGACGCTGATCTGGGGCGAGCAGCAGCCAAGTGATGACTGCGGTCGATCGTCGGAGCGCGAGGTTCTCCTAGAGAGGCGCCTCCGTGCTGCGCTTTGCCAGATCAACCTCGGGCCCAACAGTGTCGAGTGGCTCGACGAGGCTCGGCTCAACTCGGCGATCGCGGAGTTGCGGTCGATGCCCGCCGGCGCGAAGTTGCTCGAGGCAAACCGGTTGTCGACTGATCTGCTGCTCGACGGCGTGACGGTGGCCGGACTGGCCGGATGGGATGGCGGTCGGGATCAGACGATCAACTACATCGACTGGGATAACTGGTCGGCAAATGACTTTCTGGCTGTGTCGCAGTTTCGGGTGGTGACGCCGGGGCAGGCCAAGGACATCCGGCCCGACGTGACGTTGTTCGTGAACGGCATTCCGTTGGTGGTGATCGAGGCGAAGCCGCCCGGCAAGGAGAGCGCAATCACCGACGCCATCGATCAGCTCTGCCGCTACGCCAACCAACGCGGTGGCCAGGTAGCTGAAGGATCGGAGCAGTTGTTCTGGACCAACCAGTTCACCGTCGCTACCACCGGCGAGCGTGCAGAGGCGGGCACGTTCTCCGCGGAAGCAGAGCACTATCTCGCGTGGAAGGACCCATACCCGACGACGATTGACGAGCTGGCGGCACCGCTCGGCAAGCGGGTCGACCAGGTGAGCCAGCAGGAGATACTCACTGCTGGAGTGCTCGCACCGGAGCGGCTGCTCGACATCGTTCGGCACTTCACGCTGTTCATGGAGCTCGACTCGGGCCACACGATCAAACTGGTGTGTCGCTATCAGCAGTACCGCGGTGTGCAGAAGGCACTGCGGCGATTGCTGACCGGCCACACGAGGGCGCAAGACGGTCATGTCGATCGTCGAGGCGGCATCGTGTGGCACACCCAGGGGTCGGGCAAGAGCCTGACCATGGTGTTTCTGATTCGGGCTATGCGCAGCCACCCAGAGCTGCGGCGGTTCAAGATCGTGCTCGTCACCGACCGGACCAACCTCCAGAACCAGCTCGGCGACACCGCCGGTCTGGCCGGTGAGACCGTGAAGGTCGCCCGCAACTCCAACCAGCTGAAGGAGATGCTCAGCCAGCCCGGCCCGGGTGTGGTGATGGCGATGATCCAGAAGTACCGGGACACCGACGGCGACAACGGCGACGGGTTGTCGGGGAGCGAGACGTTCGGAACGTTGAACGAGTCGGAGTCAATCCTGGTGATGGTTGATGAGGCTCACCGGTCGCACGGCTCGGCCTTGCACGCGAACTTGATGAACTCGCTGCCCAACGCCGCGCGCATCGGTTTCACTGGCACGCCGATCATCATGGGCAAACGCAAGAAGACGCTTGAGATCTTCGGTGGCTACCTCGACAGGTACACGCTCACGGAGTCCGAGGCTGACGGCTCGACGGTGCCGATCTACTACGAGGGCAAGACCACCGAGGCGGCGGTCGCTGGCGCGTCGAAGATGGACGATGTGTTCTTCCGGTGGTTCGCCGAGTTGACCGACCGGCAGCGCGAGGTTCTCCAGACCAAGTACGCGACCACCGCACAGGTGCTCGAAGCGCCCGAGATGATTGCCGCGAAAGCCCGCGACATCCTCCGTCACTACGTGAGCACAGTCATGCCCGACGGGTTCAAGGCCATGATCGTCGCAACGAGCCGCAAAGCGTGCATCCGCTACTACGACGCCTTGAACGCCGCCCGTGACGAACTCGTCGCCGGCATCGAAGCGCTGGGAGCCGAGCCGGATGATCGCCCGTTCGACTCGCTCGATGCCGACGAGCAGTACCTCCGCAACGCGGGCACGCAGCTGGAGCTGCTGC
>JANYDH010000187.1 GCA_025359865.1 Actinomycetes bacterium | reverse complement strand
AGTCGAGGCGTTGCGCGACGACTTGTTCCACCCACGCGCGAAGGGACGGGTTGTCGATTCGTTGCACCATCTCGTTGGCGAACGCCGTGGTGAGCATGGTGCGCGCTACGGGTTCGGTGATCCCGCGTGTTCGTAGGTAGTAGATGGCGTCCTCGTCGAGTTGGCCAACGGTGACGCCGTGGGTGCATGTGACGTCATCGGTGAGGATTTCGAGCCGGGGTCGGGTGTCGATCTCGGCATGGTCGGAAAGGACGAGGTTGCGGTTGAACTGGGTCGCATCGGTGCCGTTCGCTGATGGCTGGACGATGATCCGGCCGTTGAAGACGCCATGTCCCTGCTCGTCGAGGACACCGTTGTAGATCTGTCGGCTGGTGCACCCTGGGGCGATGTGTTCGACCGTGACCGGGTTGTCGTGATGTTGGCTACCTGAGGGGAGGTACAGCCCGGCCAACGTCACATGGGCGGCTTCACCCTCGAGGCGGACCCGGACTTCTTGGCGTGCCACCGATGCGCCGAGCGAGAACGCGTTCGATGAGAAACGACTGTTCGCGGCTTGGGTGACATCGAGGACCCCGAACTGCACCGCCGCCGGAGCAGCGTTCTGGATCATGTGGTGCTCGATGTGCGCGTTCTCGCCCAGTCGGATGCGGGTGACGTTGTTTGCGAACGAGGTCTTGGTGCCGACGCCGACATGGGTCTCGACGATGACGGCTCGACTGCCGGCTGCAGCGACCACGCACGATCGCGTGGTCGACAACACAGGCTCGTCATCATCGGTCGTGCAGTAGACGACCTGGATCGGTCGTTCCACGGTGACGCCGGCGGCGATGGCGATGTAGGCGCCGTCGCCAGCGAGACCAACGTTCAACGCGGCGAACCCGTCGAGGTACGGGTTGTCGCCCTTGTTAAGGAACGCCGGTGGCACGTCGGATTGGGCGGTCAGGAGTGAGGCGATGCTTGCGATCGTCAGGCCCTGGACGTCCTGGTCGATCGTGGAGAGACCGGGATGAAAGTGACCGTTGAGGAAAACCAGTCGTGTGCCGCCGAGGTCCGCCACGAGTTGGGCAATCTCCGAAGACAGCTCGCCAGCCGGCTTGCTGGGCCGGAACTCACCGTCGAGGATCGGGCCGAGGCGGAGGTACCTCCAGGCTTCGTCCTTCTCGGTTGGAAAGCCGTGCTCGGCCAGCCAACCGAACGCCGACGCCCGGCATTGCACGAGCCAATCCGGTCCATCGAGATCGTCGGGTTGGTCGAGGTCGCGCAGCCTTGTTGCGGTGGTGGTCGAGGTCATCACGCTGCCCCTGCTGCCGCAGCCGCCAGTGCCACCGTTTCGGTGTAGCCGTTGGCTTCGAGTTCGGTAGCGAGTTCCTTGCCGCCAGAGCGAATGATCCGCCCGCCGGCAAGAACATGCACCCGGTCGGGAACGATGTAGTCGAGGAGCCGTTGGTAGTGCGTGATCACCAGCATCGATCGTTCCGGTGAACGCAGCGCATTGACGCCGTTCGCCACGATGCGAAGGGCGTCGATGTCGAGACCCGAGTCGGTTTCGTCGAGCACCGCCAGGGTCGGCTCGAGCATCGTCATCTGCAAGATCTCGTTGCGCTTCTTCTCGCCGCCGGAGAAACCATCGTTCACCGAACGGTTCTTCAAGGAGCGGTCCATCCCCACCGACTCCATCGCAGCTTCGGCCAGGGCGAGAAAGTCGGTGACCCCGATCTCGTCGAGGCCTCGGAAGCGGCGTACGGAGTTCACTGCGGTGCGCAGGAAGTAGAGGTTGCCGACACCGGGGATCTCGGCCGGGTACTGGAACGCCAGGAACAACCCCGCGCCGGCCCGTTCCTCTGGTGTGAGCGAGAGTAGATCGATTCCGTTGTACGTGACCGACCCGGACACCTGGTAGCCGTCGCGTCCTCCCAAGACGTTGGCCAGGGTGCTCTTGCCGGCTCCGTTGGGGCCCATGATCGCATGGACCTCACCGGGGTTGATCGTGAGGTCGAGGCCGTCGAGGATCTTCTTCTCGCCGATCGAGGCGGTCAGGTAATTAATGTGCAGCATCAGCCGACACTTCCTTCCAGGCTCACACTGAGGAGCCGTTGTGCTTCGACTGCGAACTCCATCGGGAGTTTTTTGAACACTTCGCGACAGAAGCCGTTGACGATCATCGATGTGGCTTCCTCCTCGTTGATTCCGCGTTGGCGGCAGTAGAACAATTGGTCCTCGCCGATTCTCGACGTGGACGCTTCGTGCTCGACTTGAGCCGTGAGGTTCTTGACTTCGATGTAGGGAAGCGTGTGCGCACCGCAGTCGCCGCCGATGAGCAGCGAGTCGCATTGCGTGAAGTTGCGGGCGTTCTCCGCTGAACGCAGAACCTTGACCAGGCCCCGGTACGTGTTCTGCCCTCGGCCAGCGGAGATGCCCTTCGACACGATCGTGCTCGTCGTGCCTTTGCCGATGTGGATCATCTTCGAACCGGTGTCGGCTTGCTGGTGGCCGGCTGTCAACGCAACCGAATAGAACTCGCCAACCGAGTTGTCACCCTGGAGCACGACGCTGGGGTACTTCCAGGTGATCGCCGATCCGGTCTCGACCTGAGTCCAGGAGATCTTGGCCCGATCACCGGCGCACTTGCCTCGTTTGGTCACGAAGTTGAAGATGCCGCCTTTGCCCTCAGCGTCACCGGGGTACCAGTTCTGCACCGTCGAATACTTGATCGAAGCGTCGGTGTGGGCGACCAGTTCGACAACCGCGGCATGGAGTTGGTTCTCGTCGCGCTGAGGTGCGGTGCAGCCCTCGAGGTAGCTGACATAGGAGCCCTCTTCGGCAACGATCAAGGTTCGTTCGAACTGCCCGGTCTGGGACGAGTTGATCCGAAAGTAGGTCGAGAGCTCCATCGGGCAGCGCACGCCCTTGGGGATGTAGCAGAACGAGCCATCAGAGAAAACCGCCGAGTTGAGCGCCGCGAAGTAGTTGTCACGAACCGGCACCACCGTGCCGAGATTCGCTCGAACCAGGTCGGGGTGCTCGGAGACGGCTTCGGAGAAGGAACAGAAGATCACGCCCGCCTCGGCAAGCTTGACCTTGAACGTGGTCGCGACCGAAACCGAGTCGACGATGGCATCGATGGCGACGTTGCTGAGCCTCTCCTGTTCACGCAACGAAATCCCGAGCTTGTCGAACATCTCGCGCAGCTCGGGGTCGACCTCATCCATGCTCCCCAGCACCGGCTTCGGCTTCGGCGCCGCGTAGTACGAGATGTCCTGGAAGTCGATCGGCTCGTAATGGGCGTTCTGCCAGTCCGGCACATCCATCGTCAACCACTGCCGATAGGCCTGCAGCCGCCACTCCAACAGCCAGCCCGGCTCGTTCTTCTTCGAGGAGATCAACCGGACGACGTCCTCAGACAGACCCTTCGGAATCACATCAGTGTCGATGTCTGTGCTGAACCCGTGTTCATACTCGCGGGCCGCCAGTTCGCGGACCTCAGTCGAAATGAGGCTCACGACGGCACCGCCAGCCAGGGGCAACTGCTGCAGCGGTCGGGAATCAAGCTGAGATCTCGTCATGTTGGTTCGCTCTCTGTCTCGTCGGTGAGCCGAACGTTTGACTCGGTCGTCATAGTAACAGGAGTTATACAAGTTGTATGCTGTCAAACTCAGACAAGGTGACGCCAGCGGCTAGGGTTGAGACATGAACACGCCGACCGGGCTGATCTCACCGACGCAGCGACGCGTCGTCATGATCCTCAAGCGACTCGGTCAGGCCTCGGCAGACGAGCTCGCCGAGGCCCTCGAGATCTCCGCGAGCGCAGTTCGCCAACATCTCAACGCACTCCGGTCTGCTGGCTTCATCGACGCCACTCAACAACGAGGCATGCCCGGACGGCCCGCCGACGTATTCCACACGACCCGGCTCACCGAGGCGATGTTCGTCACAGCTTCGAACGATCTGTCCGTCGAATTGCTCTCCCTAATGGAGGAGGAGAACCCGGAACTGGTGAACCGTGTGTTCGAACGCAGACGCCGGCGACGCGTCGCAGGCACGACCGCCAAGCTTGCCGGCAAGAACCTCGGCGAGAAAGTTGCCGTCCTGGCCGCGGAACTCGATGCGGAGGGCTTTCTCGCCGACTTCGACCAGATCGACTCAACCCACTATCGAATCAACCTGCACAGCTGCGCCATCTGGACCG
>JANYDH010000219.1 GCA_025359865.1 Actinomycetes bacterium | reverse complement strand
CGTTGCCAACAACACGACCAGACGGCCAATCTCACCCGCCACACCATCAACCAACATTTTGCGACAGCCTGTTGACAACGACCCAACGCCAAAGCTCAGCCCTCGTGTTGAGTTGGAGCCCCGGATGCGTTCGCTGACGATGCCGCGTTGTGATCATCGACGGTCTGAGGTGGTGCGACGCGCGACTGAGCCAGTCGGCCGGGGACCGGGTCTCCGCCGTGGCGAGTTCGAATCGCTCTACGTAGCGACACGTGGGGGCACGTGTCGCTACGTAGGCACACGTGCCTCCACGTGTCGACCACGCCCAACCACTCACACCGGTGAAGTCAGGTCGAGATGCCGCCACACCCCACCGACATTGTGCGACAGCCTGCCACTGACAGACAAACGCCACAGGTCGGATGATGTCAGCGGGGTACGAGTCCGAGGTGGTCGTAGGCCCGAGCGAGTGTGGTCTTAGCAACGACGCCTGCCTTATCAGCGCCCTTGTGCAGCAGCGCGGCGAGTTCTCCAGGGTCGGCCATCAGTTCGCGGTAGCGAGCCTGAACAGGTTGGAGTAGCGCCACGACGGCCTCACCGGCGTCGGACTTCAAGGGGCCGTATTGGGTGTAGCTCTCGGCAAGTACCGCTGGGGTTTCGCCGGTGCAGGCCGACAAGACGTCGAGCAGATTGGAAACGCCCGGCTTCGACTCTCGGTCGTAACGAACCTCGTTGTCGCTATCGGTCACGGCGCGCTTGAACTTCTTCATGATCGCGGCAGGCTCGTCGGCAAGCAGCACCAGCCCGGCATCGGTGGCGGCCGACTTGCTCATCTTCGAGGTGGGGTCTTGTAGATCCATGACCCGCGCTCCGGCCTTGGGCATGACCGCTACCGGGATGACGAACGTGTCACCGAAGCGGCTGTTGAACCGAATCGCGATGTCGCGGGTGATCTCGACGTGCTGGCGTTGATCTTCGCCGACAGGTACCTCGTCAGCGTCGTAGAGCACGATGTCTGCCGCCATGAGCGCCGGGTACGTGAACAGTCCGGCGGAAATGAAGTCGCCTTCACGTTTCGCGGCCTTGTCCTTGTATTGGGTCATCCGGCTCAACTCGCCGAAGCTGACGGTGCATTCCATCACCCACGACAACTGCGCGTGCTCGGGCACATGGCTCTGTACGAACACCGTGGCAACGTCGGGGTCGAGTCCAACGGCGAACAGCCACGCAGCGAGATCGATCGTGGCAGCGCCGACCACACCTGGGGCAGAGGTGACCGTGAGCGCATGAAGGTCGACGATGCCGTGGAAGACATCTGCCTCGTGCTGGCCGCCGACCCAGTTCCTCAACGCTCCGAGGTAGTTGCCCAGATGGACGTCGCCGGTCGGTTGGATGCAGGACAGCACTCGAGTCACGGAGGTGCAGGCTAACGGTGCGGCTAACCTCGTCACGATGGCTTTTGACGTAGCGACCCCGGTCTACGAAGGGCCATTCGATCTGTTGCTCCATCTGATCCTGAAAGAACAGGTCGACATCTACGAGGTGCCGTTGAGCCGGATCGTCGATGCGTATCTCACTGAGATCGAGAAGTTGCAACAACTCGACCTCGACGTGGCGACCGAGTTCTTGCTCATCGCGTCCACGCTCGTCGAGTTGAAGGCCCGCCGCCTGCTCCCCGGTCGCGACGACATCGACCTCGACGACGAACTGGCCTTGTGGGAAGAGCGCGACCTGCTGCTGGCCCGTCTGGTCGAGTGCAAGACGTTCAAAGACGTCGCCTCGGTGTTCAGCCGGTTCGTCGATGAAGCCGACCGTTCGTTCCCGCGCGAGGCCGGCTCCGACGAGCGGTTTGCCGCGTTGGTGCCCGACATGATGGACGGTGTCACGCCGAAGCGATTGCATTCGGCGTACATCCGGGCCATCACCCCGAAACAGGTTCAGCGCGTCGATTTGTTCCATGTCGCCCCGATCCGTGTCAGCGTGGCTGATGCGGTGGAGGAGTTACTCGACGAACTCCCGCGCGTCGGCCGGATCTCGTTCCAGCGGCTCACCTCCGGCTTGGTCGAGCGGCTGGAAGTGATCGTGCGGTTTCTGGCGCTACTCGAGCTGTTCAAACAGGGCATGGTCGAATTGGAACAGACCGAACGATTCGGTGATATCGAGATCGTGTGGAACCCCGAGGCGCAGCATGCCTTCGCGATCGATGACTACGAAGGATGACGATGATGAGTGACCTGCCCGAGGACGAACTGGCTGGCAACGATCTGGCTGGCAACGACCTGGCCGGCAACGACCGCGCGGCTGCGCAGGTTCCGGGCATCCCCGATGCCGATTCGGTGCGCGCGATCGAAGCGATTCTGCTGGTGGCGGTCGAGCCCGTACCGGCCGACATGCTCGCCCAGTTGCTCGAACTGCCCGCCAGTGTGGTGCGCCTGCTGTGTAGCGAGCTTGCTGCCAGCTACACCGAGGCAGGGCACGGCTTCGAACTCGTCAAGGTTGCGGGCGGTTACCGGTATCAGACGCATCCTGATCTGTCGCCGTACGTCGAGCGGTTCCTGCTCGACGGCCAGCGCGCCCGGATGAGCGGGGCCGCGCTCGAAACGCTGGCCATCGTTGCATACAAGCAGCCCATCTCCCGTGCTCAGGTGGCTTCGATCCGGGGTGTCGACCCCGATGGGGTGCTGCGCACGCTCCAAGCGCGCGGCTACATCACAGAGGTCGGTCGCGATCCTGGGCCGGGACAGGCAGTGCTGTTCGGCACCACGGCAAGCTTCCTGGAAAAGCTCGGCCTCGATTCGCTGGCCGATCTGCCACCCCTCGCCGAATTCGTTCCTGGCGCCGACGTCGTCGAAGCACTCGAACACGGTCTGCGGGTTCAACCGGGTCACCTCGATGCACCGGGTTGAGCACATCAGCCGTCGGATCCGCACCGAGCGGCCGGCGGGACGGCCGGTGGAGGTGCCGTTGTGGGAGCAGTGGGCGCAGCAGTCGGCAGCGCTTCCGCAAGGCGAGCGGTTGCAGAAGGTCTTGGCGATCCGCGGCTGGGGGAGCCGACGTGTATGCGAAGAGATCATTGCCGCAGGACGCGTCACGGTGAACGGCGAGGTGGCAGTCCTCGGCCGTCGCGTCGATACTGAAACCGACTTGGTCGAGTTGGACGGTGTGCCCATCGGGTTGCGGCCCGGACTGGTCTACTACCTGCTCAACAAGCCGACGGGCGTGATCACCACAGCAAGCGACCCGCAAGGACGACCCACAGTCATCGACCGAGTGCCGGCCGAGCCGCGCGTGTATCCGGTGGGTCGCCTGGATGTCGACACCGAAGGTCTGCTGCTGCTCACGAACGACGGTGATCTTGCGCAGCGACTCACTCACCCGAGCCATGGAGTTGACAAGGAGTACTTGGTGGAGGTCGACGGGGGGAGCGTGGCCCAGGGGGCGTTGCGCCGTCTGCGTGAAGGCATCGAACTCGACGACGGCTTTACTGCGCCCGCCAAGGTGTCGCAGCCGTCACCCGGCGTGCTCCGGGTCACCATCCACGAGGGCCGCAACCGCCAGGTTCGGCGGATGTGCGAAGCCATCGGCCATCCGGTCACCCGTTTGATTCGCGTCCGGATCGGCACGCTGCACGACCGCACCCTGCGCCCCGGAGACTGGCGTGAGTTGCTGCCAGAAGAACTCAACGCGCTCATCGAGTCCGTTGGATCCCACACCACCCGGGCCGGGGTCGCGCCGGTAGATTCGTAGCCCGTGACCTCTGCTTTTTCAGCCGTCCCCACCGTCAGCAGAGAGGCGGGTCGGCGGGCCAACGTTGCCGGACTTGGTCTCATCGGCGGCTCTATCGCAGCCGCGCTCACCGAGCGCGGCTGGGTCGTCGTGGGCGACGATCTAGTCGATCAGCGAGTGCAGCGTGCCATCGAGATGGGCATCATCGCTGTTGGCGGAACCGATCCGGGTGCCGAGATCACGTTTGTCGCCACACCGGTTCTGGCGCTCGCTCAGCGGGTTGCCCGGGCATTGGCCGAGACATCCGGCGTGGTCACCGATGTCGGCAGCGTCAAGACCGGAGTCGCCACGGCGATCACCGATCCGCGGTTCATCGGAGGGCATCCGATGGCAGGCAGCGAACTCGAAGGTCTCGATGGTGCAGACGGTTCGATGTTCGAGGGCGCGGTGTGGGTGCTGACGCCAACGGACCACACCGATGACGCAACGTTTGCCACCGTTGCCGCTGTGGTAGCAGATCTCGGTGCCGATGTCGTCGCGTTACCGCCTGAACGGCACGACCAGGTCGTGGCCGTCATCAGCCACGTTCCCCATCTCACCGCGGCCACGCTGATGGGCTTGGCCAGCGATCGCGCTGAGGAACATGCAGCCTTGTTGCGCCTTGCTGCAGGCGGGTTTCGTGACATGACTCGCATCGCGTCGGGGCACCCTGCCATCTGGCTCGACATCTGTGCCGAGAACCGCCCAGCGATCGTGTCCGCGCTCGATGGCCTCATCGTCGGGCTCCAGGAAATGCGTGAGTTCGTCGCTGCCGATGATCGCCCACGGTTGCTGCATCGTTTGCAACGGGCCCGTGAGGCGCGTGCCAATCTTCCGACCCGTGGCACGCAACCGGAGGAGCTATCCGAAATCCGGATTCCTATTCCGGACCGGCCCGGAGCGGCCGCACAGATCTTCACGCTTGCGGCCGAACTGGGCGTCAACGTCGACAGTTTCGAGGTGGTACACAGCGTGGAAGGCAACCGCGGCGTGGCCGTCGTGTTGGTCGACGCGTCGGCCGCCGACCTCTACCGCGGCGGGCTGATCGCTCGCGGCTACCGACCCTCTGTGCATCGTCTCGGATGATCGGCGACGACTGGTGACCCCCACCGTTTATCGTGTTCGCTGGGCGAACGAACCGCTTGCGGCCACCGTGCACGTGCCCGGATCAAAGAGTGTTGCCAACCGAGCGATCATCTGTGCTGCGCTGGCCGATGGCGTGTCGTATCTGTCGAATGTGCCCGACGGTGACGACACGGCGGCGATGCTCGACTGTGTCGCTGCGCTGGGCGCGGGTGTTGTCCCTGAGGCCGACGTGGCGACGTACCGCATCGACGGCGTTGCCGGTGTTCCACGGCCGGGGCCGGTCGCGTTGAGTACTCGACTCGCTGGCACCACATCACGATTCGTGACGGCGATGGCTGCATTGGGGGCTGGTCCATACACCATCGACGGTGCACCGCAGTTGCGCGGCCGGCCGATGGGCGCGCTGCACGATGCGCTTGCCTCACTCGGTGTCTCGGTGCAGCCCGGTGAAACGTGGGGTCATCTTCCGGTCACCATCAGCGGGCCGTGTACCACCACGAACGCGTTACTCCAGATTCCCGGCGACATCAGCAGCCAGTACGTGACGGCGCTGATGTTGATCGGGCCGTACCTGCCCGATGGCCTACGCATTCGGCTCATATCGCCGCTCGTGTCACGCGGCTACATCGGCATCACCGCTGCGGTGATGCAGGCGTTCGGGATCGATGGCGTCCACATTGATGACGACCTCATCGTCGTGCCCGCCGGCCGTTACCGGGGGAGTCGGCTGTTCGTCGAGCCGGATGCGAGTTCGGCTGGCTATCCACTCGCCGCCGCAGCGATTGCAGGCGGTTCGGTAACAGTGCCCGGCCTGACGGCGTCATCGCTCCAGGGCGACGCCGCGTTCGCCCATGTCCTGGGTGACATGGGCTGCGAGGTGTGGGTCGATGAACGCGGCACCACCGTGTCGCGCGATGGGCCGTTACGTGGCATCGACATCGACATGGTCGACATGTCCGATCTGGTGCCGACGCTGTCCGTCGTGGCAGCGTTTGCCCATACCCGTACCACGATCCGCGGGGTCGGCTTCATCCGTGCAAAAGAAAGCGACCGCCTCGGCGATCTGTGCGCCGAACTGCGACGGACGGGCATCGACGCGCGAGAAACCGACGATGGGCTGGTGATCGAGCCAGGCCCTCCCCATGGTGCTCGGCTCGGCACGCATCACGACCATCGTCTGGCAATGGCCTTCAGCCTGCTGGGTCTGTACGTCGAGGGCATCGAGATCGAAGATCCGGACGTAGTTTCCAAGAGCTGGCCAGGATATTGGGACATGTTGGAGGCGTTGGTATGAACGATCACGTCGGCGAACGGCCGGTGGTAGTCGCGTTCGATGTGGACGGCACGCTCACATCGCGAGACTGCGTTCGTCCATTTCTGCAACGGGTAGCCGGCACCGCTGGGCTGGTCGTTGCGGTAGCCAGGCGGCCACTGGCGAGCATCGCCGGGTTAGCTCGTCGCGACCGCGACCGTCTGAAAGAGGTGGTCGTCGGCGGGGTGTACCGCAACCGCATGGTCGACGACGTTGCGACCCACGGGCAGGTTTTCGCCGAGATCATCGAGAGGTCGATGCTGCGCGCTGACACCTTGTCGCGTCTGCGTTGGCACCAACAGATGGGTCACCGTACGGTGCTGGTGTCGGCGTCACTGCGTTCGTACCTCGACCCGTTGGCGCGCTCGCTGGGTGTGGAACACGTGTTGTGCACCGATGTCGCGGCAGATGGTGGTAGGTATTCTCACATGCTGCGCGGTCCCAACTGTCGGGCTGCGGAAAAGCTCGTACGGCTGAGGGCGTTGCTCGCCACGCACGACATGTCCGACGCCGAGGTGTGGGCGTACGGCGACAGCGACGGCGATCGCGAGTTGCTGGCGGCCGCCGACCACGCCACCTGGGTGAAAGACGTCGTGATCACCCGGGTTCCGGCCGGGTGGTCGTCGTGAGCTTGCCGCGGGCATTGCTGCGCGAGGCGCGACCCAAGCAGTGGGTGAAGAACGTGCTCGTGTTTGCCGCGCCCGGTGCCGCAGGCGTGCTCGACAACGGGTCATACGCCTGGCGCTCGATCGTGATCTTCTTCGCATTCTGCATGGCCAGCAGCGGCACCTACTACTGGAACGACATCCTCGACGTCGACAACGATCGGCACCACCCCACGAAGCGGTTTCGCCCTATCGCCAGTGGGGAGGTCTCGCTCGGGGTTGCCCGTATCGTCGGTTCGCTGCTGCTCGTGGGTGGCGTTGCGCTCGCTGCAACAACGCGCTGGCAGGCATGCGTCGTCGTCACCGGATATATCGTGCTTACCACCGCGTACAGCACGGCGTTGAAGCACATCGCGGTGGTCGACCTCGTCACGGTCGCTGCCGGGTTCGTGCTTCGTGCTATCGCTGGAGCCGTTGCCGTCAATGTGCACATGAGTACCTGGTTCCTGCTCGCCACGTCGTTCGCGTCGCTGTTCATCGTCACCGGCAAGCGATACGCCGAGTTGCGTGAGATGGGCGACGACGTGCGTACCCGGGCCTCGCTCGATCAGTACTCGCTCGGCTATCTACGAATCGTGCTGTCGGTCAGTTGCGGCGCGGCAATGGTGATGTACTGCATCTGGGCGTTCGATACCAAGGAGGTTTCCGGCACGACCTGGCCGTTCTACGAACTGTCGATCGTGCCGATGGGAACCGCGTTGCTGCGGTACCTGCTGATGCTCGAGCAAGGTCACGGTTCGGCACCCGAAGAGATCTTCGCATCCGACCGCACGCTGCAGGTCCTCGGGTTGATTTGGGTGATCGTTTTCGGTCTTGGCGTGTACGTCGGATGACGTGCAGTAATGATGAAGGGGCAGAGTTGTGGCAGTGAGGTCGTTCGAAGAAACGCTGGCGGCCGTCGAACACGTCGATGGATGGATGTCTGCGGACCAGGCCCGTCGGCTGTACGACGCTGCGCTGACAACTCGACCCGGCGACCAGATCGTCGAGATCGGCAGCTTTCGTGGCCGCAGCACGATCGTTTTGGCAAGCGGCGCCTCCGACGGCGTGCAGGTTGTTGCCATCGATCCTCATGCCGGCAACGACCGAGGCCCACAGCAACTCGATGGGTTCGCCGCCGAGGCGCAGAGCGATCACCGGGTGTTCAACGCCAACCTCGCGGCTGCCGGCGTGGCCGAACGCGTGACGCACCTGCGGGTGTTCAGCGATGTTGCCCACAGCCAGGTGACCGGCATGGTCGCCGTGTTGTACATCGATGGTGCGCATCGGTACGGCCCGGCCCGGACCGACATCCGGGATTGGGGTTGCAGGGTCGCCGACGACGGCACGATGTTGATCCACGATTCGTTCTCGTCCGTGGGGGTCACCCTTGCGATCATCCGCGAGTTGATGTTCGGGCGACGGTTCCGTTACGTCGGCCGCGCCCGGTCGCTCACGGTCTACCGGGCCGACCTGGCGGCATCACCGACGAGTCGGGCTACCAACGCGTTTCGCCAGGCAGCGCAACTGGCCTGGTTCGCCAAGAACCTCGGGGTGAAGGTAATGATCAGCGCGAAGCTCGGCGTGGTGATGCGGGCAATCACCAAACGTGAGCCGGAATGGCCGTACTGACCGGAATGACCGTACTGACCATCTCCCGTTGTACCGGTTGGGGCGGGCTGTCACAACCGACCCCCTCCGGTAGGATGCGGGTGCCGTGTTCACCGTGTCTCGTTCGTCGCTCACCGGGTGGGGTCGCACCAACCCATCGGTTGCCGATGTCGCCGATGTGCTCGCAGGCGAGCTCCCGAGCGTTCTGAAAGAGGCAGGCCCGCGTGGTGTGCTCGTACGGGGTCTCGGTCGCAGTTACGGCGATGCCGCCCAGAACGGTGGGGGACTCGTGTTGCGCCTGCTCGGCAGCGCGACCGACGCAGTACTCGACCGCGACGCAGGCACGGTCCGAGTCGGTGCTGGTGCAAGCCTCGACGAGCTTCTGCGGATTCTCGTGCCACGCGGTTTTTTCGTCCCGGTGACACCGGGTACTCGCTTCGTCACCATTGGCGGCGCGATCGCCAGCGACATCCACGGTAAGAACCATCACGTCGAGGGTTCGTTCGGTAATCACGTCGTGCGGCTGTCCTTACAACGTGCCGATGGCAGTGTTGCCGAGTTGAGTCGGCACGACGATCCCGAGCTGTTCTGGGCAACCATCGGCGGAATGGGCCTCACCGGCATCGTCGTCGATGCCACTCTCCGACTGTTGCCCATCCAGTCCAGCCGAATGGCCGTCGACACCCATCGCATCACCGACCTCGAGGCGTTGTTCGCCACGATGGCCGAAGGCGACGAGCACCATCGCTACAGCGTCGCCTGGATCGATCTCAACGCGAAGGGTCGCCAACTTGGGCGCAGTGTGCTCAGCCGCGGTGACCACGCGCGCGCCGACCAACTCCCCGCATCGGTCGCGGTCCACCCGCTGGCCTACGGACCCAAGCAACTCGTGGCGGTGCCGCCGATCGTTCCGCGGCCCGGTGTGCTCAATCATGCCAGCATCGCTGCGTTCAACGAGTTCTGGTTCCGGAAGGCACCACGGCAACGTCTCGGCGAACTCCAGACCATCAGTTCGTTCTTTCACCCGCTCGACATGGTGGGGTCGTGGCCGCGGTTCTACGGTCGTCCAGGCCTCGTTCAATACCAGTTCGTGGTGCCATTCGGTCAGGAGGGCACCATGCGCCGTGTGGTCGAACGGATCTCGGCCAGCGGTGCCGCCAGCTTTCTTGCCGTGCTCAAGCGGTTCGGCGCAGGAAACGATGCCCCGCTGAGCTTTCCTCAGCCGGGTTGGACATTGGCGCTCGACATGCCCGGTGGTACCACTGGCCTCGGCGAACTGTTACACGGCCTCGACACGCTGGTGCTCGATGCGGGTGGTCGCAACTACTTTGCCAAGGACGCGCACACCGTGCCCGAGACCATTCGGCGGGGTTACCCGCGCCTCGCCGAATGGCAGGCAGTCCGCCGCCGCGCCGACCCACTCGGCATGTGGCAGAGCGATCTCGGACGTCGCCTGCGGCTCGCCGACGACTGACCGACTGAACGACTGAACGACCGAACGACTGAACGACTGAACGACTGAACGACCGACAGGGATGACCATGGACAACGCATTCGGACAACCGCAGACGATTCTTCTACTGGGCGGGACCAGCGACATCGGCTTGGCGATCGTCCGGGCACTGCTCAGCCCGGTGACGCGCACGGTGGTGTTGGCGTGTCGTGACCGGGGTCGAGGTGAGCAGGTTGCTGTCTCGCTCCGTGACGCCGGCGTCCAGGTAGATGTGGTCCACTTCGATGGTGCCGATACCGAGACCCACGAGACGGTACTGTCCGAGGTAATCGCGACCCACGGCGACATCGACGTGGCGATACTGGCATTCGGCCAACTCGGTGAGGGCGAAGCAACAGGGCGCGATGTAGCGGCTGCCGTGCATCTTGCGCACGTCAACTTCACCGGAGCAGTTTCGGCCAGTGTGGCCACCGCGAACCAGCTTCGTCGGCAGGGCCACGGCGCGCTGGTGGTACTCAGCAGTGTTGCGGGCGAGCGGGTCCGCAAGGCCAACTTCGTCTATGGCGCCACGAAGGCGGGACTCGATGGGTTCGCTCAAGGCCTCGGTGATTCGCTGGTCGGCAGCGGAGCCAAGGTGTTGGTGGTGCGTCCGGGTTTCGTCCATTCGGCGATGACCCGTGGACTTCCTGCAGCACCGTTCGCGACTACGCCCGACAAGGTCGCCGAGATCGCCGTGGCGGGACTTCGATCCGGCCGACGCACCGTGTGGGCACCGGGGATTCTGCGGTACGTGTTCATGGTACTCAGGCATGTTCCCGGCCCCATCTGGCGTCGACTGCCACTCGGCTGACGAGCACCAACCTGGCGAGAGGCGGCCAGCGGCCAGATCGTCGACCCGAACGCACGTACTCGGGCGCGACGAGGGCTACTGTCACATGCGTGGATCGACCAAACGCTCAGGCGGGTGCGGCGCGCGCGACGGCGGCCGATGGGGACTATTTCCGGTTGATTTTCGACCACGCCCCGATCGGCATCAGCCTGAACGACAACGTCACGGGTGAAGTACTTGCGGTCAACCAACGCTACGCCGAGTTGCTCGGGCAACGTGTCGAGGAGTTGATCGGAAGTGGATGCCTCGACGCCACGCATCCCGACGACGTCGAACCGAACCGGTCACTACTCGACCGTCTCGTTGCCGGTGATCTCGACACATTTTCCCTGACGAAGCGCTACCTCAGGCCCAATGGATCATGGGTTTGGGCAGAGTTGACCGTGGTGGTGGTCGATCGCGTCGCAGGCGATCGCAGGCTCCACCTCGCAATGGCCCAGGACATCACCGCTTCCTTGGTGGCCGGACGTGAACAGCTCATCGGTGAGCATCGGTTTCAGATCCTGTTCGGTCACGCGCCGCTCGGCATTGCGCTGGTCGACACCCCGAAGCGGATCCTCCTCGAGGTCAATGCTGCGTTCGCCCGAATCGTCGGGCGAACCATCGAAGAGACGCGTGGGCTTGACTGGGCCGACATCACCCATCCGGATGACCTTTCGCAGAACCTGCAGGACGTGGCTCACTGGATCGAGAGCGCAGGCAAGACAACACCCGATGTGCTCAAACGGTATCTTCGCCCGGACGGTTCTGCCATTTGGGTGAACATCACCTCGGCCCATCTCGATACCGGTGATTCGGCGAGGCCGCTTCATTTCTGCATCGCCGAAGACGTCACCGAATCCAGGCGCACCGCCGAACTGCTCGCCGACAGCGAACGCCGTTACCGGATGCTCGCGGATCACGCCGCCGACGTGGTTCTGCAGGCACGCGACGGCAATCTCGAGTGGGTAGCTCCATCGGTCTATTCACTGCTCGGCTTCCAGCCCGCAGAGTTCCTGAGCATGCGGACGGTCGAGTTCATCCATCCGGATGATTGGAGCACCGTGCTGACGAATCGGCAGAAGTTCGCTGTCGGGAAAGTGGTCCGGGGCGAGATGCGGTTTTCGCATCGAGACGGGCACTGGATCTGGCTCGGGTACATCGCGCGGCCGGTCTTCGACGCGGACGGTAGTCCGGAGGGCTCTGTGGTGACGACGCTCTGGAGCATCCAGGCAGAAATGGAAGCCCGTGAAGCACTCGCCGTGGCGGAGTCGCAGCATCGCGAACTCGAAGCCGCGATGGAACGCAGCGCTCGTCTCGAAAGTCTCGGGGTGCTAGCGGGCGGCGTCGCTCACGACTTCAACAACTTGTTGGTCGGCATCCTCGGCAACACCGAGCAGGCCCTCGCCTTGGTGCCGCACGACTCGCCGGTGAGAGCCTTCCTCGAGGTCGTGGCCACCAGCGCTGAACGTGCATCCGACCTCACCCGCCAGTTGCTCGACTATGCCGGACATCGTCACTTCGACGGCCATCAGTTACTAGACGCACGTCTGGCGATCGAAGCGACGATGAAACTGGTGACCCCGTTGCTTCCGAGCACGGCCGTGGTCGGGGTGGAGTTACCGACCACACTCGCCGGGCTGGATTGCGACCGAGGTCAACTCCAGCAGGTGGTGATGAACCTCGTGATCAACGCTGCCGACGCGCTCGGGGGTCGCCCCGGACGAGTCGATGTGTCGGCCAGCGTGCACCACCTTGACCGGAACCAGATCGCTCGCTTTTCGCCGACCGAGGCGCGCGAGCCGGGCGACTATCTAGCAATTTCTGTGACCGACAACGGGATCGGTATAGACGAGACCACCCTGCAACGTGTGTTCGAACCGTTCTTCACGACGAAGGTCGAAGGTCGAGGGCTGGGGTTGGCTGCGGTGTACGGCATCATCCGCTCGAACGACGGCATGATCGACATCACCTCTGCTGTCGGCGAGGGCACGACGGTTCGCGTTCATCTGCCGTCAGTTCCCGTCGACAGCACGCGAGGTGAACCGAGCACCACTGCATCCGATGCGGACGGCACCACCGAGGTCGACTCGAACACTGATCGTTCACTGGGCGCAGTTCTGCTCGTCGATGACAACGACGATGTCCGTGATGTGTGCGAGATGGTGCTCTCCTCGGCTGGCTTCACAGTCGTTGCATGTCACGGTGGACGCGATGCCATCGCCCGGTTCGGTTCAGGTCCAGGTGCCTACACCGTCGCAGTGCTCGACATGTCGATGCCGGAAATGGGAGGCCCCGAGGTGTTGCGTGAGCTTCGGGCTATCCAACCTGCGTTACCGGTGGTGTTGATGAGCGGCTTCTCGAACCCCGAGTTGAACGACGCCTTACGCGATCTGCATGCAGACGGCTTCGTGCAAAAGCCGTTTCGGGCGGCCGCGTTGGTCGCTGCAGTACGCAAGGCAGCGCAGGTCGGACACCCGCTCACCGAGTGAGGTGTCAACGCTGTGCTTGTAGCACCAACTCGTGGTCCAGTGAGGCGCGACGATCGGCACCGATGCCCAACCCGGCCGGGCTGACTCCGTCGCCGCCGGCGCAGCGGCGATACAGCAGCACCAGTGCGTTGTCGAAGTTGCCGACAAGGCAGAACTGGTTGGCGACCACTTGGTTCGGGGCATCGCTGCCGAAGACGCTCGACGAGTTCGGCTCGTACCAGCCGGTCCAGAAGTTGGTGAGGATCAGCCAGTCGGCAGACTCCACATCCGCGGCAAGTCGTGAACCTTGCTTGTCAGCCAGACCTGGATCCATCTCGATGAAGTACGTAGCCGGAATCAGGTCCGGGAACAAGTAGTAGAACACCACGTCGCTGTAGATCGTGCGACTGAGGTCGGCGGGGCCGACGAGCAGTCGTTCGCCGGGTGTGCTCTGTGCATCGAGTTGGTCGATAGCGGCTTGGCTGGCGCCTTGTAGGGCGGTGTTGCCGAAGTAGAAGCTGCGCTCACCTCTGGCTACTTCGAACCCGCCCGGCTTGTTGCCGATGCTGATCCGGCTGTACAGCAGGTACGAGCGGTAGGTGTAGAACGGTGCCACGATGAAGAGCATCGTTGCAGTCACGCCCGCTGCGATCGCGACCGTCCGCCATCCGGCGATTCTTGGTCGCCACACGCCGAGTAACTCCACCACCACCGCTGGAACAAGCGCGAACGACACGCACGAACCCCACGCGAGATGGGTGCTGTCGGGTCGCTGGAGCGCTTGCGGCAGCATGCCGAGGCCAAGGAGCGCACCGATCAGCAACGCCACGCGCGGTGGTGTCCGCCCGGAGCGCCTGATGAGGACGATTACGGTGGCTGCCACGCCGAGGGCGACACCGATCACGAGGAAGAACCAGAGGAACAACTGGTGGTTGGCCGAGAGCGCCGGAAGCCGCCACCATGGCGCATCAGCAGGGCCTTCGACCACGGCCTGGAGCGCGCCATCAACCTTGTCAAAGCTGGGTGGCCGAGGTAGCTCACGACCGGGTCGTAGCGCGAACACGGGGTCGGTGACCATTCCCGTCCACGAGGGCCCGATGCCTGCGATGGCGAGATGGACCCACATCGGCAGTGCACCGGCGACCGCTCCGATGGCCACCGGTGGCAGTATCGGTGTGTGCCGGGAGAGCACGAGCACGGCGCCGTAGGCAAGACCGAGCGCGAGCACCAGATCGGGCCGGAACGACAGCGCGTACCCGGCGAACCCACCCGCGAGCGCCGCTGCTGTCCACCGTCGGCGTCCATCGGTGTGCATCGCCCTGACCGCGAACACAACACTCCACAGACTCAGCCCGACGGCGCCTTCCCAAGCGAGAGCGGAGAGTCCGATCGGGGTGAGGACGACCAGCGTGACCGTGATGGCCGAAACGACGCCGAGCCGGTGCCCCCAGGCGCGAGTGAGTGAGTAGACCGCGGTGATGATTCCGAGGTGCTGTAGCAGGCCGAACGTCCGCTCGCTTCCGAGCGTGTACCCGAACACTCGGTACCAGCCCATCAGGGTCTGTAGCGCGCCGGGGCCGTACAGGTGGAGGAAGTCGACGTTGGGGATGTCGCCGGCGAGCATCCGTTTCGGAAAGACCAGCATGAAGCCTTCCTCCATCGAACTGCCGGTGCCCAGATACAGCCCACGCACTGGCCCCGCTACGACCGCGGCGATGATCGCCCAACTGATCAGTGAGGCCCGGCTCGGCCGCCGGCCCAACCGGCCACCGATCACGAACGGCAACCCTGCATCAGGGCGCAGCACGTCGAGGGTCGGCTCGTCGGTCACGGGCCGCGACTGTAGCGATCTATCGTCCTTGTCGCCTTCCCCGGCGGTCCTTGTCTGCCCAGATCCACCGAACCGACCGCCTGCACGCGTGTGGATCGGTAGCCTGGGCTACCGCATGTCGACGCAGGACGCCTGGAGCATCGAGGACTACGCAGCCGACATGATCGGACATGGCGTGCGCCGGGTGCACACGCTTGCCTGGCGTGACTTGGACGACCCCGATGCTGGTGGTAGCGAAGTGCATGCAGATGAGTTCATGCGCCGTTGGGCAGCCGCAGGTCTCGACATCACACACCGCACGTCGGCCGCACACGGGCAGCTGGCCGAGAGCCGTCGACACGGCTACAACGTGATCCGCCGTGGTAGCCGGTACACGGTGTTTCCGCGCGCGATCGTCGGCGAACTGACCCGCCGGATGGGTCCGTACGACGCGTTGGTGGAGATTTGGAACGGCGTACCGTGGTTTTCCCCGGTGTGGTGCCGACGACCGCGGATCACGTTCCTGCATCATGTGCACGGTCCGATGTGGGACCAGATCTTGCCCGGGCCGCTCGCTGGATTCGGCCGGGCGCTCGAGACCCGGCTCGCGCCGCCGTTCTATCGGCGCACTCGCATGCTCACCCCGTCCGATGCGACCCGCGACGAATTGCTGGCAATCGGATTCCGTCCGGAACGAGTCACCGCGGTGCCGAACGGCGTGAGCGACGACTTTCATCCGGGTGGGGATCGCTCACCGCTGCCGCTCGTCGTCGCGGTCGGCCGATTTGCCCCGGTGAAGCGGTTTGATCAACTGATCGAGGCAGCGGTCGTCGCCAAGCGACGGGTGCCAGACCTTCAGCTCCACCTCGTCGGATCGGGCCCGATGCAGGCCGAACTCGTTGCACTCGTCGCCGGTCACGTCGCCGGCGGTTGGATCACGTTTCTCGGCCATGTCGAGCATCGCCAACTCGTCGCACTGTACCAGCGGGCATGGATCGTGGCGAGCGCGTCGCTCGCCGAAGGCTGGGGGCTGACGCTCACCGAGGCTGCAGCGTGTGGCACCCCCGCCGTGGCCACCGACATCAACGGCCACCGCAGCAGCGTGGTCGACGGCGTGACCGGTGTGCTGGCACCGCTGCCGCGGCTTGGCGATGCGATCGCCGACGTGCTGCTCGACGATGCCACGCGCGACCAGTTGGCCGTGGCTGCGCTAGCTCGGGCCAAGACACTCACGTGGGAATCGTCAGCGCGAGGCATCATTGCGGCCTTGCATCATCAGGTCGTGCGCCGCCAGGTTACGTGACGCACCGTCGCGTGAGGCGCCGTCGCGTGAGGCGCCGTCGCGTCAGGCACCGTCGCGTCAGGCACCGTCAGTTCGGCAGTAACCGCGTTGCCCGCTTGATCACTCGTAGCGCGCCCTGTTTGGCGGTGCTGCGGTGGTGCGATGCACCTGCCAAATTGGTGGCGGCGCGGTTGGCGAGGAACCAGTCGTAGCTCGCCGCAAACATCTCGTCGTTGGAGTACTTCGGCTGCCAGCCCAGCGTCTGCTGCGCATGTTCGATGTCGAACCACAGTGACTTCGAGTACATGATCCAGTGGTACGGGGCAAACGGCGCGAGATGCAGCGCGGCGGCAGCCCGCATCGCCAACGAGGCTGGCCCTGCAGGCAGCGAGCGCACCGACGATCCGGTACCGGCGTGGAGGCAGAGCGACTCGAGCGACTGGCGCATGGTGCCAAACCGGTCGGTGCCGGCATTGAGGATCATCGGGCCCTCATGGCGTGAGGCGAGCAAGCAGATCTCGGCGAGATCATCGGCGTGAACGAACTGGTAACGATTCGAGCCATCACCGAGGACGAACACGTCGGCGCCATCGGCGATCCAGTCGAACAAGATGCCGAAGATGCCGAGCCGGCCATGGCCGAGGATGGTTCGTGGTCGCACGATGCTGACGTCGAGCCCATGAGCGACGGCTTCCAGACACGCCCATTCGGCGGCGAGCTTGGCCAGCCCATACGCCTCGACCGGTGACGGCACCGTTGATGGCAGTACCGGATTGGAGAACGGGATGCCGAACACTGCGCTGGACGAGGTGTGGACGACCTTGCCAACCCCTGCCTGGGCGGCAGCTTCGAGCAGGACAGCGGTTCCATCGACGTTGACCGTGCGCAGCAGTACCGGATCTTTGGCAAGTGGCACCTGGGCGACGTTGTGGAACACCACGTCGATGCCGTCCACCGCAGAGCGAACCGTGGCGCTGTCACGGATGTCGCCGCGGATGAATTCGACGTTGGCGGGCCGGTCGTCGGCATCGCGCAGATCGAGTACGCGCACGACATGGCCGGCCCGCTGCAAGTGGCGGACCAGAAGCGAACCGAAATAGCCGCTGCCCCCCGTGACCAGCGATACGGTCACAGTTCGAGGCCGTTCTCGACGCACCACCTGATGCTGCGCCGCATGCCCTCGTACAGATCGACCGTAGGGTCATAGCCGAGCTCGACGCGGGCGAGGGCGATGTCGCATGCAATGGTGTGGCCCATTTCGCCGAGCACATGCAGTTGCTGCTGGTACCGGCCGGTGCCTTGGATCAGCCCATCGGCAACCTCGGCGACGCGGGCGGCCAGAGCCGGCAGTCGGAGGGCGCCGTCTTTGACGGAGAACCCTTCGTCGCGTAGGGCCCGGCCGACGGTATCGACGATCTCGGTGACGAGGTACGGCTTCGCATCGGCGATCCAGTAGCCCTTGCCCCGCGCTTGAGGTGTGAGTTCGGCCAGCAACAGCCCGTCGACGAGGTTGTCGACGTAGACCATCGAGCGCCGCTGATGCCCGCCGGCGATCACCGGGAACTTGCCGTTGCGGACCATCCGGAAGAACGTGGTCTGTCGCGGCGGTTGGAATGGACCATAGAACCAAGGCGGGCGAACGATGCTGGCATCGAGTCCGCCCTCGACCGCGGCAAAGACGGCCAGTTCGCCTTGCATCTTCGAGCGGCCATATGCCATGTACGGGTGGTACGGCTCATCAGCCCGGAACACGTCGTCCGGGTGAGGATTGGTACCGAATGGGCTGTTGGACGAGACGTGGGTGAACCGACGTACGCCGGCTTTGGCGGCAGCGGTGACCATGTGTTCGGTACCGGTGGTGTTGACGTCGAAAAGATGCTGAATCCGTTGCGGGTGGATCACACCGGCGGTATGCAGCACATCGCAATCGGCGCCGACGCCGTCGAACAACTGATCGACCGTGCGCGGGTTGGCGATGTCGCCGACCACGACCTGCGACCGAGCCTCGGCAGCATCGAGCACCGGCTTCACCGCGTCGGCTTCGGTGTTGTCGCGAACCAGCACCCGTATGCGTTGGCGTGCCGGGTCGGCCACCAGACGGTGCAGCAGTGCTTGGCCCAACCACCCGGCCGCGCCGGTGACGACCGTGGTGGATGGTGCCGGCCAGCGGTCAACGCTCATGGTGTCCTTTGATGTTTCGGGTGTCGGTCGTGCTTCGGGTGTCGGTCGTGCTTCGGCTGCTGATGAAATGACGGGCGTTGCGGATGGCGATGGCCATCACGGTGGCCTGCGGATTGACGCCCGGTGCAGTAGGCAACAACGACGCGTCGTTGACGAACACATTGGATGTGCCGTGGACCCGACCGAATGAGTCGGCGCCGCTGCGACCCGGTAGTTCACCCATCGGCACCGATGAACACAGGTGCACGGTCATCACACTGGCCTTCGAGACGGCAAAGGCCTGTTGCATTGAGGCGATGTCGGCGCGGTTGCGCACGATCGGTGCCCCACGAAACGAGGGGTAGACCTCTTCGGCGTCGGCCTCGAGCATCAACAGGGTCAGTCGCGCAAGACCGCTGCGCAACAACTGTCGGTCACGGTGGCTCAGTCGATAGGTGACCAACGGATCGCGCAGGCCGGGGATGGCCCGGACCCAGCCGCGTCCTTCGCTGGTGATGGCCGCATAGTAGATGGCGATCTGGCGCCACTGCACGACAGACTTGGAGAATGCCTTCCAATGGTCGGTGAGTGCAAGCGCGACAAGGCCGGGATGGCTGGCAGACCCGCCGAACGACAGATCGGGGGCGAACTCTTTGACCTGATGTACCGGCACGTCGTCGGGTACGTTGACCTCGTCACGAAAGCGGGCCGACAGCTTGACCGTTGGATGCACGGCGAGCGTGCGCCCGATGTACCCGTGGATTCCGGACCGTTGCAGCAGCGCCGGGCTTTGGATCGCTCCACCACATACGATGACGTCGCGAAACGTGATGACCCCGGTGGAACCGTCGGCGAACGTGACAGCGGCGCTGCGCCCAGTACCGCCGGCCATGTGTAAGCGATCGACACGGCAGTCGACGATCATCCTCGCGCCAGCCGCAAACGCGCGGGGAAGGAACGTACGGGTCATGCTTTGGCGCTTTCCGGTGACGGCGTCGCCGCCCGGCGGGTACGCCATCCAGCGAGGGATCTCGTTGTGCTGCCACCCGAGTGCCGCAGCGCCATCGCGCAGAATCTCGCTCGCAGGCGTGGTTCGTCCTGGAACGGTGCTGACCGTGAGCGCCTGCTCGATCTCGGCCGCGATGACAGACAGCGCATCGGGATCGAGATCGCGGATGCGGTGTTGCGCGCTCCACCGTTCGATCACATCGACGGGTGGGCGGAAGTAGAGGCCGCTGTTGACCTCGGTACCGCCACCGGCGCAGCGGCCCTCTGTGTACGCGATGGACGGCAATCCGAGTGCAACGGTGACCCCGCCTGCCCGATACTGCTGGTCCATCTGTTCGAGCGAGAACGGGGTGACGCTGCCCTGGTCGACCCACGGCCCCTCTTCCACGATGAGCACGTCGATGCCCGCCTCGGCCAGCAGCGCCGCGGTGGTGGCCCCACCGGCTCCGGAACCGATGATCAGCACCTCGGCATCGAGGCGCGGCATGGAGGCCGTCAGCCCGCTCATCGGATGTGCTCCGGCGTAGAGGCGCCATTGGCCTGCGTGTCGGGCCATGATTCCCAGATGTAGGCGTAGCCGAGTGACCTAACGAGTCGTACGTACTCGCCGAGCAGTGGCAGCGCCAGGTGAGACATCAACCGGACGAATCGGTCGGCGAGCGGGGTGGCAACTACGAGACGGAACACGGTGGCGATGACGAGCACTCCGAGATGCATGACACTCGGAAGCGAATCAACGCGCCGAGTAACGAATTCCACGGTGTCGCGGCGACGAGCCGGATCGAGATGGGGGAGGTCGAGCGCCAAGAGACGGTCGGCAAAAGGGCCGACGATGGGAGCAGACGGTACCGGTCGCATGAACTTCGCTCCAGCGTAGCGTCGATTGCTCGCTACGATCGCTGTCCGTGCGCTCCGTCATCGTTGCTCCTACGTACAACGAACGTGAAAATATCGAGCCATTCCTCCGCGCGGTTCGGTCGGCCGTGCCCGAGGCCGACGTCTTGGTGGTCGATGACAACAGCCCCGATGGCACTGGCGACGTCGCGGATCAGGTTGCGGCGGAACTGGGCCAGATCAAGGTGCTGCACCGGCCGGGAAAAACTGGGCTCGGCAGTGCCTACCGGCAGGGCTTTTCGATAGCCCTCGACGAGGGGTACGACATCATCGTGTCGATGGATTGTGACTTCTCACACGACCCGCGGGCCATCACCGACCTTGTGGCGGCGATCGACCGAGGCGACGATGCTGTGGTGGGTTCACGCTATGTGGCCGGCGGAGGCACGGTCGATTGGCCAGTTCACCGCAGGCTGCTCTCACGCTGGGGAAACCGTTACGTCGGGATGCTGCTCGGGCTCGGCGTTCACGACTGCACCTCAGGATTTCGTGCGTACCGCTCTGTCGCCTTGCGTGACATCGACCCGATGTCGACCACTGCCGAGGGCTACGCGTTCCTCACCGAGTTGGTACGGCGGCTCGCCAACCACGGTTACCGCATCGGTGAGGTGCCGATCATCTTTCGTGATCGCGAACGAGGGACGTCGAAGATGTCGAGCCGGATCATCATCGAGTCGATGCTCTTAGTGACGCGTTGGGGGATCAGCGACCTGATCCACCGCCGCCGTCCTCGCCGGGTGCGATGAGCGACGCCACGCCTGCGAATGCCACCCTTGGCGCAGGCAACACCGAACGTACCGTTGGTCCGATTTCTGTGGTACCCAGGGCTTGGGATCGGTTTCTCGCGGTGCCCCCATCGACCGTTCGGCGGATGGTGTTTTCGGTGCTTGCGGTGCCGTTCGTCATTTCGGCGATCGTGCTGCGCAGCCGCCACTGGAACCCGGTGCTCGATCTGGCGATGACGGAGTTTCGGGTGCGCGACGTGTTGACGCGGCATTCGCCGCTGATCGGTCTGCCTGGTCGGATCGGGGTGTTTCCCGATCAGGGCAGCCATCCGGGCCCACTCAGCTTCTACCTCTTGTCGCCGATGTACCGACTGGTGGGTTCCAACGCATGGGGCCTCCTCGTCGGAATGATCGTCTTGAACCTGCTCGCGATCTGGGGGGCATTGTGGATCGCTCAGCGGCGTGGCGGCACACAGATGGTGCTGGCTGTGGCCGCGTTGCTCGTGGTGATGGTGCGTGGCTATGGAATGGTGGTGGCAAGCCAACCGTGGAATCCCTATTTTCCGCTGCTGTTTTGGATCGTTGTGTTGCTGGCGGTCTGGAGTGTGCTGCTCGGTGACCACGCGATGGTGGTGATCGTTGCTGCTGCCGGCTCGCTATGTGCGCAGACCCACATGCCGTACCTCGGGTTGTGTCTTGGCATGGGGGCGGTCTGTGCCGCGTCGTTTGCTCGTACGTGGGTGCGCAACCCGGCACACCGCCCGGCACTGCGACGAGCCGGCACGTGGGCAGCCGTGGTCGCTGCGGTGACGTGGGCACCGGTGATGCTCGACCAACTTCGGCACACGCCCGGCAACCTGTCGATGCTGAGCGACTACTTTCGCCATCCTCCTGAATCGCCTGTGGGAATGATCGAGGGATTCCGGCTTGTGCTGCGCCATCTCGACGTTTTTCGGGTCGCCGGGGGCGCGGCAGGCGGCGACGGTTTCCTTGTCCAGGCAGGGTTCCGGCTCGACGGCAGTGTGCTACCCGGTCTCGCGTTCATCGCGCTGTGGGCTGGAGCTGCGTTCGTCGCGGTTCGAATGCGTCACCGAATGCTCATTGCCTTGGACATCGTGCTGGCAGCTGCACTGGCTCTGGCGACCATTTCAATGGGCAGGATCTTCGGCAAGGTGTGGTACTACCTCACGCTGTGGATGTGGTCGGTCACCGTGATCATGGTCGCATCGGTGTGCTGGACGGTGTACGCGTGGCTCGGTGTCAGGCGCACCTGCAGGCTCGACCAACCGGAGAACAGCTCGACGGCGCGATTCGATCGGTGGCCGTTGCGAGCGGGAATTGGGGTCGTCATCGGCGTGCTCGGCATCGTTTCGGTAGTACCGCTGATCGTCGATGCCGCCACGGTCGAGGCGCCCGAGCAGTATCTCTCGGACTCACTGGGTGCCCTCGTTGGCCCCACCGTCGAGGCGATCGAAGCTGGCCGGGGTGCTGCCGATGGCCGAACCGGAACCTATCTCGTCACGTGGAACGATGCGCTCTACTTCGGTTCGCAAGGGTACGGCCTGGTGAACGAACTGGAGCGGCGAGGCTTTCATGTCGGCGTACCGAACACCTGGAGGGTGCCGGTGACCCGACAGCGCGTGATTGCGCCGTCCACGGCCACTGCCGAGGTGCGCCTGGTGACCGGGTCGTACATCGACACGTTGGTCGCCGAACATCCCGAGGCCGAAAAGGTGGCCTTCTTCGAGCCCCGCGATGCAAGCGAACTGGCGGAATACGATCGTCTCGACTCGCAATTGCGTGACGGGCTGCGCGCCGACGGCCTCGACGACCTGCTTGTAACGGTCGACTCCAACTTGTTCGGCGTGCAACTCGACCCGCGCGTACCTCCGCAATTGCAGAGGGTCGTCGACCGGATGTTGGTGTTGGGGCAGCCAGAGGCAGTGTTCATCTTGCCGATCGATTCGTGATGAGCGGCGCGAAAATCCGACGGTTCTGGCGGCTTCGGTGGTTCGAGGTGACCGTGGTGTTGCTTGCGGTCCTTCCACTGGTGGCGGCCGTGATCCGCGCGCTGGTCGGGCACTGGATCCCTGTTGGCGAGAACGCAACGATGGCGATTCGAGCCCGTGATGTCCTGACGGCAAATCATCCCTGGCTGGGCACCATGTCGTCGGCCTCGCTTACATCGGCCGAGTCGGTCAATCATCCGGGCCCGCTGCTGTTCGACCTGCTGGCAGTTCCGGTGCGAGTGTTCGGGTCAGGTGCGGGCCTCGTGATCGGGGTATTCGCGGTCAACCTCGCTGCCATGTTGGTCGCCGCACGTGCGGCGTTTGTCGTCGGCGGACGTCGGTTCCTGGTCTGGACGATGGTTGGCGCAGCTGCTCTGTCGTGGTCGCTCGGGAGTGCGTTGTTGATCGACCCGTGGAACCCGCATGTCGTTCTGCTGTCGTTCTACGCGCTGTTGGTATGTGCCGCGGCGGTCGGCGCCGGTCAGATGAGGTGGCTGGCGTGGATGGTGTTCTTCGGCTCGGTCACGTTGCAGACCCATGTGAGCTACATCGCTGTGATTCCCGCTGTGTTTGCTGCAGCACTGGCACTCTTTGCATGGGGTCGTCACCGACGTGTGGTCAGCGCTGAATGGCGGCGGCCGGTGGTGGTGGCCGGTCTGTGGGTCGCGGTGTTGTGGGCGCAGCCGCTCGCACAGCAGTGCTTCGGCAGCGGGCCAGGCAACCTGACTGCACTCGTACGGGCCGGAACCGGCGGGCAGCCGCGTGTAGGTCTTGGTCTTGCCGCGCGATTGGTGGCAACGGTGGTGGCCGAGCCGCCGGCGTGGGCTCGCACATCGTTCGCCGACTCGTTGACCGATTTCCGACTGTTCGACCAACAGGGTGTGCCGCTGCCCGCCCCGGCATGGCTGCCGGGCACGGCTGCAGCGCTCGCGCTGCTGGCTGGGGTCGTGCTCGTGCTCGTGGCAGCGCTGGTCTGGACACTTCGCCGCCGCCGGTGGGTCGCGGCAGCACCGCTCGCAGTGTCGCTTGCCTGCCTGCTAGCGGTGTGGTACTCCACCTCGGCCATCCCGGCCGGCGGATACGGCGTCGCCCCACATCAATTGCGGTTCCTGTGGCCACTCTCGGTGTTCTGGATGGTGGCAGTCGGTCATGCTGCCACTGCATCGATGTCCGCCGTCCCGGTGAGCAGAATGCGGCTTGTGCAGGGCTTGATTGGGGTTGTGTTGGTGACGCTCGCAGTGGCGGGCTCAGGGCGCTATGAACCTCCGGTTGGCGTTGCAAGGGCGCCTGGCTCGATGGCCACGGTGCGCGACGTCGTGGCACAAGTCGACCGCGCGACGCTTCCTCCGGTGGTGGTCGACCTCGAAGGGTTGTGGATCGGTGAACCATTCACGATCCCGATCCTCGACGTGCTGACCGCCAAGGGTGCAGCGGTGTACGTGCCGGCATCGGCCGGTGGGCAGTTTGGCCACCGGCGAGTGGTTTCTCCCTCTGTAGGTGACCGGCTGTTCCTACGCGCTGGCGCGGCCGCGCTCGTGTGTCCACAGGGCGCGGTGCGGGTGGCCCTGTCGACACCAGGACCATCCGGCAGAGACGACGAGTTCCTACTCGATTACCACAGGGTCGTCGAGATCGCCGGAAATCTTGCTGTGGCTCTCGAGCCTGAGGCGTTGGCGACCGTTTCCGAGTTGGCCGGGTCAGTGGATGACCCTGAGGCCTTGTCGGCACTGGTGCTCTCGGGGCGTTTCACCGAACTCGCCCGCTGGCCGGTCATCGCAGACGTACTCGCAGAGGCCGACCGGTTGATGCTCGCCGAGTTCGAGGCGCGACGGGTCAGCTACGGATACGACACGATCGCAGCGTTCGTCGGTCCCAGAACCGACCGGTGAATCGTTCACGACTCCCCGGTCGGCCATCCGCGCAACAAGCGTTTGGTAGGTGGAGCCCCCCGGAGGGGGCTCCACCTACCAAACGCGCGGGATGAGTAGTCGGTGACGGGCGACTGGGAGCACCAGTTCAACTGGCCTGGCGGAGCGCCGAGACCTGGATGCTGTGAACGTTGACGTCGGCGTCGGTGCTAGCCGATAGGTCGTCGGAGTCTGGCGCGATGCGACCGAAGGCCCGCTCGCGTGCGATGGCAGGCGTCCTTGGATCGCAGACAAGGCGAGCCAGAAGGGAACCTCGACGTGACGCGGTACTGGCAGCGACGATCGCGATCACGGCTGACTCGTAGTGCTCGATGCCGTCGGTCGCGATGTTGTGTGCGAGTTCGAGCCATGCGTCGCGTGTGGTGGATGACGACGTGTGCAGGGTCGTGTTCAGGGTCGTGATCATGCCAATCACCATACGGATCGGGCTTCAACAAGAAAAGCGATGATATCTTGCCATAACAATCGTAATTGCTTATGCTTAGCCAAGTGTTGAACGATGTGGAGATCCGCCAACTTCGGGCGTTGTGTGCGGTCGTGTCCGAGGGCTCGTTCGGTCGCGCGGCAACGCGTCTGGGATTCTCGCAGTCCGCCGTGAGTCAACAGATCGGGGCGCTCGAGCGCGCCGTCGGTGACAAGGTGTTCGACCGTCCTGGCGGGCCTCGCGCTGTTGAGCTGACCCCCGTCGGCGCGCTATTGCTCGAACACGCGACAACGATGCTCGGTCTACTGCGCGAGACCGAGGACGGGTTGCGATCATTGCGCGCCGGCGAAGTGGGCAGGCTCGTGATCGGTTCCTACCAGAGCGTGTCGGTGAAGGTCCTCCCCGACGTCATCGGACGACTCCGTTCCGAACGCCCCGGTCTCACGATCCGCTGCTTCGAGGACGACGACGATAACGACGGACATATTGCGCGACTCCTCAACGACGACCTCGACCTCACTTTTCTCATCGGCGTCGGTGATCACGACCTGATCGACAAGGTCGAACTGCTCAACGACCCGTTCGTGCTACTCAGTCCCGTTGACGCTGTTGTGCCGAAGCCATCGATCACCGAAATGCTCAGCGGTCCGATGATCGGCCAACAAGCCTGCGCGTGTCAGTTGGCGATCGACGCCGCGCTTCGCACGTTCGGGATCGAGCCAGACTATGTCTTTCGCACCAATGACAACGCAGCGGTTCAAGCGATGGTGCGGGCGGGGATGGGCCGGGCCATTCTGCCCTATCTCGCGGTTGACCCATCCGATCCTGGCGTGGTCATCACGTCGATGGAGCGAATCCTTGTGCCGCGGGTCATCTCACTCGCACGACGTCGGCACCGTACGTTGATCCCCGCCGCCGACCGGTTCGTCGAGTTGGCAACCTCGGTCTGCAATTCACTCCCCAAGTTTGAGCCTGAGCGGGCGTGCGCCTGAATTGACGCCCACTTGGGCCACCCGCCAGCGCAAGCGTTTGGTAGGTCGAGCCCCCCAGAGGGGGCTGGACCTACCAAACGCTGCGGTTGAGCGGGTGGGGTTGAACCTGAACACATGCCTGGGCGGGTGGCGCTGCGGTCAGTTGTTCTGTTCGCGCAGGTAGCGCTCGAACTCCGCGGCCAGTTCGTCGACGGTGGGGATCGGGTCTGCCGACATCGGCGGCGGCTGGTCGCTCGAGTCGTATGCAACCTCGAGTTGGCGGACCATTGTCTGATGCTCTTCGTTGCCGGATATGAGTGCGTCGACGCGTTGGCGTTGGATCGCCGCTTCGTTCTTGGCGAGGGTCGCGTCGATGGACAGCCCAGTGACCTTGCCGAGACCTTCGAGTAACGCGACCGAGGCATCGGGATACGACATCGCACCCAGGTAGTGCGGGACTTGGACCCACATGCCCAGCGCATCGATGCCACGGTCGTGAAGCGCGTGCTCTAACACCGCACCCATGCCGGCGGGCACGTCGACGGAGTTCTTCAACAGTCCGACTCTGGTGATCAACTCGACCGACGGTGAGCTGCTGCTCAATCGACATGGCCGAGTGTGGGGTGTGGCGAACGGGTAAGCGCCGAGAAACACGGCCAGGTTCACGCCGAGCTCGACTGCGAGATCGCTGACGGCCGAAGCGAAGCGTTGCCAGTTGGCATCGGGCTCGGGGCCTGACAGCACCAACACATCGCGTCCTGCCGGGTCGTGGCCAACGCGGAGTTCGATCACTGGCCAGACCAATTTGGTGTTGACGCCGTCACGAAGCTCCATCGTCGGTCGCCGCGCGCGGTAGTCGATGAATTGGTCGCCATCGAAGGTGGCGAGCAACTGGACGTCACAGGTGTCGGCCACCGTGCTCATTGCGGCAGCGGCTGCCCCGCTTGCATCGATCCAGCCGGTGAGCATGCCGACTAGTACCGGAGCGTTGAGTGACGGCAGCGATTGATGCAACCGGTAGGCCTCGTTCACCCGAGCAACTCCAACGAGGACAGCGCGCTGGCGGCGGCGTTGTCGACCTGCATTTTGAATGGCTCCAGTTCAGCAGGGTCGCGCTGGCCCAACGCACCGCCGAGGTATCGGGCGTACACGCCTTCAAGGATGCACGCAAGCTTCCAATACGCGAACGATACGTAGAACGGAAGTTGTGAAATGTCGCGGCCGCTCACTGCGGCGTAACGCTGTGCAAGATCAGCCCGGTTGTAGAAGCCCGCAGCGGTAGTGGCGGTACCGGTCCACGCCGAAGCGTCATCGTCGGGTCCGGTCCAGTAGACCTGTAGCAGGCCGACATCGGCCATCGGGTCACCGAGCGTGCAGATCTCCCAGTCGAGTACCGCCGCGACTTGGCCGTCCGCGCCGATCATGCAGTTGTCCAGCCGGTAGTCGCCATGAACGATGGTGGCGGCTCCCTGGTCGGGGATGCGGCGTAGTAGTTCGTCGTGCACGGTGTCGACCGCGGACACGTGGCGGGTCTTCTGCGCGTTCCACTGCCCGTACCAGCGTTTCAGTTGCCGAGCGATGTATCCCTCGTGCTTGCTCAGGTCGGCAAGGCCGGCGCTGTCGAGGTCGACCGCGTGGATTGCGGCCATGGTGTCGACGATCGACTCGCTGGCGACGCGACGGCCGGCGATGGACAGCACGGTCTCGGAAGTGATCCGGTCGCGGATGACGTGGCCGTCGACGAAACCCATGACATAGAAGGGTGCATCGTTGACCAGCGGATCGTCGCAGTACCCCAATGCTCGGGGGACGGGCACGGCACTGGTCTGCAGCCCACTGATGATTCGATGTTCGCGACCCATGTCGTGGGCGCTGGCCAGGCGATGGCCGAGCGGTGGGCGGCGAAGCACGAACTTGGCCTCGCTGCGTCCCTGCACCAGATAGGTCAGGTTGGAATGGCCGCCTGCGATGGCGGCGAACTGAAATGGACCGATGGCATCGGGAACGTGGTGCTCGAGCCACGCGCTCACATGAGGAAGGTCGATACCTGGTACATCGGTCATACGCGCG
>JANYDH010000185.1 GCA_025359865.1 Actinomycetes bacterium | reverse complement strand
CTCGCCACGGCGGAGACCCGGTCCCTGGCCGACCGCCCCTCAGCCGCGCGTACCACCACCTCAGCCCGCCGGCGATCACAACGCGGCACCGTGCGCGGACATATCGGGCGTGCCAACTCAACACTAGGAGCGTGGGTCGGTACTGGTGGGTGTGTTGTGGTGTGGCGTGCGCAGGGCTGGCGTGCCGATGTGCAGCCACCGGCGAAGTGACGAATACAACGCGCGAAAATGCCATCTCGTTCGGCACTTCGCGACTCCACGTCGCACTACCCGATCTTTGGCGTTGGGCTGCTGTCAACAGGCTGTCGCACAATGCTGTGTGGTGGTGTGGTGGTGTGGCGGGTGAGGTTGGCCGTCTGGTCGTGTTGTCGGCAACGGTGTCATGGTCATTGCTGAACTGATGGTCGTTGCTGAACTCATGGTTGTGCCGCAGAAGTCGGCTCAACGTCGGCTCAACGTCGGCTCAACATCGGCGACTGACAGCCCACCCGTCGGGCCCACCCGTTGCTGCGATGCCGAGTCGCGTCGAGTTATCCGGGCTGGCGACATGAAAGTCGACGCGATCCTGCCCGCAACGCCGTCGTGGTCGCTGATCCAGACTTCCACCACGCCCGCCTGTCATACAACGAATGTTCACGCTGCAGCGCGACCACACGGCCGGGGTCCGGGATCGGGATCGGGTACCGCTAACCCCACCCGCGTTTTGCGACAGGCTGTTGACGACAACCCACCGCCAAAGGTCAGCGGTGATGGCGGGCTTTGGCCCAGCGATGGGCATCAGGCGATGCCGCCCAGCGGATCGCGTTGGCTAGCACGCGACGGTAGTTGACGTCGGCATATGTGGCAGGCCCATCACCAAACTGGATGTAGGCCACCGGAGAGTTGGCCGCGTTCTTGACCCACGCCACCAGATCGCTCCCCGGCGGATGCGACCATCCATCACTCTCGTTGCGTCTTGCCCGAATTGCCAGATCTGCCGATGAGAAGTTGGCAGCAACGAATGGATACGTGCTGCGCATCAACGGCACGACCGTTTCATCGACGGGAGAGTCGAACACCGCAAACAGGTACAGCTCGTCAGTGATCTCGAAACCGTCACCAACACCCGCGCAGATCGGGTGGTCGCGGTCGAGCACCTCGACGCGATGCGTGACGTCGAAGCGATACCCGGAATCCGGGTACTCGATGCCGCGCAACGTGCCGGGCTGATAATGAAAACGGCCGCCGATGATCTCCGCGTACTGTGGCCATGCGGGCCAACCGGCGACCGCATGATGGAGGAAGACCATTCCCTTGCCAGCCGCAAGCAGTGCTTGGAACCCGTCGACGTACTGCGGAGGCGGTTCGCTGAACAGCACCGGGGGGTCACCGCCAGTGAAGCGGATACCTGGCATGTCGTACATCACGAACACATCGAATCCCTCAGCACGATCGGGATCGAACAGCGCTTGCGCAGCGGGTTGCTCGACGTGCGTCCATTCGATGCCCGGATCTGCGTCGAACACCGAAAAGAACGCTTCGCGCGCGAACGGGTGACCCTTGGTCACGAGCAACACGCGAACGACATCAGCCATGCGACTCAGTATTCCAGAGGATCGTCGTCGGCTGCCAAGCCGGCGAGTACGCCATGGTGGGCGACGGACTGCTCAGCCATCCGGACCAACCGTGGTTCGTCCAATGCGAAGCTGATGTGCGTTGTGTCGGCGATGATCGACCTGTCACGGCCCTGCGCCTTCGCCTCGTAGAGCGCATCATCGGCTAGTCGAATCGCGGCTTCCATGCTGGGGCATTCGTTCGCGTTGACCACGCCGTAGCTGACCGTGAACGCGGGAATGTCGCTCGTCGAGAGTCGTGCCGCCAACTCGAGACCGATCCGGTCGAGGGTTGCGGTGGCCTGCTCTGCGGTCAATCCCGGCAGAGCGAATGCGAACTCCTCGCCACCCCACCGTGCCATCACGTCGGAGTGGCGAAGCGATGCCTTGGCGATGTCCGAGAACGTCTTGAGAGCACGGTCACCCATCTCATGCCCGTACGTGTCGTTGACCCGCTTGAAGTGATCGATGTCGGCCATCACGAACGCAAACGGGGTGTCCGCCCGGCGCAGCGAGCGTGCCCGAACCTGGAACGTACGACGGTTCATCAGCCCGGTCATCGAGTCGGTCGACGCCTGCACCTGGGTACGCACCATGGTGCGGAGCATGCCGATTCGAGCGCCTGCCTGCGCTGACAGCATGCAGAGTGCATCGACCTGTGCGGGGCTCGGTGGCGCGAACTCTTCGCCAACGGTGTGCAGCACGCCGATCGCCCGCCCCATGAACGTCACCGGCACGCAGACGGCCGAGCAGTTGTCGACACCCCGATTACGCAGGTGTGGACACGCGTCGAGCGCCGCAGAGGAGGCGAACGTGACCGGTGAACTACTCCGTACGGCCACACACGAAAACGGCGACGCCACGGGGCACCCCGGCCCATCCGGGGTCGGGCCAACGACTACTGCCTGCTCCAGGTTCGACTTGCTGTTGTCGGCGAGTAGCAGTTCGGCAGAGCGATCCTCGAGAATGTCGCTGAGCGTCAGGCCGATCACCTCGAGCGCCATCGACTCTTCATCAGCCATCTCGAAAGCACGGTGTACCTTCGCCGCAATCTCCTCACGGTGGTGCTCTGCGTGCAACGTCTCCTCACGAAGTCGCAACTTGGCGAGCATGCTGTTGAATGCGCGCGCGAGCCGTCCGGTCTCGTCATCGCCGACCACGTCGGCGGTGGCATCGAGATCGCCGTCGGCAGCACGTTCGGCCGCTTGTTGGACGCGGTGCAACGGATTGCGGATCAGGCGCGTGATCAGCCAACTGGCAACCAGCATCACCAACAAGGCGACACCACCGAGAGCAGCACCGAGCACGCGTGCTTGGCTCGACGCACTGTCGAATCGGGCAATCGCCTCGAGGCGCTCGACCTCGGCCCGGTCAGAGAACATCGACGCATCGTCGGCCATGAACCCGAATGCCAGGCTTTCCGGCCCGAGCGTCAAGTTCGTAGCGAGTGCTGCATCGTCGCGTTGAAGCGCATCCCAGATCAATTGGTCGGTGCTCAAGAAGGTCTGGTAGCCGGTGGCGATCTTGCGGATCAATGCCTGCTCGACCCTGTCGGCGCCGCTACTGCGTAAATCGCCGAGTGCCGTTTCGAACCGCGCGGTTGCCTGATCAAAACTCGACCTACCCGCCCCACCGTCGATGACATAGGCCTGCTGAGCGGCGCGCAGTTCGGCGGAGGCGAAACGCAGGTGGTCTGCCGCTTGCGATCGCGCGGACGCCACACGGACGATGTCGCTGTTGGCTGCACCGAGCCGGTGCACGGTGAGGAACAGACACCCAATCACCAGTGCAAGCACGGCGGTAAGCGCGCCGAAGCCGATCGAGAGCTTCCTGCCGACTGGGAGGTCGATCAACCGCTGGCGAAGCGACCGATCCGACCGGTTAGGAGCAACCCGCGTCGCAACGACGGGCTCAATCGAGGTGGCCATCGAGTGTCACCCCTTCCGTCCCGATGCCGATCGTCAGGCTCAGATCGCTACCCGCGCTGATCGCCACGTTGTTGCCATAGTGCACGTCTCTCACGCCGATGTTGATGTCCTGCATCAACGTCGCCGGTACCTCTACGCGTTCTCCGGTGGTGCGGTTGACCACCACGATCGTCGGGTGCAGGTCTGGATTCGACAGACCTGTCATCCGGTCGTAGATGTGGGCCTCCACATGACGAACAGCGACGCCCACTGGGTTGATCGCCCCATGCAATGCCAGTTCCGCCACGGCCGGATGTGCTGCCTTGATCTGCGCTGCTGTGAACATCTCTTCGCCCGGCAACACGTTGACCACCACGATGTAGCTGGCGGTTGTGGCGATCCGAGTCCATCCGGCAACGGCGGCCACCTCGGCGTCGGCGTCGGCCAACGCAGTCGAATCACCGCTCGTGTCGCTGCCACATGCGCCGAGCACACCGGCCAGCGCGGCGCTCACGGTCAAAACAGGAACGGCGCGACCAATTCGCTGCCCCTTTCCAGCGCGTCTGCGTCTCATCTCATGCGATCGTCCGCTGCCGCTCGTGCAGATGCACGGATCACCCTCGGATTGGGGTGTCATGCCCGCGTACCAGACGCGCGTTTGCGGGCGCGCGTCTGGTGTGCTGCTATTGGTGGACCACCTGGCCCGCTTCGAGCACCGCCCGATAGGCCGCATCATCCGCAGCGGCCACAAGCGCGTCGACGTACCCGTGGAACCGCTGGCCGCCACCCTCGTTGCGCCCGAACAGGAAGTGGGTCTTGGCCCCGGTCTTCACTGCACGCTGGATGCGATTGCCGGTGTAGTAGTCCTCGTCGCGCACGACGTGCATCAAGAACTCCATCGTGGCGTTGATCGTTGCCATCCCCGCCTCGTCCGGCTCGAACGTGGCGAGGAAGTTCTGGACGGTGACCGATTCCTCGGGGGTGTCGCCGGGGAACAGTTGCGACACCATGTACAACTTGCCGCCTGCGTCGAACGCGGCGACCGAGATGTGCGGGAAAATGGTCCAGATGCCCGAAGCGATCTTTTCGATCGGCCACTGCTCCTCAGGGATCGCGTCGAGCGCGAGAATCCGGTGGTCGGGCGAAGTCACCCGTTGATGCGGACCCCACGCGTCGTAGATCGCCTTGTTCGAGTAGTCCGGACCGAACGTGTCCCTGTGCAGGATCGGCAGGTGGTAGAAGTCGAGATAGCCGTCGTATGCCAGCTTCCAGTTCGGCCCCGCCACGGTCTGTCGACCGACGAGACGGCAGTTCGCGAAGTCGAGATGCTCGAGCATTTCTCCGTACCCGCACAGGAACGCATCGATGTCGATCGGCTGGCCGGGGGTGAGCCCGGCGAAGATCAGCCCGGCCCGTTCGGCGACCGGCAGCGGCGTGAGGCCGAGGCATGCGGTGTCGACCTCGCCGAAGTCGGCACGGTCAAGGATGCCGACGAGATCGCCGGATTGGTCGTAGCTCCAGGCGTGGTACGGGCAGGTGAATCGCCGCGCGGTGCCGCAGCCGTCGGGCATGACCATCGCGCCGCGGTGGCTGCACATGTTGACGAATGCGCGTACCGCGCCATCGGGGTGGCGGGTGAGTAGCACGGGCACACCGGCCACCTCCATTGCCTTGTACGCACCCGGCTGGGCGAGCTCGCAACTGAAGCCGAGCGTGAGCGGCACTCGCTTGAAGATGCGGTCCATCTCGAGCGCCCACCGATCACGGTCGTAGTAGTTCGTCGCAGGCACGCGCAACACATTGGGCTCGGTGGGCACCGTTCCCGCCTTGGCATGCGCCATCGTGCGGCGCGTGAGCTCGACCAGCGTCTCGCGACTCATCGCCCGCTCGATGCAGTAGGGCTTGCGGTCGAATCGGCCATGCGATGGTTGGCGAACTGCGGGCCCGCAACCCATCCGCACAGCTGCGGATCGCATTCGCGCAGTGCTCCGTCGATCCATGAACCGTCGGGGCGGAACCGGCCCGAACGATCTCCGTCAGTCACGACAAGATTGCCAGTGCCATCGCACTCGTACAGCGCATGGGTGAATGGGTGTCGAATGCCGTTCATGACCGAACCTCCACGGTTGCTGCGGGCCCCTGCACCCAGTCGCCGAGCTTGTCGTGGAGCCAACGGATCTTGGACTCCTGATAGTTGCCGAGGGTGATCCCCGGCTTGCGGGTGGTCTCCAACCCGAGCTGCACCTTCGCCATGTTGAACAGGTCCTGGTTGAACACCTTGCCGAGCATCCCGAGCTCTTCAGCATCGGTGAACGTCTCGTCGTCGGTGAGCAAGTGGACCGGTGCCGAGGGCGGGCGCTCGCCCAAATACGGCGACAACAGGATGCATTCCATGATCGACGTGCGATGGTCGTCACCGTTGGGCCGGAACCGGTAGACGATGCGATTGAACGCTCCCCACGGGTGGAAATTCGGAAACACGGTGTAATCGATGCTGTCCATCATCTCCGCGTCTGACACTCGGTCGACCCAGTCGCCGGCAACCATCCGCCACCGTTCACGAGTTGCCGCAGCAGCAATGGCTCGCATCGATTGCTCGTCGCTCAGTTGGACCGGTGAAACCTGATCGTGACGGACGTCCATCATCGACTGCATCATCTGATCTTGGGTAGGCACCCAGTCGAGGTTCGGGCTCGGTGTGCCGCCCGCAGTGATGACTCTGGCGAAGTTGTCCCAGACGTCGACTTGGCTATTGGTGTCACCGAGGTACGGCATGATCTGCGGGTGTGTCCCGTTGACGTGGTAGGCCTCGCAGAACGCCTCTTGCACGATCTTCCAATTCGCCTGGATCACCTTCGCGACATGGGCTTGCTTGTAGCGCTTGTCGAGCTCCCACACGGCGAACTGATCGACCACCTCACCAAGGAAGTCGGCCAGTGGTTCGGCATTGGGGTCGGGATTGATGAACACGAACCCGGCCCACACACCCACCTTGCACTCAGGCAGTGAGAACTCGTCCTTGTTCACGTGACCGAAATCCCAGTCGGCCGGAATGTCTTTCATGGCACCATCGAGCTCCCACGCGAACCCATGGAACGCGCACCGGATCTCGCTGCACCGCCCGTCGTAGTCCTTCAAGCGCCGCCCGCGGTGCAGGCACGCGTTGGGGTACGCCTTGATCTCGTCAGGTGCCGTACGCATCACGATGTACGACTGACGCACGATCTCATACACGTAGTAGTCGCCGACCTCGGGTATCTCCTCGACACGACAGGTGTACTGCCAGACACGGCTCCACAGGTTGGCGACCTCCTGCTCGTGCCACTGGCGCGAGATGTACCGACCGATGTCGATGTCGGCGCTACCCAGGTATTGACGCGATTCGAGCCGCAACACGTCGGGCACCGGGTGCGTGTCGGTGTCGAGCAATTCTTGGTAGCTGATGCCCGGGGATTTCGCCTCGGTTAGCCGGTCCATCGTGGTCACTATGCAACGCTCCCTTGGTTGATCAAGATCCAGGTGCCCATTATTAACCGGTTGGTTAGTTCTTGTCCATCCCTCTGTCATGGCGCAAGCAGTCGTCACCGAAGGCCGCGAGTACTTCCGACCATGTAGGTCGTCGGCGGCAGTGCGAGACTCACACATTATGCAAGCTGCACTGATCACCGGAAAGCACACTGTTGAACTCCGCGAGTTCCCCGAGCCGGAACCCGCCGCTGCCGGAGCCGTTGTCGACATCGCGTATTGCGGGATCTGCGGCACCGACATCCACGCATACCAGTCCGGGGCATTCTACAACCCTGCGATCTGCGGCCACGAGTGGACTGGCACCGTTTCCGCAGTCGGACGCGAGGTCCAACGGCTCAGCGAGGGCGACCGCGTCGTCGTCGCGGTTCCGCCTGCGTGTGGGCAATGCGAAGCGTGCCGTGCTGGCCAAAGCACGCGCTGTCTACTGACGTTCATGGCCGCCCTCGGACGAGACCCGCTCGCTCCGCACCATGGTGGCTTCGCTCCTCGAATCGCTGTTGGCGCATCCCGGTTGTTGAAGGCCAATTCAGCGCTCACCGACGAACAACTCGCCCAGGTCGAACCGGCAACGGTGGCGTTCCATGCCGTACGTCGAAGCGGGATCCGGCTCGGCGATAGTGCCGTCGTGCAAGGTGCCGGCCCGATCGGTCTCACGACGATGCAGTGGGTCAAGGCCGCCGGAGCGGGAGAACTGATCGTGATCGAGCCCAACGCGCAACGGCGCGCGCTGGCCCTCGCACTCGGCGCCACGAAAGCAGTCACACCAGAAGAGGCCGATGCAGTGATCAACGAATGCACCAAGGGTCTCGGCGCTGACATCGTCTACGAGTGTGTTGGGCGGCCACAGACCATCCAACGCGCTGTCGACCTCGCCCGCCGCGGCGGGTCGATGTGTCTGATCGGGCTGGCCGACCAGGATGCGTCGATCAACCCGAGTTCATGGCTGATCAAAGAGATCACCGTCACCTCATCGCTGGCGTACTTGCATGAGGAGTTCGAGATGACCATGGGCATGATCGCCGATGGGCGCGTGCGCGTCGAGGAGATGCATTCCGCCACCATCGGGCTCGACGAACTCCACGGTGCGTTGGCAGATCTAGCGAGCGGCGCCAGCGCGCAGACCAAGGTGCTGGTCGACCCTCGCCGCTGAGCCAGCGCCGCGCGCCTGCGTTAGCGCTCGCGCTTACCGGCTTCGCGGATGATGACGCTCGGGCCCTGATGGAACCGGTTCCGCGAGGACCCGGCACCGGTCTGGCCGGCATCGACGATGAGGCAATGGGCGCTGACGTAGCGTGCCTCGTCGCTTGCCAGATACACGGCCGCATTCGCAATGTCGACAGGGAAGCCCGCATAGCCGAGCGGTGATGAGGCGGCGATGTGCGTGGCGATCCGCTCATGATCGGTATGATCTCCGGCTGCCGAGGCCGTCATCGCCGTCACGGTGTTTCCCGGAGCGATGGCGTTGACGCGGATTCCGTATTGCCCGAGTTCAGCGGCAACTGACTTCGTCAGCCCGATCACCGCATGCTTGGCAGCGGTGTAGGCATGCGGGCCGAGCCCACCGAGAATGCCGGCGGTGCTGGACGTCGACAGAATCACACCAGAACTCTGCGGGATCATCACCCGTGCCGCGTGCTTGACACCGAGGAACACGCCGCGCAACAACACCGCGATCGTTGCATCCCACGCCTCGGCCGTGGTCTCGGCGATCGAGCCGACGGCCCCGATGATGCCAGCATTGTTGAACATCACATCGAGCCCACCGAACTCACTCACGGCCAGATCGACCGCCGCCGCAACGTCGGCTTCGTTGGTCACGTCGGTACGGATGAACCGGGTGACATCACCGAGCGATGCAGCGAGCGCCTCACCCTCTGGCACCTGGAAGTCGGCGATGACCACCCGCGCGCCTTCCTCGACGAACCGCCGCACCGTGCCTTCGCCGATACCGCTCGAACCACCTGTGATGACCGCCACCTTGCCAGCCAGCCGATCCCCCATTGCCATCCTCCATTGCCGCTCACCGTGGTGAGGTCTGTTTCGTTCGACGGCACCGTACCCGAGCGATCTTCCCCAATGACCAGTGGGCGGTCCGTACAGACCCGATTGCGCAGCAAGATCGAGGCCCTCGACGCCTATCTCAAAGAGTTGGACCTGGAACTCGGACCAATCCCCGCTGGTGAGCGCGCCGCTGCCATGGCATGGGTCGACGAGTTGGTGATTCCTCAGCCCACTGTCCGCACAGGCACGCGCCGACAGAGAAGCGCATGACGCTCATCCTCGACAGCGGAGGGGTCACCGCTCTCGCTGGCCAACGCGCCCGCCTGACGGAACTGCGCAATCGTGGACTGTGGCCAGCCCAGGTTCCCGTCGCGGTACTGACCGAGTCGCTAACCGGAGAACATCGCTGCGACTTCCACGAGAACCAACTCTTGCGAATGTGCCAGATTCGCGACGTCACCGAGCAACTCGGCCGCGATGCTGCGCTGATGCGTACTCGTACAGGCCGGGCGACCACGATCTCCGCCACTGACGCAATCGTCGCTGCATTCGCGGTCTCGCAGCCAGACCCCATCGTGTTGACAAGCGATCCCGACGATCTCACGGCACTCGTTGCGGGGCATCCGGTGGCCGTCACCATCGCTCGCGCATGACGTCCCTCGCCGTCCGACGAGTCTGACTGCTATCCGACCGGCATCGGGCGCGCCCGGTTACCCTGGGAGCGACATGAGTGAACCGACTACAGACGACGCGGCCGATCGCGACCACACACCAGACCACACAGAGACCGACGGCTTCGCCGAGCTCGGGCTTCGTCCCGAGCTACTTGCTGCGCTGACCCGCCTCGGATACGAAGAGCCCACGCCGATCCAACGCGAAACCATTCCGCTGCTGCTGCAAGGCCGAGACCTGGTCGGGCAGGCAGCAACCGGTACCGGAAAGACCGCAGCGTTCGCGTTGCCGATCCTTCAGCGGCTCGAGCAAACCGGTGGTCGTCCCGAGCCGATCGCATTGATTCTCGTACCCACGCGTGAGCTTGCAGTACAGGTGTCCGAGGCGATGTACAAGTACGGCCGTGACCTCGGCGCACGCGTGCTGCCGATCTACGGCGGCCAGCCGATCGGTCGCCAGTTGCAAGCACTGTCGGGTGGCGTGCACGTGGTGGTCGCCACGCCCGGGCGAGCGCTCGACCACATCGCCCGCAAGACCCTGCCGCTCGACAAGATCGAGATGGTGGTGCTCGACGAGGCCGATGAGATGCTCGACATGGGCTTCGCGGAAGACATCGAGGCCATCCTCGACGCCACTCCGAAGACCCGTCAGACGGTGCTGTTCTCGGCCACCATTCCGCCACGCATCCACGCCATCTCGAAGCGTCACCTGCGCGATCCACTGAAGATCCAAATCGGTCTCGGCAGCAGTTCGCTCGCCCACACGCCACGCATCCGCCAAGTCGCCTACGTGGTGCAGCGCGCCCACAAGGCAGCGGCGCTCGGGCGGATTCTCGACGTCGAGACCCCCGCCGCGGCCATCGTGTTCTGCCGTACGCGTGACGAAGTCGATCAGCTCACCGAGACCATGAACGGCCGCGGCTACCGGGCCGAGGCGTTGCACGGCGGGATGAGCCAAGAGCAACGCGACCGCGTGATGAGCCGGGTGCGCAGTGGTACGGCGGAACTGTTGATGGCTACCGACGTAGCCGCCCGCGGTCTCGACATCGACTCACTCACGCACGTCGTCAACTACGACGTTCCGTCAGCGCCCGAGGCCTACGTGCACCGTATTGGGCGCGTCGGCCGGGCCGGCCGAGAAGGCGTCGCAATCACACTGGCAGAACCTCGCGAGCAACGACTGCTCAGCAACATTGAGCGGTTGACGAAGCGCAAGATCGCGATCGAGAAAGTGCCAACGGTCGCCGACCTGCGCGCCAAACAGATCGAGACCACCATCGCCACACTGCGCGACGCATTGCAGTCGGACGATCTGCAGAAGTACGCAGCCGTGATCGACGCTCTCGCCGACGAGTTCGGTATCGATCAACTCGCGTTGGCTGCGGTGAAGCTGGTCCATGCAGCCGGTGGTGCGACCGTTGATGAACGCGAGATCCCCGATGCGTCACAGCGGATCGAGCGCGAGCGCGCCCCCCGTGCAGAAACGAAGTACTCCGGCGACAAACCCGATCGGTCGAGGTCGGCCAGCGGGGGAAGTCGAAGCGGTGCAGGTGGCAAGGATGGCGGCGGCCGGTTGTACATCGGTGTCGGCCGTAAGGATGGCGTGCGCCCGCAGGATCTCGTTGGCGCAATCGCCAACGAGACCAACCTCACTGGTCGCGAAATCGGCCCGATCAAGATCGCCGAACACTTCTCCATCGTCGGTGTACCCGACGATTCGGTCGAAGAAGTGGTGTCACTGCTGCGTAGCGCCAAGTTCAAAGGCAAGAAGACCACCGTCAGGCGCTACGTCGAGAACTGAGCCGAAATGTAGCGGAGTTCCAACGTGGTAGAAAGCCCCTGGCACCACCCGGTGCATCCGGCAAGATTGGTCAGAAGCTCATGTCGTTCGGCACTGTCGCAGTACTCGGCCTGGGCAAGGTCGGTCTCTTGGCCGCAAACTTTCTCCATCAGGCCGGTTTCCAGGTCACGGGTATCGACCAGCACCCGCCCAAACACCACACCTCGTTCTCTGTCCGCATCACAGACCTCACCGATGCCGAAGCGCTACGCGTCGAACTTGCCGATAGCGAGGCTGTGCTGTCGTGTCTGCCGTACCACCTCAATCGCGCCGTCGCCGAGATCGCCCACGGGCTCGGCATCCACTACTTCGATCTCACCGAGGATGTTTCCACCACCCAGGCGATCGTCGAACTGAGCAAGACCTCTGCCGGACTCATGGCGCCGCAGTGCGGCCTCGCGCCCGGGTTCGTCAGCATCGTTGCTGCCTCGCAGGTGGCGTCGTTCGACACGTGCCGCTCCGTCCGGATGCGTGTCGGTGCGCTGCCGCAACACCCCACCGGTCTGCTCGGCTACGCCTTCAACTGGTCACCAGAGGGCGTGGTCAACGAATACCTGAACGACTGCGAGGTGCTGGAGGAGGGTCAGCGAAAATGGGTGTCTGCGATGGAGTGGCGCGAGTTGCTGTACGTGGATGGCACCCAACTCGAGGCCTTCACGACCTCCGGTGGTCTGGGCACGATGTGCGATACCTACCACGGGATTGTCGCCAACATCGACTACAAGACCATCCGGTACCCGGGCCATATGGACCTGATGAACTTCTTTTTCCATGAACTCCTGATGCGGGAACGGCGAGGGTTGGCGGGCGAAATCCTCACAAACGCAAAGCCGCCCGTCGCCGACGATGTCGTGTTCGTGCATGTCTCGTCCGAGGGGTTGATCGACGGTCGCCTTCGTCGCCTCGAGTTCGTCCGTTCGTACCTACCCAAATCGGTCGTCGGTGCGCGCAACACCGCAATTGCCTGGACGACGGCCGGCTCCGTGGCCGCCGTGATCGAAATGGTCCGCGAAGGTACGTTGCCACGCCGTGGCCTACTCAAGCAGGAAGAAATCCCGTTCGCGGGGTTCCTTGCCACACCCACGGGCCGGCTGTTCGCTGAGTGATGGTTGGGCTACTTCGCCAGTAGCGCGCCCAACGCTGCCGCGGCGACCACGAATCCCACAGCAGCCATGACGATGCTTCGGGTGCGCGGCGCCCGTTCCAGGTCGCCCTCGCTGCGACGCTGTGGTGGTGGCTTGACAAGCGCCATCACGTTGCCGGCGAACAACGCACCGCCGAGAGCGAGCAACAACCAGACGATGAGATTGTCGCCGAGTAACATTCCTTCTGCGATCACTCCGTCAGTCTGGGCGTGATCGGCGCGGATCGTCGCGCTGATCGCCTCCGATGCACCCGCCGCAATGACCTCGATTCAGGTTGCTGAGGGCCACTGCCCGATTGACCACGCGCCTAGATGTCGCGCGCCGAGTTGGTGAAGCAGCGGCCAGAGCTCAGTGGTGGAAACGTCGTCTGACGGCTTCGCGATGTCCAGGTCGGCGAGATCGCTTTGGAAGAGTCGAACCGTGCGGCGAGCTTGAATCGTGAGCGTGCGCTCGGTCAAGACCTCGGCCCCATGTTCCAGTGTGACCAACCCGCGAGCAACGTTGAACACCGCAGTGCCATTCGGCAAAACGCCCGGCAATTCGCCGACGAATGACAACAGTTCCGTACGTCGGGCGAGCGAGTAGTAGAAGCGGTTCCCCAGCGTTCGCACCGCAAGCACGCCGGCACGTTGCAGTACTTCACATTCATCGGCCACGTTGCGTTTGGTGTAACCGGTTACCACCGCAAGACGAGCCACGCCTAGCGCTTCGTGATCACATAACATGCACCGGAGGATCTCGGCTCGGGCCCCGATGCCGAACATCGCCCGCATTCGCAGCCAGACCAGGCCCGGACGAGTAAATGATGGTGACATCGACATGTCGCTGGCGTTGAACTCGCGTGGCACTGTCGCTGCCGGCCAAGGCACACCGGTCGCGGCTTCGACGGTGGCAGCGAGCACGCCGAACGCCAGTCCAACCTCATCGGGTTGCATTGCGACGAGGTTCTTCAACCGCGTCTTCGACACCAGGCGCACGTTGCGAATGCACCACTGCGTTGCCTCGTCGAGCAGCCGGGTGTCTCGGTCACCGAGCCACGCAGTAAACAGGATCAGCGGTTCGAGATCGACTGCCCAGTTGGTGTGCGACCTCGCCCGACCGGGCACACCGAGTTCCGCCCAAGAACCGGACGCAAGGTTGCGAGCGTAGTCGATGAGTTCCGTCGGCGAGTCTGAACCCGGCATGGTTACGAATATACATTGCTTGATACGCGAGGGTAATACTCTCGGTTCGGGAGTCTGCACCGCTCGCTCATGGTTGCGCGAAGGCCCAGTCGAACAACGCTGACTCCGCCGCGACCCGCGCGTCGTTCGATGAAGAGCCGAGTACCACCACGATCACTTGCCGGCCATCACGGGTGGCGGAGCCAACGAGGCAATAGCCGGCACGGGTGGTGTGTCCGGTCTTGACGCCGTCGGCACCCGGGTACCGCAACAACAAGTCGTTGGTACTGGCAAAGGTCGTGCCGTGCAAGGTAGCGCTCGTACGAGCAACCGTGGCCCGGAAGGTTGGGTCCTGCATCAACAGCGCAGCAAGCGTCGCCATGTCACGAGCGGTCGAATGGGCACCTGTCGCGTCGAGGCCGATCGGGTTGGCGGCAACAGTGCCCCCGAGACCGAGTGACGCCGCTGCGGCGTTCATCTGGCCAACGAACGCATCGGTAGTGCCGCCGACGTCGAGAGCAAGTGTCCGCGCTGCGTCGTTCGCGCTGACGATCAGCGTCGCGCGAAGCAGCACCGCCCGCGAGAGTTGCTCGCCGGCGTAGAGCCCGATTGCCGACTCGCTGGCATCGACCTGCAGGTTCGGCACCGTGACGATCCGTTCGGGATCGCCCGCTTGCATCACCACGTACGCGGTGAGCAACTTCATGACGCTGCCCACCGGGCGTGTTGTGTCGGCGCCAAGCTCTGCCAGCCAGCGCTGCGTACTCGGTTCGTACACGACGTAGGAGGCTGCATCGACTGCGGGCGGATCGCCCGTCAAAGAGGTCTGGTCGGACACCACTGTGACCGAAACGGGTGCCGAACTCGGGGTCGCGGTCGTGGTGGGCGCAATGACGGTCGTCGTCGGCGCAATAACGGTCGTGGTCGGCGCAATGACCGTCGGGGTGGGCGCAATGAGCGTCGTGACGGTTGCGGCCACCGTCGTAAGCGGAGCAACCGTTGCCACTGCCGTCGGGGAGGCGACCGTGATCGTGGTCGTACCGGTATTGGTCGTACCGGTATTGGTCGTACCGGACCGACTAGCGGATTGGCCGAAGACCGTCAGGCCGACAATGGAGAGTGTGGCCACCACCACGGCAACTGCGGCACCACGCAGGGCGGCGCGGCGCGGCTCGCTCACCTCATTCCGCTCCGTCACAGACGCGACGCTACGCAACCTGCGCGAAGAATCCGTGTCATCTCGACGACCCTTCGCCCGCGGCCACTTGCAACCACCGGTGTGTCAATGTTGTAGATCCTTCTGCAACGCCGTCCGTGCTCATCGGCGCTGGTGATTCTCGCCTGTGTCCTGACGCTTGCCGATTGCGGGTCTTCACCGCCGACCACGGCGTCATGCCCCCCGAGCCCATTCCAGCAGTCGAAGATGCTCGTGATCGCTCACGCCGGGGGGGAAGGGTTGGGCCCGGCCAACACGCTCGCTGCCATGCGCGCGTCGTTTGCCGCGGGGGCCGACGTGAACGATGCCGATGTGCACATCACCTCTGACGGGGTGCTGGTCGCGATTCACGACGACACCGTGGATGCGACGACGAATGGGTCAGGCCTCGTGATCGAAAAGACACTTGCCGAACTGCAGTCCCTCGACGCGGCATGGCACTTCGCCGGCCCGAACAACGACTTTCCACTGCGCGGCACCGGCGTAACGATCCCGACCATCGAGGCAATTCTCACCGAGTTTCCCGATCGACTGACCTCACTCGAGTTCAAGGACAATACCGGGTCGGCACCCCAGGCGATGTGCACACTGCTTCGCCGACTGGGTCGAACCAGCAATGTGTACCTCTCGTCCGACACCGACCGGGCCGTCGAGCAGTTCAAGGCGCTGTGCCCGGAGGTGGCCACCACGGTCACCGACGCGATGGTGCCGGTACTGCGCGCCGCCCAGGCTTCAGGCCAAGCATGGTGTTCACCGGTGCCGATCGGCCAGCCGCCGTACAACGCCGACCGCAAGCCGACGGCTGCATCGTTGCAATGGTCGCACGATCATGGGCTGGCCTCGTTCACCTGGACCGTCGACGATCCTGCGACGCTGAGCTATCTCACCTCGATCGGGATGGACGGCGTGTACACCAGGCGCCCCGACATCGCCCGAAAGATCGTCGATGAAGCCGCCGGCTGACGGCTGACGGCTGACGGCTGAACCGAAACGGTGTCAGGCCTCAGGCCTCAGGCACCGGGTAGTGGATGCCGGGGATGCCGGGCGCCATCACCTGATACCAGTCAGGCCGAGGGACCACGCCGGGGTAGCCCTCACCGATGCGCGGTGCGGTGTCGGCGTTCCATTCGAAGTGGATCGGCGGGATCTGGAACGTTCCGTTCGATGCATTCGTGCCACCGTCGACGTTCAGGTCGTGGCCGGTGATGTAGCTGGCGGCGTCAGAGGCGAGGAACATCACCGGGCCCACGATCTCTTCCAGTTCGCCGATCCGGCGCATCGGCGTGCGGCTAGCGATCCACTTGTCCATGCCCATGCCTTCGAGTGCTGGGCGAACCATCTCGGTGATGATGAAACCCGGCGACACCGAATTGACCCGCACACCACGGTCGGCCCACTCGCATCCGAGTTGCATCGTGACGTTGCGCAGGGCGCCTTTGGCAGCCGTGTAGGCGATGATGTTCAGCTCGTTCGCACCGTGGCCCATGATCGAACAGATGTTGACGATCGACCCGCCGCCGGACGCCAGCATGTGCTTACCGACCTCACGCATGTACATGAACGCGCCGTTCAGGTCGACCGACATGATCCAGTTCCATGTGGCCATGTCGAACTGCTCAGGGGCCACGCCGCGCATGTCGCTCACGCCGGCGTTGTTGATCAGCGAGTCGATCCGGCCGTGCTCTGCCACCGCGGTCTCGACCACGCGGATCACGTCGGCCTCGATCGAGACGTCGCCGGGCACCACCGTGACCTTGACGCCTTTGGCCCGGCATGCGGCACCGACCGCCTCGAGCGCCTCGACCGACCGGGCGGTGAGTACCAGGTCGGCGCCCGCATCGGCGAAGCCGTAGGCGAATCCCTCACCCAGGCCGTAGGACGCGCCGGTGATCAGAACGGTCTTGCCAGTGAAGTCGGACATGAGGAACCACCCTTTCGCCCAGACGACCGCTGCGGGCCGCGCGTGGGTCGCGTATATGACGGCCAAACGATGCCATACGCCGACCCACAACAGCGAGACGGACGCCAATGGCTGACGTGACCCGTTCACGCAACCTGCATGTGCATTTACCCGTCGCCCGGACCGTCCGGCCATGCGATCACAGTCAACGCCCATCAGCCGCATTGGCAATGGATCGCTTTCGTCGTCGACGAACTGCAGCCGTTGACATGGCACAGGTGAAGATTCCGATCTGCGTGGTCTGCGGCGCGACGCTGCCGAGGCGATCCGCTCACTGCAGAACGTGCACAACATGTACCGATCACACCAAGACGACCGAGGCACCGCCATCGGTCCAGATCGTCCCCGTTGATCAACTTCAGCCTTCCCCACGACTCCACTGGGCGATCGGCTGGCGCCCCAGCGTCGCAATCGGAGCGCTCGCGGCGTCGATCGTCGCGGTAGTCGCTCTTGCCGGTGCCGCTCCACATGGAAGCGGAGCGGCCTCTCGTGGAAGTCCGGATGCAACCGGACCGTCTCGGTCGACAATCGAGGAAACCGCTTCGGCCAATTCTGAGCCAGCGGCGTCAGTCGAACTCGCGTCGGAGGCCGTGCCGCTTCCGCCGGCGCCAGGTGTGAAAGGTTTCGAGATCGCGGCGACCGACGTATCCAGTGGCGCACGAGCCGAGGCCGCGGGAACTGCCCCGCTGCCCGCTGCCGACCCTTCCGACGCCACCAGTTCATCAACTTCAATCCCGTCGCGAGTGCACACCGCGAGCGGCTCTCGAACCGGGTCGAGCTCCGGTGGTGTCGCGAGCACCCCGGGCACTCCGCCGATCACGCCAGCGGCACCGCCTGCGCCGGAACAGTCGACCTCGGCTCCCACGGTGCAAGACGACGTCTCGAGCGCACCGACGACCACACCGGCTCCTGCAACGGCACACACCACCCCGGGGAACTCCACTGCGACCAGTGCTCCTGCACCGGTCCACTCGTCGACGACCGATATACCAACACCAACACCCACACCAAACCCGACACCAATACTCACGCCAAACCCGACAACGGCAACAACGACGACCACGGCCACCACGAACACCACGACCACCACGACCACGACCACCACGACGACCACGACCACGACCACCACGACCACCACGACCACCGACGCACCTACCACCACCGACGCAGCCACGACCACCGACGCTTCGACCACCACAGACGCAGCCAGCACAACCGACGCACCAACGACGACCAGTGCCCCGTAGGGAACTACCTTCCGGCCGATCTTTGGCGCCGGATTGTTGTCAACAGGCTGTCGCGAAATGCTGTTGGTGTGTGGCGGTGCTCGACGAATTTGATCATCTTGGCCAGGGTTTCGTCGCCGCAAGCGATCGACACCAAAATCAGCGATTCGGACTCGCCACGGCGGAGACCCGTACCCCAGCCGACGATCACAACGCGGCATCGTGAGCGAACTCATCCGGCTCCAACTCAACCCGTGGGCTGAGCTTTGGCGTTGGGTTGTTGTCAATGACAGCCCAACGCCAAAGGTCGGGTGGTTTCGCCTCTCCCACACCCTCACCCGCCAACGGTCACGGGAACTGTGTGGAACGGCCTTCGAGGATTCCCGGGGGCTGTAGCGCGCTTGCGCTTGCGCTTGTCAGCCTTCGCCGCGCTCGACGAGCGCGGCGTACTCCTCGATCGCGATCGTGCCTCCCTCGGCCTCGGCGCGTCCCTGCAGGCCTTCGGGGAGGAATGACTGCATCAGGTCGATCCGCTGCCAACCCGGCATCGGAGACTTCCCGTGCTCGTCAGGCACGTACTTCGAGACCTCCATCGGTGTCTGCTTATGGATGTAGCGGGGGCAGTTGACGAACGCTTGCTGCACCGAGGCCCGCACCACCAGGTCGGCGCCCGGGTAGTCGGCCAACAGCGGATCGTTCGCGCTCACGGTCGCTGTCGCGTGGACGCGCACCCGGTGTGGCTTTTCGAAATCCATGAACAGCAGTCCGATCCGACTCGTGGCAGCGATGTTGCCCATCGACAGGAACATGCCGTTGCCGTCGTAACTCGGAAATGCCAGTGTGCTGGCGTCGATCACCCTGACGAAACCGGGCGCCCCGCCCTTGTACGACACGGTCGGTTGCCCCTCGGCATCGACCGTGCTCAGGAAGAAAAACGAACGCGACTCGATGAACAACCGGGCGATCTCGTCGATGCCCGGCACCGCCATCGACTCGAGGAGGTCGGCAATCCGTCGACTGTCGAACTTGTCCTGCAGATCACGATGTGTTTCGCCGTACATGCCCATGGTGGGACTCCTTCGTCGTTGTCCATCGTAGATCTGGTTGCCACCGGTCGCGTCGTCCCCTCCACCAACTCAGATTCCCTTGGCGGCATTGTCGAACCGGGTGTAGGTGCCGTTGAACACCAAATCGACCTTGCCGGTCGGGCCCGACCGGTGCTTGGCGATGATCACCTCGGCGAGCCCTTTGTCGGGCGAATCCCGGTTGTAGATCTCGTCGCGGTACAAGAACATGACCACGTCGGCATCTTGCTCCAAGCTGCCCGATTCACGAAGGTCGGCCAGCATCGGCCGCTTGTCGGCGCGGGCTTCCAAGTTTCTGCTGAGCTGGCTGAGCGCCACGATCGGGACCTCGAGTTCGCGGGCCAGGATCTTCAGCCCACGGCTGATCTCGCTGACCTCGAGTTGGCGGTTTTCGACCGATGCACCGCTGCTCATCAGTTGCAGGTAGTCGATGACGATCAGACCGAGTCCACCGAACCGTGACTTCACCCGCCGCGCCTTGGCGCGAATCTCCATCACGGTGACGCGCGGGTTGTCGTCGAGGAGCAGTGGAATGTCGAGCCGGTTGATCGCCTTGCCGATTTTGGTCCAGTCGCTGTCGATCAGTCGCCCGGTACGCAACTTCTGGGAGTCGACACGGGCTTCGGACGACAAAATGCGCTGAGTGAGCTCGGTATGGCCCATTTCCAACGAGAACATCAGGACCGGTTTTTTGGAATGCATCGCGATGTGGGTAGCCATGCCCAACCCGAACGCGGTCTTGCCCATCGCAGGACGAGCGCCGACGATGTTGAGAGTCGACGGCTGCAGCCCGGAGAGGATCTCGTCGAGGTCGTTGTAACCAGTGGCGGTGCCGGTGATGGTGTCGCCGCGGTCGAACGTCTCTTGCAGTTTGTCCATGGCGATCGGCAAGAGCTCGGAGAGTTGCTTGGTGGAGTCGATCACCCGGTCTTCGACCACCTCGAACACCTTGGTTTCGGCCTCGTCGAGCGCCTTGGCCACATCGTCGGGTTCCATATATGCGAGTTCGGCGATCTCGCCAGCTACGCCGATGAGCCGGCGCAAAATGGCGGTGTCCTGCACGATCTTGGCGTACCGGTTGGCGTTCGAGATCGCCGGTGTGGCGTTCTGCAGTTCAAGCAGGAGCTGGGCACCGCCGATGTCGTCGAGCAGACCACCCCGGCGCAACTCATCGGCGACGGTGACCACATCGATCGGCTGGCCGAGTGTCATCAAGCTCCGGATCGCCGAGTACACGTGCTGATGGGCCGGCTTGTAGAAGTGACCGACCTGCAAGCCCATCTCGGCCACATTGCCCACCACATCGCGCGACAACAGCAGTGCGCCGAGCAGACTCTCCTCGGCGTCGAGGTTGTGAGGTGGAACTCGACCATCGGATCGACGTGGGCCGCCGCCCATCGACCCGGCACTATTGGAACGCCGAGTACTGGCGTCGTCGTCTCGTCGTGCCATGGATCTCTACCTTTGCCGGTCTGTGCTGTGGATCGCCAGTGCCAACTACCTGTGACTTTCCTGTGTACAAGTCTGGACAGGTGTGGACAGATGTGGACAACTAGGGCCGCTAGTCAAGCGGACCTGTTTCGCATGGGGACGACAACGCCCCACCGGTTTCCCGATGGGGCGTGAACGCCGAACTGGTACTGCGCTGATGAAACGCCTGTTCCTGGTGTGCTGATCAGGCCTTGACGATGTCGATCGTGACTGGGAACTCCACATCGTGATGCAGTTTCGCGGTAACGGTGTAGGTCCCGAGGGTCTTGATCTGCTCGACGTGCAGTTTCTTGCGGTCGATCGAGATGTTGGCCTGAGCATGGATCGCCTGGGCAATATCGCCGGTGGTGACCGAGCCGTACAACTTGCCCCCGGTGCCCGCTTTCGACGTGATGACGATGGTGCGAGCCACCAGCGCTGACGCGATCGTTTGAGCCGATTCACGATCGGAGGCATCACGCAGGTCACGTGCCCGGCGCATGGCCTTCGCCTGTGACACCGCACCAGTGCTGGCGGCCATGGCGAGACCCTTTGGCAACAGATGGTTGCGGGCATGACCATCGGCGACGACGACGATGTCGCCGCGCTTGCCCAGGTCGGAAATGTCGGAACGAAGAATGACCTTCATGTCAGGACTCCCCTGCTTCGTCGGCGTCATCGGTGCGATCAGCGTCGGCACCAACGACCTGGTCGACTATCACGTCGCTCTTCGGAGTGGCATCGTCACGACGCGGGGCGCGCTCGCGACGCTCGTCACCGTCACGCGGTGGGCGACCCGCACGCGTCTGTGAGACACGCTTTGAGTACGGCAGGAGCGCCATCTCGCGGGCGTTCTTGATCGCGTTGGCGATGTCGCGCTGCTGCTGGACATCGTTTCCGGTGACCCGCCGGTTGCGGATCTTCGAGCGATCACTGACGAAGCGCTGCAGCAGGTTGACGTCTTTGTAGTCGACGAACTCGACCTTGTCGGTCAACAACACGCTGGTCTTCTTCTTGAACTTCTTGTTCAGTTCACGAGGCGCACGCGCCTTGTTCTTCTTGCTGGTCATTCCTTGAGTCCTTTGGTCACGTTCATGCAATTACGAAAGATGGGTCAGAACGGCTCTTCGTCGCCGTATACGGGATCGGGGGTGCGCTGGGCACCACCGGAGGAGGAGGAGGAGGAGGAGGCGGAAGAGCCGCCACCGCGGTCACCGCCGCCGCCGCTGCTGGTGCCATCGGCACCGGTGCGCTGGGTGCGTTCGACCTTGGCTGTTGCCCAACGCAGACTGGGCCCCAGTTCGTCAGCCACGATCTCAACCACGTTGCGCTTTTCGCCGCTGTTGGTCTCGTACTCACGTTGCTCGAGTCGACCGGTCACGATGACTCGTGAGCCTTTGGTGAGCGATGCTGATGCGTTTTCACCGAGTTGATCCCATGCGGTGACGTTGAAGAACGAGACCTTCTCTTGCCACTCACCGTTGACCTGATAGCGACGATTGACAGCCAGCCCGAAGCTGGCGACGCCCTTGCCGCCCGAGGTGAAGCGAAGTTCTGGATCGCGGGTGACGTTTCCCACGACGGTGACAGTGTTGTCGGCCATGGTGGCCTCCTTACGGACGAGCGGCCGATCAGGCCGCGGTCTCCACCAGGCCGCGGCGAACTACCTCGGCATCGGGAAGACGGATGAGCTTGTGGCGGACGATGTCATCCGCAATACGGAACGAACGCTCAAGTTCGTCCAAGGCACCACCCGGAGCAAACAGATGGAACACGACGTAGTAGCCGAAGTCCTTTTTGTTGATCTGGTAAGCGAATTGACGGCGGCCCCACCAATCGGGTTTGCCGTGGACCTTGCCGCCGGCCTTGGTGACCGCATCGGTGATCGATGTGATCCACGCCCTAGCCGGGGTGTCGTCGAGGTCACCTTCGATGATGACCATGAGTTCGTATGCACGCATCATGCGTGTGAAACCTCCCTTCGGACCCGATGCTGTTCCTGCAGCCCGGGGCCCCATCACGGGGCAGGGTGAATATGACCGGATGAGCGTAACGGCATTTCAGTGACATGCGGCCAGTTGTAGCAAGGGGGTCTCACACAGTTGTCGTCGTGACCGCCGTGCGGTGGCCGAACGGGTACTGTCGATTGGGTACTGTCGATTGGGTACTACGGTTTGCCTCGATGGATCTACGCGCCTGGCTACTCGATGCACAATCCGATCTTCGCACGCGGCTGTTTCGCCAGGTGATCGACGTGGTGCCGACACAACGCTGGACCGAACAGGTCGATGGCGGAGGATCATCCATCGCGTGGATCCTGCTGCACCTCGCTCGACACCAAGATCTGGCCATCACCACAGCGATACGCAATCATCCGCCGCTGTACCTCGCCCACCGCGACGTGCTTTCGCTCGCCGATGCACCCACGTCGGCGGGAATCGCGGAGCGCGAGGACGCAGCGGTGGCTTCGGCACCCTCACCAGAGGCGCTGGTCACGTACGTCGACGCAGTGTTCCGGGCCACCCACGAATGGACCGAAAAACTCAGTTCGATGGCGCTGGACTCGATTCCCGACACGGCGCGACGCCTAGAACAGTTGGCGCTCCTGGATCCCACCGAGTTCGACTGGATGTTCACCATGTGGGGGGCGAAGACGGTCGGCTGGTTTGTGCAATGGCCAGCGATCGGTCACGCCCAGAACCATGTAGGCGAGGCACTATCTGTTCGGAACAGGATGGGCCTCAGCCCATTTTGATCCCTGGACCGAGCATGCTCGGCATGGGTCAGCCCGAAGCACTCCGCCGCATACGACGACCGCCGACCGGCAGGATGCGCAGGAGATGATGCCAACGACACTCCACGCATGCCTCGACCACGTATGCGGTGAGATCGTCGCAGCGTTGGTTGAGTGCCGCCATTTCCTTGGCGGTGGAAACACACCGACCTTGCGACGGCAACCTTGATCCGAAGACATAGGTGATGAGCTTCAACTTGGCCTGCTGGCAGATGGGGCAGGTGGTGTTGCTTGGTGTGCCGACGTTCTTGGCGGCACGGATCAGTTCGGGGTGCGCGTCGCACACCTGATCTTGACGCAGCCGCCCACGGTGATACTCGTTGATGAGGTGTCGCCGCGCAAGACGATGATCGACCACCCCACGTGCAGCACCGCGCAACGACGAGTTGGCGAACGCGGGTCCGTCGGCGGAGGTCGACATGAACGCTCAGACTAGCGACAAGACCACATCAACCTGGTCCCATGAGCCACACTGGTGACATGAGCAACGTGTGGTTCGGTCAGGGCGTCGCCGACGATGGCGAGTTTCGACTGTGCGGCAACGCGCAGGGCAAGCGGATGATCGAACTCGGCATCCCTCCACTACCGCAGGCCGTGGCACCGAACGCCATCACCTTGGCACTCGCAGGAGCAAAGGCCATCGTGGTCGAACCATCGGGCGAACGGATCGGTAAGCTGCGCGCAGCGGCCGAACATGCCGAAGTGTCGGTCGAGTGCCATCAGGGCGAGTTGGCCGATCTGGGCTTCGCTACCAGCGCATCGATCGACCTAGTGCTGGCGGCGCACACCCTGGATCATGTCGACGATCTGCAACGCCTGCTGCGTCAGGTTCACCGGGTCCTGCGCACGCAAGCACCCTTCGTGGTTGCTCTTACCCATCCGGTCGCGGCGATGTTCGACTCGGGCGTCGATGCCCCTGTGCGCCGCTACGGCGCACCAGGCGCCAGGTCCCTGAGCGACCTGTTCATGAACATCGAGCGCAGCAACTTTCACATCGACGTGATTCACGAGTTGCCACTGCTTGCCCACCGAGATGCCATCACCCCGAGCGTGTTGCTGTTTCGTGCACGAAAGCTCGGTGTCTGACAGCAGTTTGCCCGGCATCGTTCGGCCGGCATGTCGCCAGCTCCTGCCGGGCAAGACCTACGTGTGTGAGCGCTCTGCTTCGATGATCTCGGCGGGACGCGGTCGACCGAACAAGTAGCCCTGCGCCCGGTCACAGCCGAGATCACGTAGTCGGCTGAGTTGCAACGGTGTCTCGACGCCTTCAGCCACAACCGAGAGCCCAAGCGAATGACCGAGGTTGACGACTGCCTCGACGATAGTGGTGTCCTCAGCATCGATGCCGAGACCGTTGACGAACGAGCGGTCGATCTTGATCGCCTCGACCGGGAAGCGTTTGAGATACGTCAACGATGAGTAGCCAGTGCCAAAGTCGTCGACCGACAAATGGAGGCCGATGCTGCGCAATTCACGCAAGGCGATCGAGGCCGCCTTCACGTCGGTCATCAATGCGGTTTCGGTGATCTCAAGCCACAGCGAGTTAGCCGGCACCCCGGCCTCGGTCAGCGCATCGCCGACGATGTCGACGAGTTGATGGCCGAGCAACTGACGCGCGCTCACGTTGACCGCAATGCTCAGCTCACGAAACTCCTGGAAACGGTCGCGCCAACGTCCGAGTTGCACCAGCGACGACCGCAAGATGCTCGCCCCGAGTTCGTTGATCAGGCCGGACTCCTCGGCCATCGGCAAGAACTGGTCGGGGCCAAGAAGTCCACGGTCGGGATGGCGCCACCGGGCGAGCACCTCGAACCCCGTCAACACCCCGGAACCGAGTGCGATGATCGGCTGGTAGTAGGCGACGATCTCATCTCGCTCGACGGCACGACGCAACTCACTCGCGGTACGCAGCGCGAGCATCGATGCACCGTGTACGCCAGGCGCGAACACCTCGACACAGTTGCGACCGCGAGCCTTGGCGCGATACATCGCCGCGTCGGCATCACGCACCAGATCGCCAGCAGTTTCGGAGGGCGACGCGGCAATGGCGATACCGATGCTGCCGGTAACGAACAACTCCACTCCCTCGACCATCAGGGGTAGGCCGATCGCCTTCAACAACCGCTCTGCGGTAATCATTGGCGATGCGGTCGGCGAACAGTCGCCTAGCAGCACCACGAACTCGTCACCCCCGAACCGACTGACCATGTCGTGACCACGAAGCCCACCACTCAACCGTTCGGTCATGCCACGCAGCAGTTGGTCGCCAGCTGTGTGGCCAAGGCTGTCGTTGACAACTTTGAAATTGTCGAGATCGATGAACAACACGGCGACCGTGCCAGCAGGTGCGGTAGAAAGCCGCGCTGTGACTTCGGCCATGAATCGCGCCCGGTTGGGCAATCGGGTCAACTCGTCGTGAGTAGCGGCCCATCGCAGCTGTTCGGCGGCGAACCGTTGCTCGGTGATGTCTTCGATGTGAGCAACCATCAATCGCTCGCCATCGGGCTCGTCGAGCATCGAAACCCAAGTGCGCGCCCACACGACTTCGCCATCGGCACGCACGTAGCGCTTCTCTAACTGATACGACTCGATCGAACGGTTCGACGCTCTGTCGAGAAGCGCCTGATTCGGCACCCAGTCATCTGGATACGTGATCTCTTGGATCGTTCGACCCACCATCTCGATCACGGTCATCCCGAGCATCGAAGCGAACGTTGCGTTCACATCGAGCAAGCGGCCATCAGGAATCGTTGAGATCGCCATGCCGGTCGGGCCTTCGTGGAACGCAAGACGAAACCGCTCACGGACACGTTCGAGCGCTGCGCTCCACTCTTGTGCTCGAGTGATGTCGGTCATGGTGATCACCACGCGATTGCGGTCACGAACCGGCAAGCTGACGTCGATCTCGACCATCATCCGTGGGTCAGCCGGGGGTGCGAGCGTGAAGATGATTTTTTCTGGTAGGTCGTCGGCGGCGGCGTGGGACTGGACCTGCTCCCACAATCCACTGACCTCCTCCAGTCGATCGGCCGGCAACACATCGGTGAAGTGTTGTCGGAGGAGGCTTTCGAGTGGTCGACCAGTCAGTTTCGAGGCCAGCATGTTTGCTTCGCGGATGAAACCCTCGGCGTCGAGCACGACGACCGCTTGGGGAAGATCATCGAGGAGCGAACGGAGTTGAGTTTCGGTGGCACCAAGCTCTTCAAGGCTAGCCATGAGCAGGTTGGCGTACGACTTCGACTCCCAAACCCGCGTCACCTGGTTCACGCTCAACGCCAACACATACCCCACCGCAAAGGTCAACGAGGTCGCACTCACCCGCTGCGGAAACACCATGTAGTGCACAACGCCGACAGACAGAGCCACGAGGCTGGGGACGTAGACCACGGCGGTCCGACGGACATTCGGGCGATGGTCGGCCTCGACGTACGGGGCTGTACGCCGACCAGCGATGAGCGCAAGCAAAACGAACGCCTCGGTCCACCACCCAAGCGCGACGACGTACGACCAGTGAGAAGGCTCTCCGGCCGAGGCAGCAACGATGATGTCGGCAAGTCCCAAGCTGAACAAGCCTGCCGAAGTCAACGCCAGGGTGGCGGCTCGTTCCTGGAGGTACATCACCAAGGCGATCGAGCCAACGGCGATCTCCAGTACCGGAATGCCGATGAGCACCACCGACTCGAACGACGATGACCCCTCGACGCCCTTGCGAACCCACAGTTCCCATGTGATGACCGTGAGCGACGATGTCAGCAGTGCGGCGTCGGCACACAGTGCCCAACGGCGGATGCGCGAAAACTGGCGCATACGAATCAGCAGCGCGATCAGGGTGAGTAACGCGAGTAGGGCGAAGCCCAACTCGGTGGGCCCTGGCCAGATGCGATGTTGGAATCCATAACGAAGGATGATTCGTGAACCCTGACCTAGGCACCACGCGCTTACTCCGGCTGCGACGAGAGCAATAGTCGCACGACTGTCGTGGCACCACCGTGTCCACAACGCCCATGCGCACAATCCCGACGCACCACACAAGGCCAGTCCCGACCACATGCCCCACTGATCGACATCGGTGCCATGGATCGCCAACTCAACCGAGAGACCGACGCATGCGGTCAACACTGCGCCGATCACGATGACGTCGAGGCGCGCGACACCCATGGGTGATGCCAACGACACGTTGTCGATGTCTCCCGCCTCGGTCATGGTGCTCCGCCCAGCAGAACAGTTTCGGTCCGCTAGGCCCCACGGTAACTCAGATTTTGTGGTTGCGCCACCACTCAACGAGACGATTCTCGATTTCCTCGGTACCGAGTTGACCCTCATCGAGGCGAACGTCGAGCAAGAATGCGAGCGCCTGGCCGACGGCTCGCCCCGGAGGAACGCCGAGCAACTCCATCACTCGCACGCCATCGACTTCGGGTCGGATCGAATCGAGGGCTTCGCGTTCGGCGAGTTCGGCGATACGGACCTCGAGGTCGTCCATCCGCTTCGCCAACACCAACGCTTTGCGTTCATTGCGGGTCGTGCAGTCGCACCGCGTGAGCACGTTCAGTTCGTTCAACAACGGGCCAGCATCACGCACATATCGGCGGACCGCAGAATCGGTCCAGCCCATCTGGTAGGTGTGGAAACGGAGATGTAGCGCCACCAACTCGGTGATTGCGGCTGTGTCGTCATTGGAGTACCGCAATGCGTCCAGCCGCTTGCGGGTCATCCGCGCCCCCACCGCATCGTGGTGGTGAAACGTGACGCCTTTACCCTTTTGATAGCCGCGCGTTCGCGGCTTACCGACATCGTGGAACAGCGCCGCTAGACGCGTACGACGGAAATCGAACTGCGGCGGGGTGGAACCGCTCGCAATCCACTCGTGCGGTGGCCGCACGTTCTCGACCACCGCCAAGGTGTGCGTGAGCACGTCCTTGTGACGGTGAATCGGGTCCTGCTCCAACCGCATCGACGGCAACTCGGGCAGGAAGTGATCGGCGAGACCCGTTTCGACGCAGAACCACAACCCTGAAGTTGGGTGCGTAGTGGTGATGAGTTTGTCGAGTTCGTCGCGGATCCGCTCGGCAGAAACGATCTCCAGTCGCTCGGCCATGGCCCGCACCGCGGCTACCAGATCCGGTACCGGTTCAAGTTGATAACGGGCAATGAACCGGGCCGCGCGCAGCATCCGTAGTGGGTCGTCTCCGAAGCTGACCTCAGGACTCAGCGGCGTGCGCAAGGTACGGGTGATGAGGTCGGCAGCGCCATGGAACGGATCGACCAACGTGGGCGTCATCGACGTCAGTTCCAGCGCCATCGCATTGACCGTGAAGTCCCGTCGGGACAGGTCGGTCTCGATGTCGTCGGAGAATTGCACGTCGGGCTTTCGTGAATCGTCCTGGTACACCTCGGCTCGATGTGTCGTGATCTCGTAGATTCGCTCGACGACCACACCGTCTGGCGAAGTGGTGCGCTTCATCGCCCCGATCGTGCCGAACCGTTCGCCTTGCGTCCAGATCGAGTCAGCCCATCCCTGCAAGCACTGCTTGATCTCGGCAGGTCTGGCGGTGGTGGTGGCGTCGAAGTCGAAATCGGCGTCGTCGCGGACGGAGTCGAAGATGAGATCGCGGACGGTGCCGCCAACGAGAAAGAGTCGATGCCCGGCCGCAGCAAAACGATCGGTGAGCGGCTGCAGTTCGGCCAAAATGGGCACGAAGCGATCGGGGATCATGAGCGTGCGCGCCACAACCCGATGGTTGTGTCGAGTTCACGCTGACCGGGGCCACCCGACGTGGCCCGCTCCTGTCCATCGATGGTGATCTTGCGGTCGGCAACGCCGGCGAGCACACCGAGCACACCGGCGCTGCATGCCGTGAGCGCTTCGAGGTCGTACCCACCCTCCAGCACCACGACGCGGCGACCGACCGGAGCGAACTCCACGACACGGCGGGTGATTGCCACGTAGTCACCGGCAGTGAGCCCAAGTTCGGTAATGGGGTCGTCACGATGACCATCGAACCCCGCAGAAATGACGAGCCACGTCGGGTCGAACGCCGCCACCCGTGGCGCGACCAACTCATCGAGGGCCCGCAAATACCTGTCACCGGTGGTTTCCGGAGGTAGCGGGATATTCATCGTAAACCCGTCACCTGCACCGCTGCCCATCTCACAGGCGCGGCCTGTGCCCGGATACAGGGGCCACTGATGGAAGCTGACGAACAGCACCCGCGGGTCGTCGTAGAACACGTCTTGGGTGCCGTTGCCGTGATGGGCGTCGTAGTCGACGATGAGCACTCGTTCGCCCTGCGCGGCGAGTGATGCGGCGGTGACTGCCACGTTGGACACCATGCAGAACCCCATCGACTCGGTACGGGTCGCATGGTGGCCCGGTGGGCGCACGGCACAAAACGCTGCGTCGGATTGCCCGCGACGAAGAGCCTCGACTGCGGTGAGGCCAGCACCCGCGGCAAGCGTGGCGGCAGTCCATGAATGGGGGCCGGCGTAGGTATCGGGATCGAGTCGGCCACCACCCCGGGCGCAGATGATTTCGATGCGATCGAGATACAGCTTCGGGTGGACACGCTCGAGGTCTTCCCGACTGGCTGCAACCGGTTCGAGCGGGATCAAGGCATCGACAAGATCGGCGCGTCGAGCGCCCGCGAGCACCGCGTCGAGGCGTTCCGGGCATTCCGGGTGCCGGGGACCTGCGAGATGCTCGAGGTACGCGGCATGAGTACTGAACAGCACGGTCACCAGACCGACGCTACCGTCCAGGGTTGGTGAGCCCCGTGCTACGACGTCACGACCAGTTGGTCCTACAACCGAACGGGGTACCCGCGCGGGCATATCCGTGGGCGGGTGACCGTCTCGCTGCCCAAATCATCCTGCTCGATCCGTCCGTGGTGCCGATGGCAGACCACTTCATCGACTGGTCACGGCAGTGTGCGGCCCAAGGTATTGTGCGAATGCGCACCGGCGCGCTCGCTTCGAGGCCGGCGGCTCAGGCCGAGGCTGCTGGAATGCATTGTATTCAGGAGTTGACGCTTCTCGAGGCTCGACCTCCGCTCACCGCTAGAAACGGTGCACACAGGCCGACCATCGACACCCGGCGATGCAGAGTCGGCCGCTTCGGCCAGGACGAATTCGATACCCTGGCCGACGTGGACCAGGCCGCGTTCGGCGAGTTGTGGCGGCTTGATGCCACCGCCTTGGCCGATGTCTGCACTGCCACGCCGTCGTACCGGGCTCGTGTGGTTCGAATTCCGGTACCGGGTACCAATGCAGTGTTTCGCCGACCCCCACCGGTTGGGTTTCTGCTGTCGGGTCGTTCGGGTCGGGTCGGCTACATCCAACGACTGGCCGTCGATCCGTTATTTCACCGGCGCGGTATCGCCACCGCACTCCTGGGCGATGCGTTGGCGTGGATGCGTCGCAGCCGGACCGAGCAGGTGTTTGTGAACACCCACGTCGACAACGTCGCTGCGTTGACGCTCTATCACGCACACGGCTTCGGTGACCTCACCGAGCGCCTCCGTGTCTTCGAGGGGCCGACCCCACTGTGAACCGCGCAACGTGTCCCGCCGGGAGACTCCGTCCGGCGTCTCGGTACTCCTCGGTCATGCTGGGCGCAATGATCGCGATCATCGGCGGCACTTCCGCCACTCTCGCGCCACTCACCAATGTGGCGGTCGCCCAGGCGGCCACCGAATCGTCGCTGCGTGTAGTGCAACAGAACTTCAACGTCGGCATCGGCGCCGACTCGCCGTTCGCCCTCACACTTGCCCTTCCATCTGACGTGACAACCGACGAACTCGGTATCGCCAGCGCGGTGGTCAGGATCACCGCCTACGAGTCGCGTCGCGACCCAGCCAAGGTCAGCTCAGCGCGTGCAGGATCACTCGGCCCACCGATCGACAGCCTGGAGATTCCCCTCGCTCCTGCGCTGGCTGATTTTCGTGTTTCGGTGGTCTCACCGAACCAGCTCGCCCTCGTCATTCCGGTCGAGTCGGCAACAGATTCTGACCCCGCGCTCAGACTGTCGGAACAAGGCATCTATCCCATCGCTATCGACATTCGCTCGCCTGGTGCACCAACACTGCGGACCGTCACGTTCGTGCATCGATTGGCAGGCACCGAACCCCTACTCGGCGACCTACCGATCGGGTTTTTGTTCGAGCCTGCCGCATCGCCAACCATTGGCCTGAGCGGTGACATCACCCTGACCCGCACTGATCTCGCTGAGCTACGTCGTCTCGCTGATGTGCTCGACGCTCTCGAGGCATCGGCTGCGGTCACCAGCGATCAGATTGGTGTGCCACGCGCCGTCAGCGTGTTGCCTGCAGTCCTGACCGCACTCCAGAATCAAGACCCGGCGCTGAGTGCGCGCCTGACTCCGCTCCTCGAACACGGAACCTCGCTCGCGAATCCAAAGCTGCCGTTCGACCTGTCTGCGGCGACAGCTTCAAACCAACAACCGCTCTACACCACCTGGTTACGCGACGGCGAGAACCAACTCTCGGTCGCCTTGCCCGGCGCGCACGTTGATCGCTCGCTGTTGTTCGTCGGCGGTGAGATCAGCGAAGGTGGTGTCGGCCTCGCCCGTGACCTGGGAATGCGCGCCGTGGTGATGTCGCACCAGCGCTATGTCGACACCCCCGGCAACATCGGTGGGTTCGGCGACCCATCGCAACTTCAGAGCATCGGACTCGCCGATGGCAGTACCGTGCCCGTGGTCGTCGTTGATCAGCACGTCGCCGCGCAACTCGACGCCACCACGGACAATCCATTTCAGGCGGCGATCGATCTCACCGCGCAACTGTTGGCGTTCTCGTACCTGATCGACGATCTGGGCGGGTTCCCTGCGCGGCACGGCCTCGTCCTTGCACGTTCAGACGCCGGCGTTCCCGACCCGGCGCTCATCAAGGAACTCGTACCCCTGCTGGCCTCCACGCAAGGCCTACGACTGGTCGACCCAACAGCCTTGTTGTCGATCATGAACACACAGCTCGTGGATGGCCAACCCTCCAAGGCGATGACCATGGCGGCCCAAGCAGGCCCGGATCTGTCCACCCGTGTTGCCACCATCTCGGCGGTCAACGTCGACATGGTGGGCACGATCAGCATGCTGTCAGCCGACGATACTCATGGACAACAGTGGCAACGCGTCATCGACACGCTGCCGTCGACCGCCTTGTCAGACTCTGACGTCACCGACATGATCGCTGAGCTGCGCACCGAGTTCGATGCGTACCGCACAGGTGTGGTGGCACCCGCCGGGTTCACCTTCACGCTCACCGGCACGTCGAGCGAGATCCGGTTCCGGGTTCGCAACACCACCGACACACCGTTGAAAATCCGCGTCCAATTGGATTCGCCGAAGCTGCGCTTTCCTGATGGCGACCAACTGATCGAACTGGTGCCCCAGGAGTCCACCGAGGTGCTGATCCGCGTCGAGGCCCGTAGCAATGGCACGACGCCGGTCAGACTGAGCATCCTGACACCGGTGACTGACTACAAGGTGGTGACCGACGTCAACTTGACCGCACAGGTGCGCGCGCTTACGGGTCTGGGACAGATGATCACCGGTGCATTCCTGCTCGTGTTGCTGACATGGTGGGTACGTCACTATCGAATCGGAAGGCGGCGCAAATTGACCAGCATCAACCTCGGCCGTCATCCATCGGGCACTGCGAGTAACCTTCCCTCTTCGTGAACGACACCCACGTGAACGACACCCACGCGAACGACATGGCATCTCGAATCCGCGTCGTCACCGACTCGGCATGCGATCTGCCCCAAGCAATCGTCGACGAACTCGGCATTAGCGTTGTCCCACTGACAATTCGCATCGACGGCGAAGAGTTCATCGATCGGCGCGACCTTACTCCTGCGGAGTTCTGGACGCTGTGTTCCACGTCTCCAAACCTGCCGGAAACCGCTGCTCCGGCACCGGGCCAGTTCGAGCAGGTCTACCGAGACCTGGCTGCTTCGGGAGCTACCGGGATCGTCACGATCTCGCTCAGTGCTGGGCTTTCGGCCACGATGCAAAGTGCTGAATTGGCGGCGCGTAGCGTTTCCGATGTCGTTGCGGTGGTCGTGGTCGACAGCCGTACCGTCACGATGGGCCTCGGCGTACTCGTGATGGACTGTGCCCGATTGGCTCTCACCGGGGCGTCTCTGTCCGATGTCGTCGCCCGGGCCGAAGATCTTGCCCAGCGAACTCGGGTGTGGGGTGCGCTCGACACACTTGACAACTTGAAGAAGGGTGGGCGGATCGGAGGTGCCAAGGCGCTTTTGGCGTCGGCGCTGGCCATCAAACCGATCATTGAGGTGGTCGACGGCAAGGTCGAACAGGGCGGCAAGCAGCGCACTCGGTCCAAGGCGCTCGCGTTTCTCGTGACCAAGCTGCAAAGCTATGGCCCTGTCGACAACCTCGCCATTCTTCAAGCCGATTGTGCCGATGTCGAGCAGTTTCGCCAGATGTTGCAGCCCCACTACCAGGGCGAAATCATCGTCGGCGACATCGGGCCGGTCGTCGGTAGCCACACCGGTCGCGGCACGATCGGTATCGCATTTCATGAACGCGTCACCGATCATCACTGAGCGAGTACCACCGTTTCGTTGATTGACCCGTGCGACGAGACATCCGCAAGTAGCGTTCCGTAGCGGACATGCCCCCTGCGACCAGCCCTCCGCCGCTTCAGCCGGCCGTTCTTGCCCAGCGATATCGTCTGGATCGTCGGCTCGCGCAAGGAGGCATGGCCGAAGTGTGGCTCGGCTTCGACACACTCTTGTCCCGCCAGGTCGCTGTGAAAGTACTGAAAGCAGCGCTTGCGACCGACCCTGTGGTGACGGAACGCTTCCGCCGTGAGGCGATTGCTGTCGCTCAACTCAGTCATCCGAACATCGTCAGTGTGTACGACTCGATCGAGGAGGGTGGACGTCAGGCAGTGGTCATGCAGTTGGTCAGCGGCAAGAGCTTGCGCCAACTTCTCGACGAACAGAAGCGGCTGAGTCCCGACCTCACCATGCACATCGGATCCTGCGTGGCGAGCGCGCTCGACGCGGCCCACCAAGCTGGCCTGGTACATCGTGACGTGAAGCCCGGCAACATTCTCATCACACCCGACGGCCGGGTGTTGCTTGCCGACTTCGGGATCGCCAAAGGAGTCGAGCCATCGAGCGACGACCTCACGAACGAAAACACAATGATGGGTACCGCCAAGTACCTCTCGCCGGAACAGGTGCGAGGCAAGCGTCTCGACGGGCGGGCCGATCTGTATGCACTCGGTCTGGTGCTCTATGAGTGCCTCGCCGGACGCGTGCCGTTCGTCGGTCAGAACGACGTGGAAACAGCGCTCGCTCGTCTGCAGCGCGATCCGACCAACATCACCCAATTGCGTCCAACATTGCCGTACGGCCTCGCCGATGTCATCCACCGGTTGCTCGCTCGCCGTCCCGACGACCGCTACTCATCCGGCGCTACGGTGCGTATTGCGCTCTCCGAAGTTGCATCACGAGTCAATGATCCCACCTTCAACGACCGCAGCGGCAGCCCACTTCGCCCCGACCGCACACCGACCGGCCAAATCAAGCCGCCCACACCCACCGGTGTCCGACGCACGACTGTGACACCGAATGGCGGTACCGGACGAGCACCGGTGGCTGTGGGTGGCTACCAACCGGTACGCGCCGGCGGTCGCCCGGCAGGTGTACCAGTGATCCGTACCGACCGTGACCAGACTCCGACTGGTCAGAGCCGAGTCCAGCAGCGACCAAATCGCAAGTTTGAACACCGCCGCGGACCGTCTTTGGTGATTGTCAGCGCGTTACTCATCGCCGCCGTCGTGGTCAGCACCGTTCTCTGGGGCACACTGGGTGCCGACGGCGGAACAAAGTTCATCGTCCCCATCAGCAGCACCACACCGGTGGTGGCGTTGACTGTCGCTCCGTCGGTCGCAACTGGCGAGGCAAAAATCGTTCGTGTGATTGCGTTCGACCCGGACGGAGACGGGATCGAAAACGACGAGCAGGCTGTTGCCGCCGTCGACGGCAACCCATCCACAGCGTGGACAACGGTGTGCTACTCATCGAAGTTTCTGGGTGGCAAAGGCGGAGTCGGGCTCGTCGTCACGCTCGGTGCCGCGTCGGCCGGCCGACTCACCGTCGATATCGCCAGTGCTCCGTGGAACATTCAGTTGTTTGCCACGTCCGCTGACGCACTGCCACTCACCATCGGGGCCTGGGGCGAGCCGATCGCCAGCGACAACAACACCGCCGCGCGAATCATCACCGTTCCAATCACATCGGCCGCGCGCCAATTCTTGGTGTTACTTCGTGAACTCGGGTCCACCTCCAATTGCAGCGCAGACAATCCGTTTCGTGGCGCGATCAACGAGATCAGCTTCGAGGCTTCGTCATGAACCGTACCGATCCGGAACTGGTCGCAGCCGCTCTGCAGGGCGAACGGCACGCCATGGACGACTTGCTGCGTCGCAACTATGACCGTGTCTATGCGGTCTGCCGGCGGATCACCGGAAGCGACGCCGACGCGGCCGACGCGGCGCAGGAGTCACTCATCTCGATCGTCCGCAGTCTTTCGAAGTTCGATGGCCGCTCGAGTTTCTCTACCTGGGTGTACCGCATCGCCACCAACGCAAGCCTCGATGAATTGCGACGACGACGACGACGACCCGCCGTTGGATCTACTGAGTCAGTCGGCCATGACCAAGCGCACGACCTGGTCGACGCCGACGCCGGGGCGCAGATCGACACGGTCGCCGACCGGATGGCCATCGATGCAGCGCTTGCGGCCCTGCCGGAAGATTTCCGGGTTCCGATCGTGCTCCGCGACCTCACAGGAATGGATTACGCCGAGATCGCCGAGGTGCTCGGTGTACCGGTCGGTACGGTGAAAAGCCGGATCGCCCGCGGCCGCGGGGCGCTTTCACATCTTCTCGCGGCCGGGAACCAAACCGGCGCTGACGAACGTCGAATATCCGGATCATGAACGACGACGCCCTCCCCCTCGAATTCGACGAACACGAGTTGCTCGCGCTCGATGCGTGCCTCGCTGGTGTTGCCGATGCCGAACAGCGCACACTCGTCGACGCTTCTCCTGTGCTGCAGGTCCAACTCGCGCTCATGGGTGGGGCCAGCGTGCTCATCGGCATGGTCACGAGTTCGCCCACTGCCAGTGTCCGTGATCGCGCTCTTGCAGCGGCGATGTCGGTGTTCGATACAGAGATTGCTACTCCGGGTGAGCACAGCAACGCTGTCAGCGCTCCCGTTGCACTATCGGAACTCGGCAGCGTGGTTTCGTTCACGCAACGTCACCGTTCGCGATACCGAATGTTGATGGCCGCAGCAGCTGCCGTTGTGGTGCTCGGTGTAGGCGGTGTGGTACTTCGGGCGACGAGCGACAACGCCACGCCGCAGCAGGCAGACACCGCCTCCGTGACAACCGGTGGTGTCGCAGCGCCAGGGGCCGAGGCAAAGGCAACGTCGTCGCCGGTCACTCACACACCGTTGCCGTTGACAGACGGTGCGCAGACTGCCACTGAGGCGGCAGCCGCCGACGCGGCAGCAGATGATGTCGGGCCGGTTGCCGGCGGTGCAGCGCCTGTAGAAGCCCCCGCCCCTGCAGGAGCACCGGCGCCGGCCGATACAGCCGGCGGGTCGGTGTACGCGTCGACCCAGCCGACCATCGGCTCGATTGGTGGCCCTGGGTCGGTTTCCACCGATATTTCCTCTCCTGAGGAGTTGGCCTCGTACGTCGCCAACGTCGCCCCGCTCGCCGACCTTGCTGCAACCGAGACCATCACCGTCGAGTCCGGGGTACCTGCGCCGAGTGAGCGTCGGTTGTGTGCCACCGACGGAGTACAGATCATCGGTCAGATCACCTACCGCGGCACTCCCGCCGTCGCCGCCAGATTGCTTGCGTCCGGCACAGCGGTGGCTTTTGCGCTCGACACCTGCCGACCGTTGGCCGAGGCCCCCGCCCCCTAATAGGCACCTCATGGGAGCACTGGTCACCAGATCGCCGCTGCAGCATGTGAAGCTGACGGGTTAGGCTCTGAACCATGCCGAGCAATCCCTTCACCGATCCCAACTGGGCACCAGATCTCGCCGACACGGTGGAAAAGGTGGTCGGCACGATTCGTGACAAGACCACGACCAAAGTGGTCCTCGTCGTTCGGGCCATGGTTTTCGGGATCGTCATCGGCTTTGCTGGTCTCGTAGCGCTGATCATGCTCGTGATCATCGGTACGAAGTTGCTTCAGCGGATCGTCAACATCGGCGGCGCGATCGACGCTGATTCGGCAGTGTGGGTGTCATACCTGCTGATGGGTGCTGTCTTCTTGTTGATCTCCATCGTGGCGATGCGCAAGCGGACGAGTAACCCGGATCTTGCGTCATGACGCATCATCACGTCTTGATCATCGGATCTGGTCCAGCCGGGCTAACCGCGGCCATCTACGCGGCTCGTGCAAATCTGGCGCCACTGGTGATCGAGGGAGAACCATCCAGCACCAGCGATCAACCGGGTGGGCAATTGATGCTCACCACCGAGGTCGAGAACTTTCCTGGCTTTCCTGCCGGCATCATGGGCCCCGACCTGATGCTGCGGTTTCGTGAGCAGGCTCAGCGTTTCGGCGCAGAGTTCCTCACCGAGAAGGTTACCGCGGTGGACTTAAGCGTGCGCCCGTTCAACGTCTCCGTACGCAACACGGAGTACACGGCCGATGCGATCATCGTGTCGACCGGTGCTCAAAGCCTGATGCTCGGGCTCGAAGAGGAGTCCCGTTTGCTCGGTCATGGGCTGTCGACATGTGCTACCTGCGATGGCTTCTTCTTTCGTGGCCAGGAGATCGCTGTGGTCGGCGGAGGAGATTCCGCTCTCGAAGAAGCGTCATTCCTCACCAAGTTTGCGTCCAAAGTGACGCTGGTTCACCGTCGTGATTCATTGCGCGCCTCGAAGATCATGCAAGACCGGGCGTTGTCGAACCCCAAGATCCAGCCGATGTGGAACACTGTGGTTGAACGATTGGTTGGCACCGACAAATTGGAAGGTGCCCTTGTGCGCAACCTGGTTACCGGCGAAACCAGCACGCTGCCGGTCACCGGGTTATTCGTCGCCATTGGGCACCGCCCAAATACCGATCTGTTCCGTGGCATGCTTGACATGGCCGAGTCGGGCTACTTGATCACCAAGCCGGATTCGTCCTACACCAACATCGAGGGTGTCTTTGCCTGTGGCGATGTTCAAGACGACACCTATCGCCAGGCCATCACGGCCGCCGGTTCAGGCTGCATGGCGGCCATCGATTGCGAGCGTTGGCTCGAAAATCAGCATTGACGCAGCCGGTCACCGGTCGGGAATGCACGTCAATCCCGCCCGGTTCCCTACGGGTATACTTCTAGTCCTCCATCGAAAGGAAACGCCATGGCCGATGGCATCGTCACCCTCACCACCGCAACATTCGACGAACTGGTCGCTTCGAGCGACACACCAGTCATCGTCGACTTCTGGGCAGAGTGGTGTGGCCCGTGCAAGATGATCGCTCCGATTTTGAGCGAGATTGCCGCCGAGCAGGCGGGCAAGCTCACCGTCGCCAAATTGAACGTCGATGAGAATCCCGAGCTGGCCATGCGGTTCAATGTGATGAGTATTCCCACGCTGCTGGTGTTCAACAACGGTGAGGTAGCCAAGCGACTGGTCGGTGCCAAGGGTAAGGGTGCCCTGTTGCAGGAGTTGCAGGAATTTCTGCCTACTTCCCCCTGATTCGCGGACAGCGCGGCGAGGCGATCCGAGATCTCCAACGACGGCTCGGGTCTGCTGGCTTTGCGCCGACCGGAGGTGTCGAGATTGCATCGATGTGCCCCGTGACCATCGACGCGCTTCGCCGGTTCCAGCATGAGCGAGGGTTACATGTCACTGGTGAATGCGATGAACACACCTGGACTGCACTCGTCGAGGCCACATGGAAGCTTGGAGACCGCCTACTCGTGCTCACCGCGCCGAACCAGCGTGGTGATGATGTTGCCGACTTGCAAACTGGTCTCGGCCGGATCGGGTTCGACTGCGGGCGCATCGACGGAATATTTGGGCCTCGGACCGCACAGACGGTCAATGAATTTCAGTCCAACTGCGGGCTCACCGTCGACGGCATGTGTGGTCCGGTAACGATTCGGGCACTCAGCCGCGTCAGTCGCCAAACTGGTACCGGTCCCGGCATTGCCGCGGTCCGAGAGCGTGAACAGGTTGCACAGCGCCCTACTTCACTGGATTCGCTCCGAGTGGCAATCGGTCAGTTCGGCGGACTGAGTAGTGTCGGTCGATCGATCAGTCACCATCTCCGCCAACTCGGTGCGCAAGTGATGCCGCTCGACGAACCCGACGCCACCACCCAAGCTGCGGCCGCCAACGGGTTCGGTGCCGACGTCTACATCGGTCTCGAGGCGTCGACCGAACCCTTCACCATGGTGCATTTTTATAAGGTTCCGACCTTCGAGTCGGTCGGCGGACGTGCCCTCGCCCTCTGCCTCACGTCGACGTTGTCCAGCGCAGGGGTCGATGTGGCCGACCCGCGCGGAATGCGCCTTCCGGTGTTGCGTGAAACAAAAATGACCGCTGTGCTCTGTCGATTGGGGCCAATCCGTGCGGTGGTGAACCTGGCTCCCCAGGTCACAGCAGCTGTAGTCAGTGCCCTTGCAGCATGGACTACTGAGCATGCTCTGACCGTCTAGTAGACAGTTTATGCACAGGATTATCCACTGATTGTGTGCAAGTCTCACGGCACAGTGACGCGTAAGACCCTACACGGTGTGGCGGTATGCTACTCTACGTGGTCGGAACCGCTGAACAGGTGACCGTTCATCAGGTGAAACAGTCGTTCAAGATCCTCGAGGTCGGCAAAGTCAATCACGACTCGTCCGCGCTTGCCCACCATTGCCACGGCTACCTTTGTACACAGGTACTCTGCCAACAGTTCCTCAAGTTCAAGCATCCCGGGAGGGCGGAGTTTCGGCGGCGTTAGTACCGACCGCGCCGGCACCTCGGGTGACGCGACCGACTCGGAGACATTTCCCCGGTCGCGGACTGCGTCTTCGACTGCTCGAACGGGCCAGCCCTCCTGCGCAGCGCGACGCGCCAACTGTTCTTGAAAGGCTCGGTCCGGCGTGCCGAGTAACGCCTTTGCGTGTCCAGCTGACAGCTTGCCGTCCGCCATCAGATGCTGGATGCTGGGCGGTAGAGACATGAGTCGTAACGTATTCGTCACAGCGGATCGACTTTTGCCGACCCGGTTGGCAACTTGTTCGTGGGTGAGGTGAAAGTCCTCGACAAGCTGTTGGAATGCAGCGGCTTCTTCCAGTGGTGTGAGATCCTGACGATGAAGGTTCTCGACCAGCGCCCGTTCGACTGAGCCGAGGTCGTCGGTCGCCTTGACGATGGCCGGAATCGACGTCAGTCCGGCTCGTTTCGCGGCTCTCCAGCGGCGTTCTCCGGCGAGCAACTCATACGCGCCATTGATCGGGCGGACGAGCACGGGTTGCAGCACGCCGATCTCGCGAATAGACGCAGTTAATTCGGCAAGCGATCCTTCATCAAAGTGAACTCGCGGTTGATGCGGATTCGGTGAGATGGAGTCGATGCCGAGTTCTTCGAGGCGTGCGACGCCATCTGAGGGATCATTCGCCCCACCTATCTCCCCCGCCGGGATCAGTGCGCCGAGTCCTTTACCCAGCCCGCCGAGTCGTGCCACGGCTGACCTCCTTTGCCACTTCGCGATATGCCACGGCGCCGCGTGACGTCGAGTCGAATGTGATGATCGGCTGCCCGAACGACGGTGCCTCGGAGAGGCGGACGGTTCTTGGGACTACGGTCCGGCAGACCTTGTCGCCGAAATGTTCGCGGACATCGTTGACCACCTGCCCAGCGAGCTTGGTGCGTGCGTCGTACATCACACACACGATCGTGCTGACTTCGAGGTCTGGATTAAGATTGCGCTTCACAAGATCGACGTTGCGGAGGAGTTGGCCCAGTCCTTCAAGGGCGTAGTACTCGCATTGAATCGGCACCAAGACCTCGCGGGCTGCATTCAACCCGTTCACGGTCAACAGTCCCAGCGATGGGGGACAATCGATCAATACGTAGTCGTAGTCATCGACCACAGCAGCAATTGCCCGTCGAAGTCGATTTTCTCTACTGAAGGCGGGCACCAGTTCGATCTCCGCACCGGCGAGGTCGAGACTGGCTGGCGCCACGAAGAGATTCTTCACGGCCGACGGTTCAATACAGTTTTCTAGGGGTGCCTCATGCATGATCACGTGGTACATCGATGTCTCGAGCCCACGGTTGGCGATACCCAGGCCGGTCGTTGCGTTACCTTGGGGGTCAAGATCGATCACCAGGGTCCGGTACCCAAGCTCAGCCAGACATGCGCCGAGATTCACGGTCGTAGTGGTCTTTCCGACACCGCCCTTTTGGTTCGCAATGGCGATGACACGGGGGAGGGCCCTCGGGGCAGGCCTCGCGGGCTGCGTTGCGGATAGAGGTTCTGGTACGAGGGAAGTAGCGATATCGCCACTGGCCGGTCGTGTGGTCATGAACGGCAACTCCTGAAGATGCTGCAGTTACCCGGGGCGCCGGGGCTACGAGTCCACGTTAGCAAGCATCAACCGTCGAATGATGGATGTCAGATGATGTTCCACGTGGAACATGTACAGCGGGACAAGTTCTCAGGCAACACAATGGAGAAAACGGTGAATTCCGCCCACACGACCGAGATCCACCATCTCCAAGGCCTCGAGTTGCAGCGGTGTCCACCGCGTTGTCCCTACGGGTGGATCGCTGATCAGAACCATCCCACCGTCAGCCAACACGCCCCGCGCCGTCGACAAAACCGTAAGTGGAGGCGCAAAGCTGCGCGCCGTCACAACGGATGCATGGGTACCAAGAACCTGTCGTGCGTCGGACACATCGGCGACCACCACATCGACCCGGTCAGACAAGCCCAATGCGCGCACGCCGTACCGGAGTAGATCAGCGCGCTTCTCCTTGCGCTCCACCAGCGCAAAGGTCCAGGCCGGAGCATCCACAGCAATAACCAGACTCGGGAGCCCACCACCAGAGCCGAGATCGATCAAGTGACCAGGCAGCATCGGCAAGGCGGAGACATACTGACGCGCATGCGCGATCTCGTCGACGAGAAGACCACGCCCGATCCCACCTCGACGTTGAATCTCGGCGAGAACGTGCAGTAGTAGAGTGTCAGGCATTCGCCGGGGCGATAACGACCCGACGTTGCGGATCATCGCCCTCGGAGTGGGTGGCCAACCCCTCGACGCCAGACAGCACGTCGTGGATGACCTTCCGGTCAGCAGACGACATCGGTTCGAGAGCTCGTGCTTGACCAGCCTCGAGTACCTCGGACGCAACTTGCATCGCAAACCTGGTCAGCGCCTCGCGGCGACGCTCACGGTAACCAGATATATCAACACGCAGCCTGGTCTCATGATCACCAAGGCGATGCTGTGCAGCCACCCGAGTCAGCTCCTGGATTGCTTGTAACGTCGATCCACGAGGACCGACAAGCAACCCGAGATCCGCTCCCTCGACACCAATCTCAAGATCGTCGCCTTCACGTCGCAGCGTAGCGACTCCATCAAGGCCAAATGCTTCGACGAGACCCTGAACAAACCGCTCTGCCTCTTCGCCAACCTGCTGTGCATCCACGTCGTTCTCCTGGTTGTTGTCATCCACCACTACGCGATTTCCACCACCATTGTGCCTGTTCGGCGACTCTGCCGGCCTTGCTCGCCGCGGTGACCCGTTCCCGCGCTCACCTGCTACGGCTTCCAGCGGCACGGATTCGGTTGCGGTACCACTCAGTGCGCCGCTAGCAAGTCGCTTACTCTGCTTGCGGGCCGCTTTCACAGGAGCAGCGCCGCCAGACGATGTCTCAGGTGAGCTGAGGTCCGATGTCTCGGCGGCGTCGACGGGTGTACCCTCGCTGCGTTTGCGACGATCACGACGCTCCGCCTTCGGACGGGGCTGAGTAGGACGCACTCGAGCACGGACGCGTGCCTCACCTCGCATACGGCCGAACAACCCGGCGCGTGGCTCGTCGAGGACCTCGAACTCAGCATCGTCTTCGGCGACACCCAACTGATCAAGCGCCCGGTCCTTAGCTTCTTGTACCGTACGACCGGCAAGTTCTACCCATTCCATAGTGCTTCCTCTTCCCTAACTACTTCTTCTTCGGCGACCGGGGTGCCGGCGCCTCAGGACGACCGGTCCGGCCAGACGGAGCTGGACGTGCACCCCGACCAGTCGACGTTGGCTTGTTCTTCGGCGGTGTAATCCGCTTACTCACCGAACTGGATGTTGGGCCGGCACCAGGGCGGCCGCCTGTGCCCTTGGCCGTTGGCGGGTTCGTGGTCTTCTTCGCTCCGGCCAACTCTCGCTTGGCCTGCGCAAACATCCCGCCACCGGTGCTCTTGTCGGATTTGGCCAGCTCACGCGCCTCAGTACCAGCCTTCATCGCTTGCTGCCCGAGGGAATGCTCACCCTTATAGAACCGATGGGTGATGTAGTACTGCAGGCCGATTCGAAAGATTGCCTGCGCCATGTAGTAAATCACGAGGCCAGTGAGGTAAAACACCAGGAACACGGCGAAAACGACCGGCAGGTACTGCATCAATTTCTGTTGCATCGGCGACATCGTCGGACTGATCGTGGCACGGGCAGCGACCATCTTCTGCTGCACGAAGTACAAGACGCCCAAGACGACGACAAGCAGGGCATACACGATGCCATCGGAGAAGCCCTTGCTGATCATCTCCATCGGACGCTTTGCCAAGTCGAGTCCCCATGACAGCATTTCTGTCTTTCCGAACAGCGACTGGGCCAACTTCGACGTCGATGGAACATACTGCGGGCCGAACACAGCAGTGCCAGGGGTGACTCCTTGGCACACCAGTGACGCAGCATTCGCACCCGCACACGTGACTTCATGGGTCAAACCGTGGAGTACTCGGAACATCACGATAAAAACCGGAAACTGCAACAACAGCGGGAAGCACGACGCAAGGGGGTTCACCTTGTGCGCCTGATACAGCTTCATCATCTCTTCGTTGAGCTTCTGACGATCGCCACGATGCTCTTGCTGCAACTTTTTCAGTTGGGGTTGCAGCCGCTGCATTTCGAGCATGCCCTTGGTTGCCTTCAACTGCAAGGGTGCCGTGAGCACCATCACCACGAGCGCAATCAGTGAAATAGCCAGGATGTAGCTGTTGGTCAGGTCATAAAACCAGGCTAGGAGCCAGGCAGGACCCTCAAAAAGGCCAGCAATCATCGAGCGTCAACTCTCTTTCGTGTAGGCGCGCCCACCGGCACCGACGAGGCTTCAGGCACAGGATCCCACCCGGATGGCCCGAATGGGCGGCAGCGACTGAACCGCCGCAGCGTGAGGCCTAAACCGTGCCAGGTACCATGCAACTCAAGTGCTTCGAGTGCATATGCAGAACATGACGGGGAAAAGCGGCACGGAGACGGCCGTCCATCTACCAAACGCTGATACCAAACAATCAGACGCTGTAGTACGGATTGATGGGTGTGATCCACACATGGACGAACATTGATGTGCTTCATCGGGCCGCGGCTTGACCATCCACGGAGCGCGACACCGCCCCGTGTAGCGACTGCACGTCGCGGCGCAACTCGACGAACGACCGTTCGGCGATGGCTGGACGAGCACCGATCAGGTACGAACCGGGCGGAAGTGCCATCTCGACCAACAACACGCGAAGACGCCGCCGAATCTGATTGCGTACGACAGCTGGTCCGATTGCGCGACCGACCGCAAACGCCACTCGTGGGGGCGTCGCTAACGGATCGGGTAAATACGTGCACCACAGGACTCCGGCCCGAACACGGTGCCCTTTCGTCGACAGACGACGAAAGACCTCCCGGTCTCGGATGCGCCAGATCAAGCCGACAGACGGTGACGGCCCTTGTCGCGACGGGCCTTCAAGACGGCTCGTCCGGCACGGGTCGACATCCGATGACGGAACCCGTGCTTCTTGGCACGGTGACGGTTGTTCGGTTGGAAGGTGCGCTTCACGCCATACTCCTAGGACTCACAGACAAGGCTGTGCGTGGTCGAGACTTTCATGTCACGGACAGCCCCAAGGGCACACCAACCGTGGACGAGAACATCCCTAGGCTAGAGGTGGGTAGCGCTGACGACAACACCGAGACGTCGAACGTTCAGTGGACAGGCCGTGTAACGGGGTCGGGTCATGAGTGCTAACGTGCCCGTTTCCCGTTGTACCTCGGATTCGTCTTTTCCACATCGTGTGGATAAACATGTGGACATTGGTGGACTACCAGGAGGTGGTGCAGGTGAATGACCATGAATCATTGTGGACAGCCGTAGCACAGCTCCTGCGAGCCCAGATCTCCGAAGCGGTGTGGTACTCCACATTCCAAGATGTCACGGCACTCGTCAGCGACCCGTCAATGCTCCTGCTTAGCGCACCGAACAGTCACACCAGAGACCGGATTCTGTCGCGCTACCTGCCTCTGGTACGCGATGCACTCGAAGAAATTGGTGCGGGAAACCTGCAACTCGTGGTCGAGGTGCAGTCCGCCGCTTCATTCATTGACGAACACACCACACCGGCCCCCGTCGACCGGGCACAAGGTGCCGACCTCGACCATGAACGCAGTGCGCCGTCAGGGTCGGCCAACGTGTCTACCCGTGACCGTGCAAGTGCCCGCGAAATGCTCTGGCCAGGTGCCGGAGCCGGCTTGAACCCACGATATGCGTTCGAGACCTTCGTCAAGGGTGCATCGAATCAATTTGCGCTCGCTGCTGCACTCCGCGTTGCTGAAACTCCCGGTCGAAGTTACAACCCGTTGTTCATCTACGGGGCGGCGGGACTCGGCAAGACCCATCTCCTGCACGCCATCGGTCACTACGTCCTCAACCATTATCAGCACGATGTGGTGCGCTACGTGAGCACCGAAACCTTCCTCAACGAATACGTCGATGGCATCCGCACCAACACCATCGCCAACTTCAAGCGACGCTACCGCGACATCGACCTCCTGCTGATCGACGACATCCAGTTCATGGAAGGCAAAGAGGGACTACAGGAAGAGTTCTTTCACACGTTCAATTCGCTTCACGGCGCGAACAAGCAGATCGTCATCTCCAGCGACCGGATGCCCGGTGCCATCCCCACCCTCGAGGAACGGTTGCGCGGCCGATTCAACTGGGGGCTAATCACCGACATCCAGCCCCCCGACTTGGAAACGCGGCTCGCGATCCTTCGCAACAAGGCCGAACGCGACAACAGCCCGGTTCCCAACGAAACGCTGCAACTCATCGCATCGCGAATCACCAGCAACATTCGCGAACTCGAAGGCGCGCTCATCCGGGTCACCGCGTACGCAAGCCTCAATCATGTACCCATCACCACCCACCTTGCAGAAAACCTGCTCAGCGACCTCTTGACCAACAAGGTCGCGAAACCTCGTACTGACGAGGAGCTACTCAACGAGATCGCTCTCATCCTCGGTTACTCGGTCGAGGCGTTGCGAGGCAAGAGCAGGCAGCGGCCGTTGGTCACTGGACGCCAAACCGCGATGTATGTCTTCCGCGAACTCACCGACCTCAGCTACCCAAGCATCGCGCGCCTCTTCGGCGGTCGTGACCACACCACCGTCATCCACGCCGTCGACAAGATCCAGCGCCTCATGAAAGAACGCGTACAGATCTTCGACCAAGTCACGGAACTGATCCAGCAGTTGAAGAAGAACTGAGATGGACTACAACTGCACCGTCGCGTCAGCCTGTGGACAGACACGGGGCAACTACGCCGCGACCGGTGGACAACCACCGGTTATCCACCGAATCACCACGATGTCATTTCCTGCCTGTGGACGGTGGTGGATAGCGGTGGGGACAGCGATTCGTGCCCTACGCTGGGCGAACGATGGGTTGTGCACAATCCACAGCCCTTATTACTACTACTACCCATATAGACGAACCGTTGTAAGAGGGGGAGCCCTGTGAAGTTCCGTTGCGAACGTGACATTTTAGCCGAAGCGTTGACGACGGCGGGCCGGGCGGCTACTGGCCGCACGGGAACTCTGCCCGTACTGTCCGGACTTCGTTTGGAGTTGCAAGGTGATCGCCTGGCAATTACCGGAACCGATCTCGATCTCACGATCCAACTCGAACTCACCGTCGGCGGAGACATCGACGGAGGGGTGGTGTTGCCAGCTCGGTTGGTCTCTGACATCGTTCGTTCTTTGCCATCGGGCCGTGTCGAGATGACGGTTGGTGACGATGAGGTCAAGATCACTGCCGGCCGTTCGCAATTCAGTGTTCGCCCGTTGTCACTCGATGACTATCCGCGTCTGTCTGCTCCGGCAGACAACGCTGTCACCCTCGATGCTGCGATATTCGGCGAAGCGTTGCGTCAGGTTGTGCGTGCCGCTAGCACCGACGAAGCCCGACCGATCCTTACCGGGGTATTGCTCACCGCCGAAAATGACGGTCTCCGCTTGGTCGCCACCGATTCGTACCGGCTCGCTGTGCGCGATCTGCCCGGTGTGAGTGTGCTTGGGGCCGACCAGAAGGTTCTCGTGCCTGGTCGCGCGCTCAACGAACTGCAACGCCTGTTGGGCGCAGGCGGCGAAGTCACACTTCGTCTCGGTGAGCGTGACGCCACGTTCGAAGTCGGCAGTACGCGTCTTACCACTCGACTTATCGAAGGCGAGTTTCCCAACTACCGGCAATTGATCCCGGCGAGCCACCCCAACATCCTCACCGTTGAGCGCGAGGCGTTACTTGAAGCAATCCGGCGCATGAAAATCCTTGCGCGCGATGCAACCCCCGTTCGCATGCGGATCATGGCCGACCGAGTCGAACTCACCGCCATCACCCAAGATGTTGGAAACGCCACAGAGGAACTCGATGCCACGGCAGAGGGCACCGATCTCACCGTCGCGTTCAACCCCGATTACCTCGCTGCAGGCGTGGAAGCGGTGCATTCGGATCAGATCACGTTGTCGACAATCGACGGATTGAAGCCTGCCGTCGTGCGGGGTGTGGGCAGCGACGACTACCTCTATCTGCTCATGCCGGTACGAGTGCCGTGATCATGATTGCGTCCACGCCACCTACGGCGTCGTGATTGTTCGTCGACTGGAACTCATCGACTTTCGGAACTACGCCGCGGCCTGCTTCGAGTTGCATCCCGGGATCACCGCAGTCGTAGGCATGAACGGTCAAGGCAAGACGAACTTTGCTGAATCGCTCGCCTACCTGGCAACACTCGACAGCTTCCGTGGTGCTCCGACAGAGGCACTTGTCCGCACTGGGGCAGATTCGGCAATTGTCAGAGCGGTCATTGTTCAAGACGACCATCGCGAAGTGACCGTCGAGGCCGAGATCAGTCGGATTGGCCGTAACCGGGTGTTGGTCAACAGTCAGAAACTCGGGCGGTCGCGTGAGCTACTAGGCGTCGTCCGAGTCAGCGTTTTTTCTCCGCATGATCTTGTCCTGGTGCAGGGTGGTCCCGGTGAACGACGGCGATTCATGGATGACACCCTCGTTGCCTTGGCGGTGAAATACGACGCACTGCGGTTGGAACTCGACCGTGTACTTAAACAGCGCAACACCCTGTTGAAACAGGCGGGTGGGAGGCTGGACGAGTCGGCCAGCCTGACCCTCGACGTGTGGGATCAACGGTTTGCAGAACTCGGCGACCAGTTCGGTCATGCCCGATCAGTTCTCATCGCCAGGCTCGACCAGATGGTGATCCAGGCCTATGAGCAGCTTGCCGGCCGTCCTACACCACTCGAGCTTCGTTACGAACCGGTATGGCGTCAGCGCGGTTTGGTCAATGCATTGGGGCTCGCCCGTAGCGACGACGTTCGTCGCGGCGTGTCCACTGTTGGACCCCACCGTGACGATGTCGAGTTGATGATCAACGGAATGTCGGCACGAACACATGCCTCGCAAGGTGAGCAACGCACTCTGGCGCTCGCCTTACGGTTGGGTGCTCACCGTTTGGTGGCCGAACGGGTGGGCACAGCACCCGTCTTGGTGCTCGATGATGTACTGAGCGAGTTGGACCCGCAGCGGGCTGCGGCATTGCTTTCGAACCTTCCACCCGGCCAAGTACTGCTCACCACTGCCGGGGCATTGCCTGAGGTGGCGCATCCTGATGTTGTGCTAAGCATCTCGGCGGGTACCGTGGTGGCGTGACGCCTCGTGATCCGGTGCCGCTGACCTCCAGTCTGGGAGGTGTGGTCAAGTCACTTCGTGGGCCCGGTGCACCGACCGCGGTCACGCTTGGCGGAGTGTTCGGCAGATGGACCGAGGCAGTCGGCGATGTGGTGGCCGAGCACGTCCAGCCCGTGAAACTGGACGGCACCACGCTCGTAGTCGAGGTGGACGACCCCGCATGGGCGACGCAGTTGCGATTCTTCGAGGTCACCATGCGCGAGCGCCTACGTGAGGTGGCCGGTGCCGTGGTCGACCGACTCGAAATCCGTGTCCGCCGGGGCTGACATCGTTGTCGCACCGGTGTGAGAGGTACGCACCTCTCCGCGACACCCCTGCGGTAGGATGATCTGCATCGCGATTGCGGTTTGTCAGCAGGGCACTAGGCCGGCAGCATCCGCCCGTCGCCAAGCGTAACCCCAGGTCAAAGGCAATGATGGCAATGTTTGCATCATTCTCCGGATGACCGCCCCTACTCACTCCGAGGTGTGCGTGTCTGCTGACGCCAACAAACCGACCTCCGACTACGGCGCGAAAGACATTCAGGTCCTCGAAGGCCTTGACCCTGTCCGCAAACGTCCCGGCATGTACATCGGGTCGACCGGTCTCGCTGGTCTTCACCACCTCATCTGGGAGGTGGTCGACAACTCTGTCGACGAGGCAATGGCCGGATTCTGTACCCGTATCGGGGTCACACTGCTTGTCGATGGCGGGTGCCGCGTCGACGATGATGGTCGCGGTATTCCTGTCGATCCGTATCCGTCAGGGCCCCACAAGGGCAAGAGTGCCGCCGAGGTGGTACTCACCGTGTTGCATGCCGGCGGCAAGTTCGGCGGCGAGGGCTACAAGGTTTCGGGCGGACTCCATGGGGTCGGGGTGAGCGTCGTCAACGCGCTCAGCGAACGCCTTGTTCTCGAAGTCGATCGCGATGGACGCCACTACCAGCAGGTGTACACCGATGGTGGTAAGCCCCAAAGCGATATCGCCGACGTCGGGCCTACTCCAACTCATGACCGCATAGATGGCCGCACGAATGCCCGTTTGACAGGTTCTTCGGTGTCGTTCTGGCCGGATCCGACCGTGTTCATGGCCGAAGGTACCGAGTTCGTTGCCCGCACCGTGCTCGAGCGATTGCAGACGATGGCGTTCTTGAACCGTGGTCTGGTGATCGTCTTTCGTGACGAGCGGGCCGACCGCGAGCAGGAGATCACCTATCAATACAAAGGTGGGGTGGTCGATTTCGTCACCCATCTCAATGCCTCCAAAGAGCCGTTGTTCAGCAAGGTTGCCCACTACGAAGACGTCGATGACGATGGTGCGCAGACCCTCGACATCGCGCTGCAGTGGAACACCGGATATCACGAGGGCATTCACGGTTACGCAAACGGCATCTCCACCATCGAAGGTGGCATGCACGTCGAGGGGTTCAAGACCGCGCTCACGAGCGTGGTCAACAAGTACGCCAGAGTCAAGAACCTGCTCAAGGAAAAGGACGAAAACCTGCTCGGCGAAGACATCCGCGAGGGCATTACCGCCATCGTTTCGGTCAAACTGCGCGAGCCGCAGTTCGAGGGACAGACCAAGGCAAAGCTCGGCAACGTGCCCATGCGCTCATTCGTGCAGAAGGCCACGAATGAGCGCCTCGCCGAATGGCTTGAAGAGAACCCAACCGAGGCCAACAAACTCGTCAAGAAGGGGCTCTCGGCGGCACAAGCTCGTGTGGCCGCCAAGAACGCTCGCAACGCCATTCGTCGTAAAACTGCGCTCAGCGGTGCAGGCATGCCCGACAAATTGAAGGATTGCTCCAGTGGTAACCCGCACGAGAGCGAACTGTTCATCGTCGAGGGCGATTCGGCCGGTGGTACCGCACTCGATGCGCGCGATCCACGCACTCAGGCGATCTTGCCGATTCGTGGCAAGATCCTCAATGTCGAACGCGCGCGGATCGACAAGATGCTGAAGAACACCGAGGTACAGAACCTGATCACGGCTATCGGCGGTGGGGTCGGTGACGAGTTCGAATCCACCAAGGCCCGCTACCACAAGGTGATCGTCCTTGCCGATGCCGATGTCGACGGCAGCCATATCCGCACGCTGCTCCTCACATTTTTCTATCGGCAGATGCGCCCACTGGTCGAGGCCGGTTTCGTGTACATCGCCCAACCACCGCTGTACTCCACCGAAGTCGGCAAAGAAAAGGTGTATCTGAAAGACGACGTGGCCAAGGCGCAGTTTCTCGAACAGCGGCCGAACCACAAGAAAGACTTCCAACGCCTGAAGGGCCTCGGCGAGATGGACTGGGAGGAGTTGCGCGGCACCACGATGGATGCCGGTTCGCGCACACTGCTCCAGATCAACGTCGACGAGGCCGCGTTGGCCGACAACATCATGACGGTGCTCATGGGCGAAAACGTCGACCTGCGTAAGCAATTCATCACCACGAACGCACGCGACGTGAGGAACCTGGACTTCTGATGAGCGACGACACCACACCCCCCGAACTACCCGACTCCCCTGAGCCGGCAGACTCCTCCGCCTCGACTGACGGCGTCAACGCCGTCGACGATCACCATTCGGTGCAGCCAGTTGCGCTGCAAGATGAAATGGAGCGAAGTTTTCTCGATTACGCGATGTCGGTCATCATGTCGCGGGCCCTGCCCGATGTACGTGATGGACTGAAGCCAGTACACCGTCGCATCATCTGGGACATGGAAGAGCAGGGTTTCCGGCCCGATCGACCATTCGTCAAGTCGGCGCGCGTCAGCGGCGACACCATGGCCAAGTATCACCCACATGGCGACGGCGCCATCTACGATGCGCTCGTTCGGATGGCCCAGCCGTTTTCGCTCCGCCACCCGTTAATCGACTTCCACGGCAACTACGGATCACCCGACTTTGGACCCGCCGCATCGCGCTACACCGAGTGCCGCCTGCACCCACTGGCCATGCAGTTGCTTGCCGATATCGACGAAGAGACCGTCGATATGGTGGCCACCTACGACGGCAGTCGTCTAGAGCCGACGGTCCTGCCAGCACGATTCCCGAACCTCCTCGTCAACGGCAGCCAGGGCATTGCGGTCGGCATGGCCACCAACATCCCACCGCACAATCTCGGCGAGGTCATCGATGCCACTATTCATTTGATCGACCACCCCGAGGCCACCGCCGACGATCTCATGCACTTCGTCAAGGGCCCCGACTTTCCCACGGGCGGCAGCATCCTCGGGCGTGCTGGCATCATCGATGCGTATCGCACCGGGCGCGGCAGCATCAAGATGCGCGCAACCGCCGCAATCGAAGAGACGCGTCGCGGTGGCTACCAGATCGTGGTCACCGAGTTGCCGTACCAGACCAGTTGTTCGGCCATCGCCGGTCGCATCCAAGAGTTGGTCGACGCAGGTGAACTCGACGGCATCAGTGACGTCAACGACGGCTCTTCGGGTGGCAAGACCAACCTCATCATTTCGTTGAAGCGCGACGCCAACGCCAACGTCGTACTCAACAATCTGTTCAAGCTGACCCAACTTCAAACCAGCTTCGGTGTCAACATGGTTGCGCTCGTCGACAGCGTGCCGCGCACCCTCAACCTACTCACGGCACTCGCGGGCTACGTCCGTCACCAGATCGATGTCGTCACTCGCCGTACCCAGTACCGCCTGGCCAAGGCCAAGAAGCGCGAGCACCTGCTCGAGGGTCGGTTGAAGGCACTCAACTTGATCGACCAGATCATCGCGCTCATTCGAGCCAGCGACGATGCTGCGTCGGCCAAAGAGCAACTGCTGACCCTGCCGTACGAGTTCAGCGAAGTGCAAGCGATCGACATCCTCGACATGCAGCTCCGCCAACTCACCCGACTCAGCCGGATCGATCTCGAGCAGGAACTGACTGACGTGCGTGCCCGAGTCGTCGAGTTGCAAAGCATTCTCGACGATCCGGACAAACTGCGCACGGTGATCAAGACCGAGCTCACTGCCGTTCGTGAAGAGTTCGCCACGCCGCGGCGATGCCCGGTGGTGCTCGACACGGGCGAGATGAGCATCGAGGATCTCGTCGACGATAAAGACCTCGTCATCGTCATGACCGAAGCGCAGTATGTCAAGGCGGTCCCCGCCGACAGCTTCAAGACGCAGGCGCGTGGCGGCCGAGGCGTCGCCGGCGCGCGGCTCAAAGCCGACGACATCGTCCATCACGTGATCTTCACCACAGCGCACGCGTTCTTGTTGTTCTTCAGCAACCGTGGGCGCGTGTACCGCCTACGGGCGCTAGAAATCCCCGAGCGCGAGCGCACCGCCAAGGGTATGCCGATCGTCAACCTGCTCCCGTTGCAGGCCGGTGAGACCATTCAGGCCATCATCGACACGCGTGATTTTGCGAGCGAGCGATACCTGTTCTTCGCCACGCGCCAGGGCACAGTCAAAAAGACAGCGTTCGACGAGTACGACTCGTCTCGACGCGACGGCCTCATCGCGATCAACCTTCGCGGTAGTGACGAACTCGTCAAGGTGATCGAGACCAGTGGTACCGACGACATCTTCATGGTCGCCCGGAGTGGGATGACGATTCGTTTCAACGAAACCGAAGTTCGTCCGATGGGTCGTTCGGCCGGTGGCGTACGTGGGATGAAGCTGCGCACCGGTGATGTCGTGGTAAGTGTCGATGTCGCCCGTGACGACACGTCCATCTTGATGGTCACCGAATCGGGCTATGGCAAGCGAACCGAACTCGACCGATTCAACGCTCAGGGTCGTGGTGGTCTCGGGGTCCGAGGCATCAAACTCAACGACCGCAAGGGCAAGGTGGTGGCGGCATTCATGGTCGGCCTCGACGACGAAATCGTCGCCGTGTCAAGCGGGGGCGTCACCATTCGAATGGGTGTGCACGAGATCAGTTTCCAGGGTCGCGATGCAACCGGTGTCCGTTTGATGAATCTTGACGAAGGCCAGATCGTTGCATCCGTAGCACCCATCCTGGCTACTGACGCTGACGCTGAAGCTGGCTCTGATACCGACGCTGGCTCTGACACTGACACTGGCTCCGACACTGACACTGGCTCCGACGCTGACTGATCTGGCGCTTTTACTTCAGGCACGACCGGTCTGTTCATCTCGCGCCACTTGGCGCCACATCGTCGATACGTAGTCGACCAACGTTGTTCCGGGGTGATCCCCCAGGCTCGAGGTGGTGAACTTGTTATCGAATCAATCAATGCAGGCTCGTTATGCGCGAGGGGATCAGGGTCAGGCCGTGCTGGCCATGGTGGCTGTGGTGGCTGTTGTCGGTCTGCTCGGCGTTGGTGTGGCCGAAGTGGGCGTGGTGTTGGTCGACCAGGCACGGGCGCGCACAGCGGCCGATGCAGCGGCACTTGCAGGTACGAGCGGTGGGCCTGTCGCAGCCGCAAGCGTGGCGGCTGGAAATGGCGCCACATTGGTCAGCTTCGTACGTGACGGCGACGATGTCGTGGTGGTGGTGCGAGTTGGCAGGGCACTCGTGAGCGCTCGTTCCAGCAACGGGCCATAGGTGCCGTTGCGGTGAGTCCGACCCCCCCGCATACTCCGCGCTGCAACTGTCACCGTAGTTCTCTATGCTCGCGGGGTGACCGAGGGTGACGAGAGCCTCACAAAGTCAGCGCCACGCGTTGCGAGAAACCCGGCGGCGTCTTCGCGGGTGCCGGCGGGAACCGTCGATCCTCGGCTCGACGACCCGGCTCCCAACCGGAGTGCCCCATCGGCCACGGCCGGTTCTGGACGGTCACGTTCGGGTCAGTCGAGCGCACCGCCCATCGTCGACTCACTCGCCTCGGTCGACAGCATCGAACAGCCACCCATCCCTGCTGGTGCACCGTTGCTGTCCGTTCCTGTTTTGCCCCGGATCGTGGCCGAGCCGACCACGTGGTCAGGACCTCACATTCCGACCACGCTTGAAACCGGCTCGACCACCAAAGTCGGCCCAGGCCGGGGACGGGGCGCGCGCTCGGTTCCATCGCCGCCTCTGGTGATCTCGCCGATCGATGAGCCGGCAACGGTGCCAGTCGGGCGAGTCGCGACAGAACGCGAATACCTGCACGAACTCGAAGCAATTCGGGTCATCACATCTGAACAGGGTGGCTCGAGTGGCGATGAACTGATCAACCCCGACGGTGGCGTAACGCTGGCGCCTACTCGACCGGCGCGTCGGCCGATTCTGTTCCGAAGGCGCCCACGACGGCGTGTCCGCCGGGTCACCCGGGTGGTCCGTCATGTCGACACGTGGAGCGTGTTCAAGGTGGCACTGGTGTTCAACGTTGTGCTGTACGTGATCGGCCTCACGGCGGGGGTGTTGTTGTGGAACGTGGCATACACAACGGGAACGGTGAACAACGTCGAGAAGTTCTTCGAGCAGTTCGGTTGGTCGAGTTTTCATTTCAAAGGCGGCGAGATCTTCCATGCCGGATGGATTGCCGGACTGTTCTGTGCGATCGGGCTGACCGGCTTCGCGGTGCTGCTGGCCACGTTGTTCAATCTGATCACCGACCTGGTCGGCGGCATCAGAGTGAGCGTGCTCGAAGAGGAAGTCACCGCCCGTCCAGCACGGCCACCGGCCGAGACCGAGACCGAACTCGGGCCCGAGCTTGCGCTGCTGCCGGATACAGTCGTGCAGGTGAGACCGGCAGAGGACGTAACGCAGTGGAGGGTTTCGTAGAGGATCCGCTAACGTTGCGACCTGCTAAGCGGGGCTATAGCTCAGTCGGTTAGAGCGCATCCCTGATAAGGATGAGGTCCACAGTTCGATTCTGTGTAGCCCCACTGGAAAATGTTAGGTCACAGACCCGAGAGGCCCCCGCGAGGGGGTCTTTGTCGTTCCCAGGTCCGCCTCAGGTCCGCGCGACGCAGAAATTTCTGCGTCGAACGAGGGTCAAGGGCCTCCGGTCGGTGCGCCCCGCAAAGGGTCGGCGAAATCCCGTTGTTGCTGCGGGCGCCGAATTGCGTGCTGCACCGCCTGATCGAACTCGCCGATACCCAACACTGGCACCTCGCCCTCGTCGGCGACCCCCGCCAACTGAGCAACGACGGAACTGGGGCATGAGGCGAACACCCCGAGTTCGCTCGGAGGCAACGCTGTACAGAGCTGAGCATGAGCTTTTCCAATCCTCACACTGTCGGGAGTTGCGCAAGATCGGCAAGGCCGCTCATGGTTCCGAATAACACCGCCACCGCCATAGCACCTTCGGGTGATTGCTCACGATGGTCTAGACGCTGAGCAGTCCTTTAGGCACCTACGCAGTGCCAGCTCGCGCTACGGCCGGTGCCGTCGTTGGCGATCAACTCTTGGTTCCTGAGTTCGCCGAGCACGAGCCGGATGGTGTTGTCGCTGATCCCAGGAACTGCGCGGCGGATGTCGGCGATGGTGAACGGTGTCGGGGCGTGTAGCAGCACGAAGTCGCGGACCCGGTCCTGCTTTGTCCCGCCGCTAGTCCCTGCGGCGACCCGGGTTCCGAAACGTGTGTGCGCGGCGGCGAGTCGGCCGAGCAGATAGCCGGTCCACGGCCAGACGGTGTGTTGGCCGTCGTCGAACCAACTCTTCGTCGATGCTTGGAGCGCTTGGTAGTACTCGTCCTTGGTTTCGTAGATGAGTTGTTCGACGCTGACGTACTTGCCGACCCCGTAGCCGGATCGCTGTAGGAGGTGTGTTGTGGCGAGTCGTGCGACGCGGCCGTTACCGTCGGTGAATGGGTGGATGCAGAGCAGGTCGAGCGCGACCGCAGCGATGATCAGCAGGGGGTGGGTCTCGTCACCGCGGAGCGCGGTGTTGGTGCGGGCGACGAACTCGTCCATGTAAAACGGTGTCTCCTGCCAACCGACGGGGGCGACGCGTGTACTGGTGCTGCCGTCCGGGTGGCGGTCGATGACCAGGTTGTCCTCGGCCTTGAAGTGGCCACAGCGTCCGTCGGTGAAGGAGAACAGCAGTCGATGGAGATGCAACACCAGCCCGACCGTGAGTTCACCCGGGTCCTGTTGGTTGAGGTAGTCGAGTGCGGCGCTGTAGCCGGCGAACTCGGCTTCGCTGCGGTTGCGAATGCGTTGCGGGTTGCCCGACAAGAGGTTGGGTACCCGGGCATCGGCGACGTGCACCCCCTCGATGGCGCTCGAGGCAGTGACCGACTCGATGCGCGCCTGTTTCTGCAGGGTGACGAGCAGTTGGGGAAGTTGGTCGACGTGGCGCGCCTCGGCACCGGCCGCCATGTCGATCCGGCGCAGCAACGTGACGATGTCGCCGGGAACAGGATCGAGCGTGCTGGCTCTCGCGAAGCTCCTGATAGAACTACCCAAACATACCAATACTGAAAGTCTTTGGGTAGATTATTGGTTCGGTGGGGTAGTTCGACGCTGGAGCGATATCACCGGGGACCGACGATGAACACGAATTCGGGTGCGATCTCATTCGCGGGTCTGCCATCGGCGTATGGCATCGTTACGACTCGCCAGCAAGAGGGCCTGCCAGGTAGATCGACCGTCTGCCAAATTACACCGGCGACCTCAGGTGCGCATCGCGTCGTCGGTCAAACGACGGAGGTCGGCGAAGGTGAACTGCTTGCCGGCACTGATGGCGTCGTGGAAGCGAGGATCACCTCCACCAGCGAGTGCCGCTTCGAGCTCGTCGGGCAGGACAACGTTCGCGACCCGCGGAAAACCACACACCAGGCAGGCGCCGAGCCAGGTGGCGGCCTGTTCAAGGTGCCCGATCCCCGCCAATACGCCGGGGATCATCCAGCCTGCCGACCATGCATGCGTTAACCAACCGCTCTGGAGGAAGTGGTCCATCGCGTCGAGCGTGGCCGCCAGTTGTAGCGTCGGGTCGTTGCTTCCTGCACCCGGAAGGTTGACGCCAGCGCACATCCCGATCAGCCAGTGGTCTCCCACCGACTCGGCCAGTGTGCTGCTCGGTCGAGGGCCAACGCGACCTCGACCGGATCTCCGCCGAGTAACTGGTGGGCCAGCGCAGAGGAGTACAACGCGAAGTCGAGTAGCGATGGGTAACCGGATCGTTCGCCGTACATCACCGCTTCGCGACCCACCGAGAGCGCGGCTGGGTCAGCGGCGAGAGCAAGTGACATGACCTCGCTGCCGAGAAGCGACACCCGCGTTGGCAGCCTCATCGACGCTGCGTTCAAGTCGAGCGCGATGCGGGCGACATCGGCGGCCTCTCGTGGTTGCGCGGAGTAGTTGAGCGCACCGATTGCGCCTATCTGTGGCAGACAGTCGAGGGCGGTACCAGGTGACGGCTTGATGCTCAAGGCCTCCTCGGCAAGGGCCAACCCCTGCTCCACGTCGGGTGTGGTCCATGCCACCTGGCTGCCGCCGCCGAGTAGCTCACGGCGGTGCGGACCAGGCCGGTCGCCGTACCGCTGCACGGTTTCGGCGATCCAGATGAACGCCTTAGGTCGACGGAGGAATGCCTCGCTGGCGAGGTGGATGACCAGAAAGATCGCATCGTCGTCGTTGTCGGTGTCGAGAGCGCGTCGCCTTGCGATACGAACGTCGGGCCAGTCGGCATCGAGTTCGTCGACCCATAACGCCTCGTCAGCGGTTGCGGTGCCATCATGTGCCGCACCGACGCGGGCCATCATCGTCGCGAGGTGACATTCACGCGTTTCATCCAGTTCCATCGACGATGCGAACCGTGCCTGCGCGAACTGGCGTGTTGGTTCGAGGAGGGGAAACCGGCTCCGTTGGCCTACCACGAGTGATGTGTCGACCGATGCACCGACGGCATCGTCCACGTCGAGTGCGGAGAAGTCGTCGTTGCCGGCTAGCGCTAGCCGCTCTGTGGATTCGAGCGTGAACGCGCCGGCGAACACTGACAACCGGCGCAAGATCGTCTGGTCGGCCGGGGCCAGGGTGTCGTAGGACCAAGCGATCATCTGCTCCAACGTGCGGTGCCGCTCGGTCGGCTGGTTGCGGTCGGCAAGGAGGCGCAGTTCTCCCTGCTAACGCGCGGCGACTTCCGTGATGCCGAGACTGCTGCATCGCGCGGCGCCGAGCTCGATTGCCAGCGGGATGCCATCTACCTGCCGAACGATCGACTCGAGTCCCGGGCGCTCAGTTATTGAGATAGATGCACCGAGGCGTTCGACCAGCAGTGCGAGGGCCGCGTTCGCATCGACGACGCCGAGCGGGCCGACTGGAATCACTCGCTCGGTGGGCCCGCCGAGGCGCTGGCGGCTGATCGCCAGAATGGTGGCCACCGCCCTGCGAGTGCTGATCTGCTGCACGAGTGAGGCAACGTCAGCTCGGAGGTGTTCGCAGTTGTCGAGCACCAACAGCATCTCGCGCGCTGCGAGCGCATTGAGAACGGTGACGAACAACTCCTCGCCGACCTGCGGTCGTACACCGGTGGCAGTCGCGATCTCGTAGACGGCGGCATCACGATTCTGCGCTGAGGCAAGCTCCACCCAGGCAGCGTTGATCATCGCGGCAAGCTCAACCGTGCGCCCGATCAGCCGGTTGGCGGCGATTGGCGCAGGGCGCAGTGCGCAGTGCGCAGTGCGCAGTGTTACGCGAGCTGCCTCCAACGGCGTGCCCTGCTCGAACAGACCCTGGCCGGCGACTGCGAACACCGACTCGTTGCGGCTGAGACCCTTCAGGTGGACGGCGCCGACGGGAAGCAGTTGGATGTCGTCGTCGAGATGTACCTGCACGAGTTCCGCTGTGGCCGTGGAGCACACCGCTCGTCCGCCGGCGACCAGCGACATCAGCCGCGCCGCTTTGATGACCGCTGGCCCGAAGTAGTCACCGCCGCGTTCGATGGCCTCTCCGGTGTTGATCCCCATCCGAACCCGAACGTCGAGCGGCGGTGGCTACGGTTCGGATCCGAACGCACGCTGCATCTCGACAGCCGCCGACACGGCCGACCATGCGGATTGAAATGCTGCCGCCACGCCGTCACCACCGGTAGAGAGAATGTATCCATGCTCTCGTTCGAGCGAGAGCCACAGTGTCACGTCACGGCGTTGAGAAACTTCCCCGAGAGATCGGGCGCGCCTTGATAGTGGGCGACGAGCGTCCGCGTTGCGAAGCACCAACGTCCGTCTTCGATCACGTAGGTGTCGTCGTAGTGCGCGAGCAGAATCCCGACGTCACCGCCGGCACGTCGGAAGTGCTCGTGGATGTACCACCGACCCGTTCCGGTTCCGGCCGCTTCGTCGATCTCGGCGGTTCCGTTGAGCACGTTCTGAATGACCGCGTCGAATCCGCCCATGGCACCGTGCCACAACGCCAGGATGGCTTCGCGACCGGAGATGTCGTAATCCTTGGTGAGCAGCCAGCGCGCGTCGGCGGCCCAGGTAGAGCCCCACTGATCGCCGTCACGATGGACGACTGCATCGGCGTAGCGGTGGACGAGGTCGGTGATTGCATCGTGTGCCATGTGGATTCCCTGCTGGTGTGGGCTTGGGTTGTGGTCGTTGGTGTGGCGCTGGTCTGGCGATTGTCGAGTCGGCATGTTCCCCCGCCTTCTCTTTGGCCCCCAAAGGAAATCTAGGCTGTGTGGTCGTGCAGCGGGGAATTGTGTGATGTGGGCCGGGATCGACCAGCCGGTGCCGTTGGGGCAGGTCGACTTCTTCGATGCTGCAATCAACGACTGTCCGTACCCGGCGTATCGCACACTGCGCGACGAGGCCCCCGTGTGGTACGACGAGCGCGTGCGGATGTGGGTGATCTCGCGCCACGGTGATGTGAAGGCAGTACTCCAAGACGCCGAGCGATTCTCCAGTGAGCGGCCGGTCGGCCGCCGAGATCGGCGGTCCGAGATCGTGCACGCGATCTACGCAGAGAAGGGCTGGGTGCCAGGTCGAACACTCGCCAGTCGCAATGACCCCAATCACCGTGAGATGCGCGGTCTGTTCAATCACGCCTTCCGCCCGGCCCGCATCCGTGAGCTCGAACCCGAGATCGAGGCAACGGCCCATCGTCTGATCGACGAGTTCATCGGCGCCGGCCGGTGTGACTGGGTGCGCCAGTTCGCCGTTCCGTTGCCGTTGATGATGATTGGTCTGCAGATGGGCGCCAACCTGGATGACATCTGGAGGATCAAAGCCTGGACCGATGCCTGGGTACAGCGGCTGGGGCTCATGCAGACGGCCGAGGAAGTGATCTGGTCGACCGAGATGGAGATCGAGGCCCAGCACTACTTCCAGCCGATCTTCGAACGACTTCGGCGTGAGCCCGACGAGACGCTGCTGTCCGACATCGTCAATACGGTCATCCCGGAATGGGGACGCACACTCACCGACGAAGAGTTGCACGCCGAGATGATGGCCGACACGTTCGTCGGCGGCTCGGAAACCTCAACGAACGCCCTGTCAGCCGGTGTGATGCTGTTGGTCGACAACCCCGACCAATGGGCGATCCTAAAGGCTGATCCCGAGACGTATCTTCCGGTGTTGGTCGAAGAGGTACTCCGCTTGGAGAGCCCGGTGCAGGCGCTGTTTCGTACCGCCACGGTCGACGTCGAGATGCATGGTGTGGTCATCCCAGCGGGCTCGATGGTGAGCATCAGGTATGGCGCCGCCAATCGTGACGACCGTGAGTTCGATCGTCCCGACGACTTCAACCTCGAACGCACCGATGCTCGCCAGCACCTTGCGTTCGGGTTCGGCGTGCACCATTGCCTGGGTGCGCCGCTCGCTCGGCGCGAACTGCTGCATGGCTTTCGGGCGATCGTCGACAGGTTCGATGACTTGTGGTTCATCGACGGTGAGACCGAGTTCACCATCCAACCGAATTACAGCCTGCGGTCGTTGCGATCACTACACACCGGGTTCCGAGCAAGAAGCGAGAGTTGAAACATGCCGAGCGTTCCTGACCACACCGAAACGGGAATCGGGCAACTTGTCTCGCTTGCCGGTAGAACAGCGGTCGTCACCGGTGGTGCCCGTGGTATCGGAGCGGCCATTGGTCGTCGACTCGCCGAGGCAGGCGCGGTGGTCGTGCTCGCCGATCTCGACCTCGACGCGGCATCGACAACCGCCGCACAGTTGGCCCATGAAACAGGCGGCACCGTTGTCGGCGCGCACGTCGACGTGACCGACTCCGCCACGCTCGCTGCGGTGGCAGAGCGTGCGGTGGCCGAGACTGGGTCACTCGACATCTGGATCAACAACGCAGGCATCTTTCCCACTACCGGGCCGGCCATCGACGCGGCCGATGACTTCATCGACACGATGATGCGGGTCAACCTGCGCGGCACGTTCGCCGGCACCCGTGAGGCGGCCAAGCAGATGACAGCGGGCGGTGCGATCGTGAACCTGGCCAGCATCACTGGGTTGTCGGTCGCAGCGGGAATCAGCGCGTATGTGGCGTCGAAACATGCCGTGGTCGGGCTGACGAAGAACCTTGCGCTCGAGCTTGCGCCGCTGAACATCCGTGTCAATGCCGTCGCGCCGGGCGTGATCCTCACCCCGGGCGTCGAAGACCAGTTGGCACCGCTTGCGGCTGCCGGACTCGATGTCCGGTCACGTCTCTCGCACAACCTGCTTGCTGATCGGGCCGGTGTACCCGACGACGTTGCGCGGGTGGTGTTGTTCCTATGCAGTGATCTGTCTGCATGGGTCACCGGCGTCGTTGTTCCCGTCGACGCCGGCGCCTTGCTGCGCTGAGCAGGTGGTCAGAGGCCGCCGCCGGCCCACCATTGCTCGAACCTGGGAGCAACGACCGACCAGACCAACTCGACCAGCATGCCCGTGGGTGGTTGCACATAGGTGAACACGCCGTATCCCTGGTCCGGAGGTGCTTGCGCAGCACGTAACGACCATCCGGCGTCGAGCAAGCGGGTGGTCTCGGCGGCCACATCGTCGACCCAGACACCGACGTGGTGGACACCGGGCGCTTGCCTGCCGTCCCACACCGAGCCGGGAGCGCCTTCGAGTAGTTCGATGTGTTGTGGCCCTTCACACGAGTACGTGAACCGCAACGGCACTTCCTGTAGGCCGTCTTCGGGTGTCCACACCTGCTGGCCCGGGTTGGTGACGACCGACGCCCAGGTGACGCCGAGCGTGGCACCGATCTCGGCCATTGCCGCGTCGAGATCAGGGACGCGAACCCCGGTGTGGTACAGCTTCTGATAGTCGATCATGAGCGAGGGCCAATCACTGAGATGGGCTGATCAGCGACTGAGGATCGTGACGCCTGAGATGCCGGGCGCGCCGTAGACGTGCGTGTAGGCAACCTTGGGGTTGTTGGGCACCTGGCGGTCGCCAGCGTCGCCGCGCAACTGCAACACGTTCTCGTACACCTGGCGCAAGCCCGACGCACCGACTGGTTCTCCGTTGGCCAGGCATCCGCCATCGGTGTTGACGGGGAAGCGTCCGTTGATCTCGGTCGCGCCGGCTTCGATCATGGCCTCTTGCTCGCCGTGTTCGCAGAAGCCGTTCTCGGCCATGTGCATGATCTCAGCACCGGCTTCGGTGTCTTGGAGTTGAGCGACATCGACGTCTTTGGGGCCGATGCCGGCCATCTCGAACGCGGCCTTCGACGCATCGACGGTCGGCCCAGCATTGTGCTCCAGAGCAATGGACGGCGCGAGCACCTCGAACGAGCCGAACCGACGTGAACGCACCACGGTGGCCTTCAAGAAGATCGGGTTCTTGACGAGCTCGCGGGCGCGATCGGCCTTGGCTAAAATGAGTGCGACGCCGCCTTCCCCCGGTGAGCAGAACATGTACTGGGTGAGCGGGTACGACAACATTGCCGATTGCTTCACTTCGTCTTCACTGATCGGCCGACGCCGCCATGCCATTGGGTTCTTCGACCCGTTTCGGAAGGCCTTGGAAGCAACCTTGGCGAGCGAATCCTCGGTGATGCCGTACTCATGCATGTAGCGATTGATCTTCATCCCGAAGAACTGCGTGGTGAGCGCCATGCCTGATGCGCCGTACCAGTCGCCCAGACCTGAGCCACGGGTGTTGACGCGGAATGCGCCGGCTTCGTGCTTGTCGAACCCGATCGCGATCCCGATGTCGCACATGCCCGACTTGATCGTGCTGAATGCGGAGAACAACGCTGACCCGCCGGTGGCACAGCCATTCGCGACATTGATGAACTGCAAGCCGGTGAGTCCCAACTGCGACACCATGGTGTCGGCCGCGCCAGCAGCCAAACTGCCACCGAACGCGAACTCCATGTCGTTCCAGGCCAGCCCGGCATCGGCCAATGCCCGGCGGACGGCGATGACCCCTTGGTCCATTCCGGACACGCCGGGGTGCCGGCCGAACTCGTGCATACCGATACCGATGATTGCTACGTCGTCGCTCATCGTTGGGATCCCTTCTGAACGTTGGTGCTCGTCTGAACGTTGGTGCTCGTAGTTGCTTGCATGTCGTTGTTCACGCGGAGGTGACAGGTTGGAAGGCGAATGTCATCACTTCGTCGCCGTCGTCGTTGGTGTAGAGCGGGACGAGCGTGAGTTCCATCTCCATCCCGATCTTTAACTTGGTCGGATCGGATTCGGTAAGCCGCGCCTCGACCTTGACCTCGCCCGGGAGCTGGATGTAGCCCACACCGAATGCCTTGAAGGTTTTCGGGTCGGCGTCACCCATGTACGGCGGAGCCTTGGGCGCAAACCCCTGCACGGTCCACGTCCACAGGGTGCCCCGGCGCGCCAGTTCCACGGTCTCGGTCTCGTCTCCGGCGCAGCGCGGGCAGCCGCTCTGGGTGGGGAACATGTGGTTCCCGCACGCGGTGCAACGACTGCCGAGCAGATGTGGAGTGTCGGATGGCCATGTGAACACGCCCTCTTCGACCGGAATTTGCTTCATCACGTTTCCCCCTGCACGTCGAGATCCGCAACCATAGCCGAGAACTAACCACCTGATCAATTAGCGGACCGATTCAGAATCACGGGAGTGGGGGAAATAGGGGACGCTGAAATCGGCTGTACCACCGGTGGACTATCGTTGTCTCGTGGCAGCGCCGCCGTCACCGGAGGGGGAGTTCATGTCTGTTGTCTTGATCACTGGCTGTTCGACAGGTATCGGGCTGCGTACCGCCATTGCGTTCGCGGGCAACGGCGACACGGTTGTCGCGACCATGCGCAACACCGCGAAAGCCGATGCGCTTCACAAGGCAGCGGCCGAAGCCGGTGTCCAGGTAGAGGTCGTCGCGCTCGATGTCACCAGCGTGGAATCCGCTTCGGCGGCGGTTGCCGACGTGCTGCACCGGCACGGTCGCATCGACGTGCTCGTCAACAACGCGGGCGTGGGTTTGACGGGTCCCGTCGAGGACTTTCCAGAAGATCAGGCTCGCACGACGATGGAGACCAACTTCTGGGGTCCTGTCCGGATGGCGCGCCTGGTGCTGCCTGCGATGCGCACGCAGGGCAGTGGCGTCGTCGTCAACGTCAGTTCGGTCACTGCCCGCCTCCCAGCATTTCCTACCTATGGCTTCTACGCTGCCAGTAAGCACGCGATCGGCGCGCTCTCGGAGTCGTTGGCAGCCGAGGTGGCGCCGTTCGGCGTCCGCGTCGTGTGCATCGAGCCCGGCTACTACGACACGGCACTGACCGAAACCGTCGATCTCCTGAGAGGCCAACTCGACCTCACCTCGCCCTACATCGACGTGGCCCAGGCCGTGATGGTGCTGACCAAGACCCTGCTCGAAGGGGGCGGAGACCCAAGCCCGGTGGCCGATGCCATCGTTGCTGCGGTCGCCGATCCGGCAAGTCCGCTACACGTCCTCGTCGGCGCCGACGCCGAGGGATTCGTCGAGTTGTGGCGCCAGACCGGCACCTTCGAATCCTTCGTGCCCGCTGCCAACGCGTTGTTGTTCCCTGACGGCGCCTAGCACCGCACTAAAGTAGCGTCGGCGCCGAACATCGAGCAGGGGGAACTGATGGAGCTTGGGGCCGGCAAGGTTGCTGTTGTTACGGGGGGCGGGTCCGGTATCGGACTTGCGCTGGCGAAAGCCTTTGCAGGCAAGGGCCTGTCGATCGTGATCGCAGATGTGCAAGATGATGCCCTCGAGCGGGCGCAAGCCGAGATCAGCGCATTGGGTGTCGACGTACTCGCGATCCACACCGACGTCAGCAAGCATCAGGAGGTCGATCAACTCGCTGCAGTTACAGTCGAACGATTCGGTGGGGTGCATGTCGTGTGCAACAACGCCGGTGTCGCCGGGATCGCAGACCCTTGGACCGGGCCGCTCGCGAGTTGGGAATGGACGATGGGTGTCAACTTTTGGGGAGTTGTTCATGGTGTCCGCGCGTTTCTGCCGCACTTGGTGATGGGCGGCGGCGGCCACATCGTCAACACTGCGTCCATCGCTGGCCTGTGGCCTGGAATGGCCGCGCCATACGACGCCAGCAAGCACGCCGTCGTGGCCCTCACCGAGGGGCTGTTCAACTCGATGCAGTCCGCTCAATTGCCAATTGGCGTGAGCTGTTTGTGCCCTGGCTGGGTGCGTACCGGCATCATGGATTCCGATCGGAACTGGCCCGCCGAGCTAGGTGACAAGCCCGAGATCGATCCCGTCGCGAACATCACCCGCAAGCACGTCCAACGCGCGATCGATGAAGGCACACAACCGGCGTTCGTCGCCGACCTGGTCATCGACGCAGTCAGCAGTGGTCGGTATTGGGTGTTCCCGCACCCCGAGTTCGTCGAGTTGGCGATCGAACGTTTCCATCGAATCGCCGAGGGACTGAATCCCGAGATTCCCGAGGAGATGCCGGGTATGCCGCCACGGTCGCAACTGTTAGCCGAATCCATGGCCGCCTTGGCAGCGTTCACAGACTGATCGTGCGCGTCATCAATACCCCGATGCTGTGACATTCTCTCACCTCGATCACGGAACCCCAGGGGGCGGGTCGCCGCTCCACCCGGAGTGGTTCCAAGCCCTGTACTCGGTGACCGAAATCGTTGGTGGCGATGGCCCGCTCCAGGCCGCCGGTGAGTTACGCGTTGGCACGCTGAACATGCCTGCCAACGTTCACTATCCGGCACATCGGCATCCAGCGCCAGAGCTGTACGTTGTACTCGATGGCCACCTGGTCTGGGAGGCAGAAGGGGAGCCAAGCCGTCGGGTTGTGTCTGGTGCCGTGATCTTGCATCGCCCATGGCAGGTGCATGCGATGCAGACGCTGTCTGAGCCGGTTCGGTTGATGTGGGTGTGGTGGGCTCCAGGCGGAGACAGCTCGGTGCTTTCGGTGCCGGCCGAGTTGATCGAGGATCACGACCGCGTTCTGCACCAGCGCGATACTTGATGTCATCTTGGTCGCGAGCCGATGGGGTAGTGATGACACGGAACTCGCAGAGACGTGGGAAGTACCGCAAGCATCGACGAACCCCTCGGCTGGCAGACCTGCTCCGAACAGGCTATGTCGAACGCGTGTTCGTTTAACTGTGTCACACCCTTTTGCGATGATGGTCGGATGAGTTCGTTTGTTGTGCCTGATGTTGATGCAATCGGTGGGATGTCTCCGGCCGATCTTGAGGCGTGTCTACGTGTGTTCGATGGTGAGCGTC
>JANYDH010000132.1 GCA_025359865.1 Actinomycetes bacterium | reverse complement strand
ACCAAAGCTGGAATGAGCGGCTGCTGGAGGGCGGGTTCTCACCGTCAGTTGGCAGACAGGTCGTCGGGCGCATCGGCGATCCATGCAAGACGACCTCCTTGCCGACGAAGCACGACGCGCCACAACTGGTCAGGCTGTGAGGTGAACACGTCGTCGGGGTTCGCGTCGAGCACCATCCAGGCACCCGCGTCGATCTCCGCGTCGAGTTGTCCGCCACCCCACCCCGCGTAGCCGCGAAAGATCCGGAGCCGCCGGACCCTCCCGGCTACATCGCTCGGTTCGAGCGAGAGGTCGACCGTACCCAGCCCGTTGGTCAGTTCCCCCCAAGCGCCGTCGATGCGGTCATCGCCTTCGGCCAAAGCGATCAGGGCATCGGGCTCTACCGGACCACCGGTGAACACGGTGCCAGGGTCAGATGCCGTGGCGATCCAACGGTCGAGACCGTCGATGTCGTCTTCGCTCGTTGGCCGGTTGAGTACCAGACCTACGGCGCCACCTGCATGATGATCCAGGACGTACACGACGGTACGGTCGAAGTGCGGATCACCGAGTGGCGGGGTGGCAACCAACAGTCGCCCCTTGGTGGTCGGTGTGATCGGGAATGACATGGTGGCTGACTGCTGTTCAGACTGTGCCGCGGCGAGCCACGAATTCGATCTCGACGTGTGCGCCGAGAGGCAACGCAATAACACCAACGGTAGTGCGGGCTGGGTATGGGGCATGGAACCATGCCGCGTAGACCTCGTTCATCGTTGCGAAGTCGTTCATGTCGGTAAGGAACACATTGACCTTGACCACATCGTCCTGCGTGAGCCCGGCCGTGGCCAGAACAGCCGCGAGGTTGGCGAAGCACTGGCGTGTCTGATCGCCAAGGCCGGACTCGATCAGTCGGCCGGTTGCGGGGTCGAACGGCGTCTGACCGCTGAGGAAGACGAACCCGTCGATTTCGGCCGCATGTGAGTACGGCCCGGCCTTGGCGAGCGACGCGGCATCGTGGGTGGTGCGCATGCTCGCAGCGTATGGGAAACCACAGCGTCGGACCACTGCGAGTTGGTGCGGTCCAGTCCGCGATCATCAGTTGCATGATCATGCGTCATGCCGTATGATCATGCAGATGTCGATGGAGTCTACGAACGTCCGCAAACGGGTCGCAGTGATCGGCGCGTCGGGCTACACCGGTGCCGAGTTGCTGCGGATCATCGCGCAACACCCGAGCTTCGACCTTGTGTACGCAACCGGCGACACCCAGGCCGGAACCCTCGCCAGTTCACTGTATCCCAGTCTCACCGCGGCATATCCAGACCTCGTTTTCGAAGAGTTCGACCCGTCCCGAGTCGAAGGAGTAGATGCTGTTTTCCTCGGTTTGCCGCACGAGGCCAGCATGGCGCTCGCACCGCTACTCGTCGGCAACGTAGGGGTGGTGGTCGACCTGTCGGCCGCGTACCGACTGAAGGATGCATCGCTCTACCCGCAGTGGTACGGATTCGAGCACGATCAGCCCGAGATGCTCGCCGAAGCGGCGTTCGGCCTGCCTGAGTTGTTTCGTTCGGAGGTACGCGGCGCGCAACTGGTCGCCACTCCGGGATGTCACGTCACGGCAGCGTCGCTGGCGCTCGAACCGTTGGTATCGGCCGGACTGGTCCAGCGCACCGGCATCGTCGTCAACAGCATCACTGGCTTGAGCGGTGCTGGCCGCGGCCTGAAGCATGGCTCGTTGTTCTGTTCGGCCGACGACGACCTGCAGGCCTACGGGTTGCTCGACCATCGCCACACCCCGGAAATCGAGCAGGTGATTGGCGGAGCGGCCGGCGGGTGCCAAGTGCTGTTCACGCCGCACCTCGCACCGCTGAGTAGGGCGATCCTCGCCACCTGCTACGCCAGGCCAGCGGCGTCGGTGTCGACCGAATCACTCTTGGCCGCCATGGCGCGGCGGTACTCGGGCGAACCGTTCGTCGTGGTTCGCCCGGCATCGCCCTCGACCAAGGCCGCGCTCGGTACCAATGTCGCGTTCCTGACTGCTCGATATGACCGGCGGACTGACACGGTCATCGCGATCTGCGCGATCGATAATCTCTGTAAGGGGGCGAGTGGTGGTGCAGTGCAGGCAGCCAACGTGGCGCTCGGTCTCGACGAAACGGCTGGCCTTCAGAAGGTGGGGTTATACCCGTGATCACCGACGCCGCTTCCAAGGCCGCGATGCTCGTTGAGGCGCTGCCCTACATCCGTAGGTTTCGTGGGCAGGTCGTCGTAGTGAAGTATGGCGGCAACGCGCTCGCCGGCGCGAGCAACGACCAGGCCCTGTCGCTGTTTGCGGAAGACATCGTGCTCATGCGCGCGGTGGGCCTGCGACCGGTGGTCGTGCATGGTGGTGGGCCGCAGATCAGTGACCTGATGGCGCGCCTTGGCAAGAAGCCCGAGTTCCGCAACGGCCTGCGGGTGACCGATGCCGAGACGGTGGACCTTGCTCGGATGGTGCTCATCGGCCAGGTCAACCCACAATTGGTAGCTGCGATCAATGTCCACGGGCCGATTGCAGTCGGCGTTTCTGGTGAAGACGCGGGGCTCATCCGTGCCTCGGCACGCGATCCAGAACTTGGTTTCGTGGGTGATGTCAGCGCGATCAATCCAACCATTCTGCAACGCCTCATCGACGATGAGTTCGTGCCCGTCGTGGCCACGATCGGCACCGATGAGCACGGTCAGGCATACAACATCAACGCCGACACCGTCGCGGGGGCCATTGCCGAGTCGCTCGGAGCCGAGAAGCTTGTGTACCTGACCGACATCGAGGGGCTCCGCAGCATTGTTGATGATCCCGCGAGTCTCATTCGCCAAACCACTCCGGACGAACTCGATGCGCTCATGGCCGACGGCACGATCGCTGGCGGCATGATCCCCAAGGTGGAGAGCTGTGTACATGCCCTCCGCAACGGTGTTCGAAGGGCACACATTCTCGATGGGCGCATTCCACACGTACTGCTGCTCGAGATTTTTACCGACGATGGCATCGGCACGATGGTTCGTGACCGATTGGAACAGGAGAGCACCTGATGACCTCGCATGCATTCGATACCACCCTTGCCGGAGCATCGTGTCCGTTCATGCCGGTGTTCGGCGCACCGCAGGTGATGTTCGTACGCGGCAGCGGAACCGAACTGTGGGATGTGAACGGTAAGCGCTATCTCGACTTCCTCTGTGGCCTGGCTGTCACCTCGCTCGGTCATTCGCATCCGGCGATCACCGAAGCGATCAGCAAGCAGGCGGCCACGCTGATCCACGTCAGCAACTTCTTTACCAACGACGCGGCCACCACGGCAGCACTCACGCTGCGCGAGTTGCTCGCCGACGCCACAGGTCAGCAGGGACAGGTGTTCTTCTGCAACTCGGGCGCAGAGGCCAACGAGACGGCCTTGAAGCTGGCACGCAAGTTCGGCGGTCGCGGCAGGCATGTAGTGGTCAGCGCCTTCGGCAGTTTCCACGGCCGAACGCTTGCCGCCCTGGCTGCCACTGGCCAGCCGGCCAAGCACGAACCGTTCCAGCCAATGCCCGAGGGCTTCCGGCATGTGCCGTTCGGCGACCTCGGCGCGTTGAGCGCGGCGATCGACCCCACGGTTTCAGCTGTGCTCATCGAGACCGTTCAGGGCGAGGGAGGTGTGCTGCCGGCCGATCCCGAGTACCTGCGCGGTATCCGGGCGCTGTGCACCGAGCGGGGCATGTTGATGATCATCGACGAGGTGCAGACCGGATTCGCGCGCACAGGGCGGTGGTTCGGATTCGAGCATTCCGGTGTGGTGCCCGATGTGGTCACGATGGCCAAGGCGATGGGTAATGGTTTTCCTGTTGGGGCGGTGTGGGCGCGCAACGAGGTCGCAGGGGTGTTCCAACCGGGAGACCACGGCAGTACGTACAGTGGCACCGCGCTCGCAACAGCGGTGGTGAGCGCTGTCATCGCGCAGATGAAAATGATCGACGCGCCAGCGCTTGCGGCCCGTCGTGGCGTCTACCTGCGTGACCGCTTGTCTGCACTGCCGGGCGTGGCAGACGTACGTGGCCAGGGGCTGCTGCTCGCAGTCGAACTGGCGGGTGGGCGTGACGCGAAGGCTGTCTACAGCGAACTCCTTGAGCGAGGACTCGTCACGAACGCAGTCACCGCAACAGCGCTGCGCCTGGCGCCCCCGATCACCGTCAGCGAAGCCGAGATCGACGAGGCGGTCGCGCTCATTGCCGGGGTGCTTGGATGACGCACTTCTTGCACGTCGGCCAGGTTTCTGCGAACGACCTGATCGAGATCATCGCGCTCGCCGCCGCACCGATCGAGGCCCTTGGCCGACCGCTTGCAGGTCGTGGTGTCGCGCTCATCTTCGAAAAGCCGTCGAACCGCACGCGCCAGAGCACGGAAATGGCCGTGGTGCAACTCGGCGGCCACCCGGTGTACACCCGCGGTGAAGAGATCGGGTTCGACACCCGGGAACCGGTCGAGGACGTCACTCGGATCATGGCCGGCTATCACGCACTATTGGCCGCTCGAGTGTTCGACCACTCAATCGTTGAGCGGATGGCGGCGGTCAGCGCTGTACCGGTGCTGAACATGCTCAGCGATCGCGGCCATCCGCTTCAGGCCGTGGCCGACGTCATCACGATGCACGACCACCTCGGCGCTCTCGCCGATCGGGTCGTTGCCTACGTGGGCGACTACAACAACGTCGCCCGGTCACTTGCGGAGGCGGCGGTGTTGTTGGGCATGCACGTGCGACTCGGATGCCCGGAAGGACACGATGCAACCACTGCAGAGCTTTCGCGGATCGATGCGCTCGGTGCCGGAACCATCTGCCAATCGAGCGATCCGGGGCACGCGGTCAGTGGTGCCCAGGTGGTGCACACCGATACCTGGACCTCGATGGGGCAAGAACGCGAAAAGGCTGAGCGCGTTGAAGTGTTCGGGCGCTATCAGGTGAACGAGGCGTTGCTCTCGTACGCAGCCGACAACGCGGTGTTCATGCATTGCATGCCCGCCTACCGGGGGCTCGAAGTGTCGGCCGGCGTGATGGACGGACCACGCTCGCTGGCCATCCAACAGGGACACAACCGCATGCCTGCCGCCCGCGGTGTGCTCGCATTTCAACTCGGGGTTCGGGTATGACCACCAAAGTGCAGCGGCAGCAGACCATCGCAAAGCTCATCGGAAAGTTGTCCGTCACGAGCCAACCCCAACTAGTCGACTTGCTGGCCGCGGACGGTATCGCAGCCACGCAGACGACCGTGTCGCGAGATCTCGAAGACCTCGGCGCCGTCAAGGTACGCGTTCCCGGGGGAGACACCGTCTATGCGATTCCTGAGTTCGAGCCCGCCCGCCTGGCGCCGGAGGACCACCTTCGCCGGGTGATGGGCGAGTGGGTCGCCGATGCCCGCCACTCCGGCAATCTGGTCGTACTACGCACACCGCCCGGGTGTGCACATGTCGTTGCGTCCGCGCTCGACCGCTCCAACCTGGCGGGGCTGCTCGGAACGGTGGCGGGTGACGACACGCTGTTGTGTATCGCCGATGAGTCGCTCGGTGGCAAACGACTAGCGATCACGTTGCGGGACTTGGCGGGATTGTCATGAGCGCAGGTAACAGCGCAGGTAACGAGGATGCCGAACGTGCGCACACGTTGTGGCACGGACGGTTTGAGGGCGGTCCGGCCGCAGAGTTGATGGCGTTCACCGAGAGTCTGTCGTTTGATCGGCGACTCTGGCCGGACGACATCGCGGGGTCGCGAGCGCACGTCGCCGGACTTGCGCGGGCGAGTCTCATCAACGAGCTCGAACGCGACTCGATTCTGGCAGCGCTCGACGACGTAGCGAGCGAACTGGCCGACGGTTCGTTCGTGTTCGTACCTACTGATGAAGACATCCACACCGCTGTCGAACGCCGGGTCACCGAACTGGCGGGGCCTGCCGGAGGCAAGTTGCACACTGGCCGTAGTCGCAACGACCAGTCGGCAACCGACGTTCGTCTGTGGTGTAAGCGTGAACTGCGGGTCATCGCCGAGCGTGTAGTGGTTCTCCAGGAAGTGCTCCTTCGACGTGCGGTCGAGGCCGGCGAGGTCTACCTTCCCGGCTATACCCACATGCAGCGCGCCCAACCCGTGCTACTCGCGCACCATCTGCTTGCTCACGGTTGGGCGCTGGGACGCGGTGTCGATCGGATCTTCGATGCCCTCGAACGAATCGACATCTCGCCCCTTGGGGCAGGAGCGCTAGCCGGATCTTCACTACCGCTCGATCCCGACGGCACGGCGGCCGACCTCGGCTTCGCTCGGCGATTCGAGAACTCACTCGACGCAGTCGGCTCTCGCGATCACATCGCCGAAGCCCTTTTCGTTCTCACGCTCATCGCGATCGACCTCTCGCGCATCGGCGAGGAGTTTGTGCTGTGGACCACCGAGGAGTTCGGGTTCGCGAAACTCGACGACGGATACGCAACCGGTTCATCCATGATGCCGCAGAAGAAGAACCCCGACATTGCCGAGTTGGCGCGGGGCAAGGCAGGGCGGATCATCGGGGCGCTCACCGGTTTCCTTGCCACGATGAAGGGCCTTCCGCTCAGCTATAACCGGGACTATCAAGAGGACAAAGAACCGCTCTTCGACACGGTCGACCAGGTTCGCCTGGCGCTCGGGGCCATCACGGGGATGATTGCAACGACCACCTTTGTGGCCGAGCGGATGCAAGCGGCCGCCGACGTAGAGACCACCGCGGCGACCGATCTGGCCGAGTGGCTCGTCGTGCGTGGCATGCCCTTCCGCGAGGCACACGCGGTCGTCGGTGCGCTCGTGCGTCAGGCGTTGCAGGGCGATCGTTCGCTTCGCGAGCTCGTGCTCGCCCACGAGGCGCTCGGGTCCGACGCCGCGGTACTTGTTGCACCAGGGGTATCGGTGCGTCGAAGGACCACACCTGGAGGTGCAGGACCGGTGCCGGTCGCGGCTCAGATGGACCGGTTCCGATCCGAACTGGCGCGGCTCAAGGAGGCACTCCGGGGGTGAGACGTCTGCCCTCGGCCTTCTTTGCCCGTGACGCCATCGAGGTCGCCCCCGAACTCCTCAACAAGGTGCTCCGAGTGGGCGGCGTGGACGCCCGGATCGTCGAGGTCGAGGCGTACACCCAGGATGATCCTGCGAGTCACTCGTTTCGTGGGCGAACTCGCCGCAACGAGGTGATGTTCGGCCCGCCCGGACGCCTGTACGTGTACTTCGTCTATGGAATGCACTACTGCGTCAACCTGGTCACGGGAACGGTGGGCGATGGCCAGGCTGTGCTGCTCCGCGCCGCCGTGATCGATGGTATCGATCGTCGAAGGACCGATGGGCCGGCAAAGCTGGCACGAAGTCTGGGCCTCGATCTGGCGCACAACGGTTCCACCGCTGATGTCTACGACGACGGTGTGGGTCCGCCTGAGCTACCGGTGGTGAGTAACCGCGTGGGCATCACCCGCGCGGCCGACTGGCCGCGACGCTACCGGTTGCCGCCGACCCGCAAGGAATGATGTCGAGCGGACAACCTTCAGGCGAGCCAGCGCACGTTCGCGCCGTGATAGCCGACGTGGGCGAGTACTTGGTCGTGGCCGCCGGGCCAGGTGGTGAGCCGTAGGTCGGCGTGGCGGCGGTTGGCAGGCTCCATCCGCAACCAGCACAGCGGTGAACGGTCGGTAGCGAGCGCACCGGCCGAAGTCAGTGCAGCGCGGACTGCCTCCTTGGTGCCAGCAGGCAGGTACTGCCAGACGATCGAATGGAACACGACGGTGGCGATGCCGTCTGGCAATGGTGTCCCGAGGCGCGTTGCCAACCAGCGTCCGGCATCGTCGGCCTCGATCGCCAGTTCGTCGTCACGAGCGATCTCGAGTGCAGCTTTGAGCCTGGCGAACCGTTCGAGTTGATCGGGCCAGACGAACGAAAGCATGGTCAATCGTCCACCCTCGGTACTCACGTCGATGGGTGAGATATCGCAGGCAGCGCGACCCTCGACGACAAGATCGTTCTGCAGGAGCGGGACGGGGGAGTCGTACCATGGTGCATCGAAACGCAGCGGGCTTGATTGATCACCGGTAGAGCTCTCGCCCGTCGAATACGCATAGCGATTCCACCGTGACAGGAGTCCAGCGGAGCTGCCGATCTCGTACGTTCGCAACGCAAGACCGAACCGGCGGCCGATCTCAGAAAAACCAGCCGCCAGCACAGGGGCGCGTCCCACTTCGTTGGTCTGGACGTTGCGTTGGACGCCGCGCACAAACTCGCCCCGGTGTAGTGCCACCGCAGACAAGAACGAGTCGGTGATGTCGCGGCCGTCCCACTGCCCTTCACACGACGGATAGTGCTGCGCCAGTTGGGGTGCTACCCCGGCCAGCGCAAGTCGATGTGCAGTTGCCAGGTATCGCAGAGGGATGGCGTCATGAAGCGGCTGATCGCTGACGCCCTCCAGCAGTTCGGCAGTGAATCCACCGGACAGATAGTCAGTGGCGATGCCGGTGAGCAGGGAGGCGTACAGGGGCGATCCAAGCTGTGCGCAGGACGCGGCCTGATGCTCGATCACATCGATCAGTGTGGGAGACGATTCGACCACAGCGTCAGGGTAGCCGATAGTCCTCAGCCCCCGGACCGGGTCAGTCAGGAACACACCGTGGATCGAGTGCTGACAACTGGCAACATGGGGGCTTATGGATCTACTTGCTGATCTTCAAGCCCGCGGCCTCGTTCACGACGCCACCGACCTCGGCGCGCTCGGCGCGCGTCTGCGGCAGGGTCCGATCGGCCTGTACATTGGCTTCGACCCCACCGCTGACTCGTTGCACGTCGGTCACCTCGTTGGTCAGTTGTTCATGCGCAGATTTCAGTTGGCAGGCCATCGCCCGTTCCCGCTCGCCGGAGGAGCGACAGGCATGGTGGGAGATCCCGGCGGACGAAGTGAAGAACGAAACCTGCTCGATGCCGACACGCTTCGGCACAACGTCGAATGCATCAAGATCCAACTTGGCAAGTTGCTCGACTTCGAACCGGGTCCCTATCAAGCCACGCTCGTGAACAACGCCGACTGGACTGCGCGGGTCACGATGCTCGAGTTCTTGCGCGATGTCGGCAAGTACTTCACCATCAACCAGATGATTGCCAAGGATTCGGTGAAGTCGAGGATCGACAGCGAGCACGGCATTTCGTATACTGAATTCAGCTACATGCTGTTACAAGCAGACGATTTTCGGCATCTGTATGAATATCACCAGGTCGAGCTCCAAGCAGGTGCCTCCGATCAGTGGGGCAACATCGTCGCGGGGGTCGAGCTCATCCGCCGCCGGCTTGCGCAGCAGGCATATGCCATCACCCACCCGTTGATGACCAAGAGCGATGGCGCGAAGTTCGGCAAGTCGGTCTCCGGGGCGGTCTGGCTCGACCCGACGCGCACCTCTCCATACCAGTTTCGACAGTTCTGGATGCAGAGCGACGATCAGATGGTGGCGGTCTATCTCAAGATGTTGTCACTCCGGCCAGTAGCCGAACTCGACGGCCTGATCGAGCAACACGTGGCTGCACCGGAACACCGCGTCGCCCAACGCCATCTTGCTGATGAACTGACCACTCTCGTTCATGGACAGCTCGCTGCTGAACACGCCGCCGGCGCCGCCTCGGTACTTTTCGGAGGCGATCCGACTACTGCGTCGGCCGAGACATTGGCGGTAGTCGGAGGGGAGATACCCACTGTCGCCCTCGCTGGCGACCTCGAGCGCACGCGAGTGCATGAACTCTTCGTGAGTGCAGGCATGGCGAAGTCGAACGGCGAAGTGAGCCGATTGCTCGCCCAACGAGGTATTCGGGCCAACAATCGGGTACTTGACGAAGATGGACTCCTGCGTGAATCAGACCAGCTAGAGGGTGGATTCGTGCTCCTGCGCAAGGGCAAGCGAGACTTCCTTCTCGGGAAAACTTCACCGCGAGGTTGACGTTCGGCCTGAGCGTCGCTAGCTTATCTCCTGCTTCGGAGAGCCCTTAGCGGCCCCGAAGCGCCGCACCTCCGCCGGTTCGCCGGTGTGTGCGAGAGCGAAAGCTCCTTGAAAACGGAAGAGAAGATAGAACGCCAGTGCGGGCAGCACGGCGTACGATCGGACGGCCTTCGGGCCAACCCCTCATGCGTTGGAGCTGTCTGTCAATTCAAAAGTCGGCCGAATCCCAATTCGGTCGCAAATCAGCCAGACTGCGATCGGCAACCAAAGAGCTTTCCCTCGATGGTGATCGCAGCTCTAAAATGAACGGTTTGGGTCATACCAAACATGTTTTTGTTGGAGAGTTTGATCCTGGCTCAGGACGAACGCTGGCGGCGTGCTTAACACATGCAAGTCGAACGGAACCCAAGTAGTAGCAATACTACGGAAGGTTTAGTGGCGAACGGGTGAGTAACACGTGAGAAACCTATCCTGGTCTCTGGGATAACAGTCGGAAACAACTGCTAATACCGGATGCCGTCGGAGCGTCGCATGACGCACTGACGAAAGGGTTACTGGATCAGGAGGGTCTCGCGGCCTATCAGCTAGTTGGTGGGGTAACGGCCTACCAAGGCATCGACGGGTAGCTGGTCTGAGAGGATGATCAGCCACACTGGGACTGAGACACGGCCCAGACTCCTACGGGAGGCAGCAGTGGGGAATCTTGCGCAATGGGCGAAAGCCTGACG
>JANYDH010000180.1 GCA_025359865.1 Actinomycetes bacterium | reverse complement strand
CGTCGAGGTACCGACTGGGAGAGCATGCGGACGCTGGCCATCGAGCACTAATGCCTCTGCAACGACGAACGTCAGCGCACAACACCACTGGCGAACGGCGTAGCCCGCCGTGCTGTGATCGCATCACAGAGGGGATCGGGGACGGAAGGCAGGACGCGTCAGGGTCTAGCGTTCACCGCCGATGCCGGCATCCCTCGCAACAGCGTGGCACGAGTCGCGTCGAGTTATCGCTGCTAGGCGCAATACCGTTCAGTTAGATTGAACGATGGTTGTGGTTGTGCTTGTTGGGCCAGTGGGTTGGGGCCAGTTGCTCGGCACACGGCGACTCGTCCGCCAGGTGATCGCTACTGCGGTCCACTACTACGTCGGCTTCGCCGATCAGGTGGACCACGACGCTGACTGGTCGGCTCGTGTCGGAGCCGACCTTCGCATCCCGTGGGAAAATGAACAGACTTCCATCGACTGGGGCTGTCGCTCGACCCCACTGACGAGCCACTCATCGCCGATGGACTCATCAGGTGGGGAATTTCAATGAGCAGATTCGGGGAATTTCACATGCGCCTGAACCAAACACCACATCGGCACCAACTTCCTGTGCCCGTGTCATGATTTCGCCTACGTGATTCGCTCGGTGGTTCGTCCGCAGTTCACTGTCCCGATGGGTACCAAAACGAGCCGCACCCACTCCGGCCGAGGCAGGGAGTGGGTGCGTCGTAGAAACCAGTCGGGATCAGGAAGGGTTGTTCGCAGACTTGCGACGGCGCCCAGTGGCGACGAACACCATGCCGCCACCCGCTAGTAGCGCAACAGCACCGATCTGCAGCGGTGAACTCGTATCAGAACCTGTCTTGGGAAGCGGCCCTGGCTTGCTCAACACCACATCGGCAGAGACATCATCGAGCGGTGGCGGGGCCTCCTGGGCGCTGCCGGCAACGTCTGGACATCCGTCCTTTGGGATTGGATAGCAGGCGTCTTGGGCTCGAGCAACCCCGCCAAAGGTGAGCAGGCTGAAGCCGAGTGCACTGAGCAGAACAGCGGTCCTATGCATGGCCACCACATCCTTTCCGTTGACACCTCAGTGGTGTCTTGATCAATAGCTGGAGAATAGCACCGTCCGTGAGGCAACGCCACCCCGCGTTGCAATCCAAACTATTTCTTGCCATTTGGCTTCGCCCGATCGGGCCTCTCAGCAGCGTGGGCCACATAGGAACCGCTCGACTCATAACCGTAGCCGTAGGCTGTTCCATACTCTCGGCGCCGGTTTCGCTGCTTAGCGCGGTTGAGTACAACGCCGAGAAGCGGTGCCGACACCTGATCGAGTCGGCCCAAGCACAAACGAACCTGTGCGAGCGACGTCCGCCCTGCTTGGGCGACGAACAGCACGCCGTCTACATGGCGCGACAGGGCGATGGCATCGCTGACCGGCAACGTCGGTGCCGTATCGACGATGACGTAATCGAAGCGGGCCTTCAACTCCTCGATGACCGCCGCCATCCGGTTCCCACTGAGCATCTCGCTCGGGTTCGACGGAATCCTGCCAGCAGGGAGAATCGAGAGATGATCGTCGATCGGATGGACCGTGAGATCGATCGACTCGCGCAGCAGGTTGTCGACGAGTCCGAGGGTACGACCGATCGCGAACAGTTCGTGCACACGCGGCCTGCGAAGGTCGGCGTCGACGAGGACCACGGAGCTGCCGGCCTGGGCGAGCACCACCGCAAGGTTCGCTGCCGTCGTGGTCTTTCCCTCACCAGTCACACTGCTCGTGATCTCGATCACCCTGCAATCCCGTTCGAAGCCGATGAACTGGACGTTGGTCCGCAGCGATCGATATGCCTCGACCTCGACATCATCTGGCCGGCTGAGCGCCACCGGACGATGGTCCGGTGGGCGGTCCGCCGGGATCACTGCCAACAACAGCACGTCGCTGCCCAGTTTCGCGAGGTCGTCCGACGTACGAATCGAGTCGTCGAGATGGTCGACCAGGAGCGCAGCAAAGAGACCGAGCAGTAGGCCGACCACGACGGCGAGCACCGCCGTGCGAGCCGGGGTCGGCGCGATTGGTCCGGTCGGGGTGACCGCTGGCTGAATCAGTTGCGCGCTCCCGCTGGTGAGGGCCGAGTCGACCTGGATCTGGTCGAGGCGCTGCTTGAAAACAGATTGTGTGTCGACAAGTTGGCGTCGCTCAGCGTCGAGCAGCGTCTTCTGGTCGGGCGTCGCGGTGAGCAGTTCGAGGTCGATGGCGTCGACCTGGGCTTGCAGGTCGGTCACCTTCGACTGGAGTTCACGCCCTGCATCAGCCAGACCGTTGATGGCTTGAGTGCGCTTGACCGTGGTGTACGCCTGCACGTACGCGTTGGCCAGGATGGCCGCTGTGTCGGGGTCACCGCTCTGCACGCTCACCGCAATGACGTCGGTCGAGGTTTCCGAGACCCCGGAAACAGTCGGCGGGTCTGCAACGAGACCAAGATCTGTCTTCAACTGTTGGTAGACCACGTCACCTTCGAGCACGTTGATCTCGTTGGCGACGGCCCGATCGGCGTTGGAGGACACGACGTTGCTTCCGAACAGGCTCTCGCCGGGCTTGCTCTGCAGCAACACTCTGGCGGTGGATTCATAGGTAGGACTCTCGGCCAACGTCAAAGCAACCGCCGGGGCTGTACACGTAACAACGGCGACCACGATCAGCCACTTGCGGCGAACGACCGCCCTCCAGTAGTCACGAAGCGTCATGCTCTGCGTGCCGTTGTCGTTCACGGGAGACCGGTTCCCGCTACGGCAACAGCGGTGGTGGTGACATTCACACTCGGTACGAGTGTGCTGCTGGCCGGTACTTGAACCGGATCGATGATGAAGGTGTCGGCTGGGTGCGGGCGGCCGGCAATGGCGGCACCCGCCAAACCGCCAAACGCACCGACAGCAATGAGGAATGGCCAAGTGCGACGCATGACCTCAAAACGATACCAGGCCGGAGAGTGATCGACCTCACACCCATGGTGGCAACGCTGCGAGCGAATGCGTCAATTCATTCAATTCGTTGGCCGTTGCCTTCGCTCTTGCGGCACCTTGACCGTAGGGATCGGCGACG
>JANYDH010000105.1 GCA_025359865.1 Actinomycetes bacterium | reverse complement strand
TTGTTTTGTCGCTGAGCGAAATCCCACGGCCAAAGCGCTCAGCGGACACGACGGGGTAGGCCGATCCTCACCTCGACGCCAGGCGACCACAGCACCACAGGCTCGCCGGCCGGTGCCGGTAGGCCGGCCGCAGCGAACATCGTCTCGTCGACGGAGAGCAACTCACCGGCATGGATGAGCCACGGTTCGTGCCAAACCTTGGCCCACATCAGTTGTCGCCCGAACCGCGTGCCGAGTGCCCACCGGGCGGTGAGGAACATCTGCAGGTCGTCCACCTCGACCGGCCGTACTTGCGCCCCTACCCGCAGCGACACGGTGCTCGATGCCAGGCCTCGCGGCCAGCGACGTCTCGACTTGTACGTGATCACGTCGCCATCGCGCTCGATCGACATCGCCGCCCAGCAGTAGGGCAGGCGATAGGTCATGCGGGCAACAAGCGCTGGGATCAGCCGAGAGATGTCAAGGCTGAAGAACCACACCGCCCGACGTCCCGCCGCATCGCGGACGTAGGTACGAACATTGGTCTCTGGGAAGCTGGACAGCGGCCCGAATGCGGGCAGGTGCGGGAGACGGACGCGCCGCATCGCGAACGGGATCAGCCCGACCCACGCCGACCCGTCGAACACGTCGACGGTGAACCCGGATGGGAGCAACGCCTGAACGACCGCAGGGTCGTAGCGCCAGTGGACCGACGCGAGATCGTTCCACCCTTGCAGCATGACAGCTCGCTGGACGGGCTCTGTACAGACCGCCCCCGGCGGGTGGACCACCATCATCGAGATATCATCCGAACCGGACAAGACCCTGGTCGATGACCACGCGGTCGCCAACCGAGGTCGTGAACACCGCCTGCCCATCGCCGGTGGCCCACGCCCGGATGGTGAGCGCGTCGCCGGGCATCACCGGTGACGAGAAGCGTCCTTCGATGTGGTGGAACTTCGTCACGTCGTTCGCGCACAACGCACCGAGCAATGCCCGTCCGGTGAAACCGTACGAGCACAAGCCGTGCAGAATCGGTCGGTCGAAACCACCCATCGCTGCGAACGACGGATCGACGTGGAGCGGGTTGCGGTCGCCAGAGAGGCGGTAGACGAACGCCTGATCCGGTGAGGTCTGCAGGGTGACCTCGTGATCGGCGGAACGGTCTGCCGGCGGTTCGTTCTGAGGACCAGACGGCCCACGCTCGCCGCCCCAGCCGCCCTCGCCGCGGATGAACACCGACGAGTGCGTGGTCCACAACGGCTCGCCGGAGGCAAGCTTGACCTCGGCCTCCATCACGACCACGGCCGCCTTGCCCTTGTCGTACATCGCGACAACCTTGTCCTGGGTAGTGGCTTGCGCCTCGACCGGAATCGGTCGATGGATCGTGACCGCCTGCGAGCCGTGGACGAGCAGAGCAACGTTGAACGTGCCGATCTGCCCCATCGCGCTGGCACCCCGAGACGCTGTGCCTGATCCGGCAACGACCGCAAACGTTGGGTAGACGACCTGTTGGACGCCGTTGGTGTTCTCCGTGGAGAACGGCAAATCGGCCTGGCCGGCACCGATTCCCACCGCGTACAACAGCGCGTCTTTCGAGTTCCACGAGATGGTGCGGACATCACCGGTCGCGCCCACGGCATCAGGATTCAACGGCATCAGGAAATCCTCTCGTTCGCGAGGCGTCGGTGCACCTCATCGGGGCAACATCATGACCGATGAAGGACCTTCGGCACTATCTGGAGGCTCCTGACGGATGGTGCAATACGTACATGCGAATTCTTCTCGTAGCCGACGACACCGACGACTCCATAGCCGTCGAGACCACCCTCGTGGCCGACGGCCATGTCGTTGCCAGCTGCAACGACGAGTTCGGGGGTCCGTGTCGCGGGCTCGACCACCTGCAGGACTGCCCGCTCGAATCCCATGTCGATCTGGCGGTCATCGCCCGCTCGGCCAACGTCCATCGCAGCCTCGGCGAGATGGGTTCGGTCTGCGCGACACGTCACCGCGTCGGCGTGATCGAGATCGATCCGAGCGAGGTTCTCGATGAATCCATCGAGAACCTGGCCGCCGTTGCCGAACAGGGAGTGTGCCACGACTATGAACGGACCATCCTGGGAGCGTTGGCACAGTCCGAAGCCGGCGAGGGTGTCTACGTCACCGTGCGCCGTCGACAAGGCACCGTGCTCGTCACGCTCACGGTCGATGGTGCCGTCTTCACAGATATGTCAGACCGTGACGTTGCTGCATTGGCCGACCGGGTCCGTGACGCAACGCGCCAACACGACCGGTTCGCCCGATCGATCGATGTGTCGGTGATCTGCTCGGAACGTTGACCAGCGCGGGTCGGCTCGCCCGACGCCCCCTGCGTTTGCCAGATCCCACTGGGGTGTGGATCTGAGCACTACGTTCCGAGCATTGGCGAAGATCGGCGTGAGGTCGAGCGGCCCAATTCGCTCGGCCCACGCCGGTCTCGTTACCTGTTCACCGGTGGCAATCGTGCCGACGGGGAGGCGTCGCGTCGAGTTATCTGTCGTCAGCGACGACAAGTCGACGCGACTGTGCTGTTAGGGATGCGTACCGAAGAACCGGCCTCCATGCGATCGTCAAGATGCCATCAAGTTGGCGCGCCCAGCCAATCCGACCGAACACTCAGCGTGAATGTTGACCACGGTGCGTCGAGAATGGTCTAGAGTGTTCACATGGACGCAGTGGAACCGAATCCTCTCGCAGAAGCACTTCGCAGGCTCGAAGAGTCTCACGACCGGCTACTGCTCGCCCAGACCCGCATGGCTATGGCTACGGAACGGGCAGAGCGAGCGGTCGGGGTGCTCAGCGCCGCGCTGACCCACCTCGACACGCGCGCTCAGCGCCCAGACAACACAGCCGACTGACAACACAGCCGACTGATCAGCGCGGCTGCGGCCAACCGCCGGGTGTGCCATCCATCCCCGAGTTCTTGCGGGCCTGGGACAGCAACTCCTGCACGACGGGTCCGAGCAGCGTCGGATCCTCCACCGGTGCCGTGCGCGGGCCGCGTACCCAACCCTCGGCGATCGCCAGTGTCTGGCCGCTCGCCTCGAACACCCGACCGGTCACTCCCGCCGATTCGGCTGATGCCAACCAGGTGACGATCGGCGCGATCCACCGCGGCGAGCGTGCTTCACGCTCTTCGTCGGTCTCGGGTGCCGGCCCCAGTCCTTCGGTCATACGGGTGAGCGCCACCGGGGCTACGGCGTTGACGGTGACGCCGTAGCGCGACAGTTCGAGGGCGGCGATGGTGGTGAATGCGGCGATACCCGCCTTTGCTGCGCCGTAGTTGGTCTGGCCCGGATTGCCGTAGATGCCCGACACGGAGGTGGTGTTGATGATCCGACCGTCGACCGGCTTGCCCGCCTTGAACTGCTCACGCCAATAGGCCGCGGCCCACCGACTGGGGGCGAAGGTTCCCTTGAGGTGAACGTTGATGACGGCGTCCCACTCCTCCTCGGTCATGTTGGCCAGCACGCGGTCGCGCAAGATGCCAGCGTTGTTGATGACGGCGTGGAGATCGCCGAAGGTCTCGACCGCAGTGTTGATGAGCCGCTGAGCGCCCTCCCACGACGACACGCTGTCGCCGTTGGAAACGGCCTCGCCGCCCATTCCCTTGATTTCCTCAACCACTTGATCGGCGGGGCTGAGATCGCCACCAGAACCGTCGACATTGCCGCCGAGATCATTGACGACCACCTTGGCACCATGCGCAGCCAGGCTGAGCGCGTGCTCGCGGCCAATGCCGCGGCCTGCACCGGTGACGATGGCAACGCGGCCTTCCAACAAACGACTCATCAGATCTACTCCTCGGGATCACATGACCCGGCCGGTGAACCAGGCGGGTTCCGCCAATTCGGCGACCAAATAATCATAAGGTGTGCAGCATGTGCGAGGACCATCCGGCAGATCTGGACGATCCATTCCTGACCCGCTCCCACACACGACGACAGCTCTTGCGCTCCGCTACTGCTGCTACGTTCGGGGCGACCATCGGGGCGGCAGCGCTCGTGACCGTCGGACGCCATTCGTCGGCTCGGGCCACAGACGGTACCGAACCTGTGGTGGTCGCCCCGGGCCTGGCGATCCTTCCACGAGACGCGTGGGGGGCCGATCTTGCACCTCGCGGACCGCTGTACCCCGAAGACTCCCGCTTCCTGCTCGTGCACCACACGGCCTCGCCCAGCAACTACGCGGACGCCCGTACGGTGATTCGTGGTACGTACTCGTTCCACACCAGTTCGGCCAAGGGCTGGCCAGACGTCTGCTACGAGTTTTTCGTCGGGCGTGACGGTGACGTGTGGGAGGGCCGCGCCGGGGCGTTGACGGCGCCCGTGGTGGCTGATGCCACAGGCGGCAACCAGGGCTTCGCCCAACTGGTGTGCCTGCTCGGCGAGTTCACCACCGTTGCGCCCACAGATGCGGCGCTGAGCGCACTCACCCACGTGCTCACTTGGCTCAGTCTTCGAGATGGCATCGACGTGACCCCGGGTGCCACCACATCGTTCATCTCTCGTGGATCGAACAAGTGGAAGGTTGGTACGGCAGTCACCGCTCACACCATCGATGGCCACCGTGATATGACCTACACCGCATGCCCGGGCAATGCGATGTATGCACTGCTGCCATCACTGCGGTCCGACGTGTTTGCACTCCGTCAGAGTTGGCTTGCCGCCGTCGCCCCCGAGTCGAACCGCAACGGCCTCCGCCCCGCCAAGCGTCTCGGTCGGGTGGAGAACCCATAGCCTCGCCAAGCGATGAACAGCGCCCCGATGCCCGACGCCGCTCCTCCGGCCGATCACGAGGTCGATGTCGTGGTGATCGGGGCTGGTCCGGCCGGCTCGACCGCCGCGACGTTGCTCGCCAGGACAGGCAAGTCGGTACTGGTGATCGACAAGGCCGTGTTTCCGCGTGACAAGTGCTGCGGCGACGGCCTGACCACGCTTGCACTGCGTGAACTCGACCGGCTCGGGCTAGATCCGGCATCGATTCCGAACTGGTATACCGTCGATGCAGCATGGCTGCATTCGCCATCGGGCCGCGAAGTACGGGTACCGCTGCCATCTGGTCAAGGCATCTACGCAGCGACCACACCTCGACGCGAGCTCGATGCTGCGCTCCTGCAACTCGCCCGCGACGCGGGTGCCGATGTTCGCGATGGCCACAGCATGCAAGCGATTCACCAGACACCGGGGTGGGTAGATGTCGAGGTCGACGGCATCGGAAAGGTCCGGACCTGTTCGGTCATCGCCGCCGATGGGATGTGGTCGCCGACGCGCAAGATGCTCGGCCACGCCGAGGCCGGTTATCTGGGCGAGTGGCACGCCTTTCGCCAATACGCGGCGAACGTGACCGGCCCGGCGAAAGACCGTCTGTACGTGTGGTTCGAGGACGATCTGCTGCCCGGATACATGTGGAGCTTCCCGCTTCCTGGCGCAAGAGTGAACATCGGGTTCGGCATCCAGCGTGCCCACGACCGACGAGTCCAGGACATGAAGGCGCTGTGGACGGACCTGCTTCATCGGCCGCACATCGTCGAAGCCCTCGGGCCGGACGTCGAACTCGAAGGGCGGCACACGGCCTGGCCCATACCGGCGGGCATTGATCGGGCCACGCTCAGCGATCACCGGGTGCTGTTCGTCGGCGATGCCGCGATGGCAACCGACACCATGACGGGCGAGGGCATCGGGCAAGCAGTGCTCACCGGACGACTCGCCGCAGAGGCGATCATCGCCGCCGGGCCTGCACGGCCCGAGTCGGTACGCACGATGTACGGTTCCGCCGTACGACACCATCTGGTGGCCGACCACAAGATGTCTGTGGTGCTCAGTCGCGTACTGGCCCATCCGCGTGGGGCGCGCGGTGCCATCCGACTGCTCGCCACGAGCGACTGGGGCCGTCGCAACTTCGCCAGATGGATGTTCGAAGATGAACCGCGCGCGGTGGTGCTCACCCCATCACGGTGGCATCGCGGGTTCTTCCGCCAACCAGGTGCATTCCGTCGGAGCACATGACCCGTCCGCCCGTGTTCGGCCGCCACGGTCTCGGAACATCCGGTGGCCAGTCGCTACGGTAGCCCACATGCGCACTCGTCTCACCGACATGTTGAACATCGAGCACCCGGTCATGCTCGCGGGCATGGGCGGTGTCAGCTACGCGGCATTGGTGGCGGCGGTGAGCGAGGCAGGAGGCATCGGCACGCTCGGCGCATCAACAATGGCGGTCGGCGAGCTACCCGACGAAATGAAAGCGGTCCGCGCCGCAACGTCGAAGCCCTTCGGTGTCGACCTGTTGACCGCAATGCCGGGCCAAGTGGAGGCGGGCATTCGCAACGTGATCGACGGCGGTGCGAGCATCTTCGTTGCCGGTCTCGGTGTGCCACGCGAAGTGATCGACCTGCTACACGCGAGCAACGTGCTGGTCGGCAGCATGTGCGGCAAGGTACGCCACGCCGTGAGCGCAGTGGCGAGTGGGGTCGACTTCGTCGTTGCGCAGGGCACCGAAGGCGGCGGACACACCGGAACGGTCGCCACGATCGCGTTGGTGCCGCAAGTGGTCGATGCGGTCGGTGACAAGGTTCCGGTGGTCGCTGCCGGCGGGTTGTTCGATGGCCGCGGGCTGGCCGCATCCCTGGCGTTGGGCGCAGACGGGGTGTGGATCGGCACCCGGTTCATCGCCACGCCCGAGGCCCGCGCTGTCAACGGTTACAAGGAGACCCTGGTCGCTCTCGCGGAGGATGGCACCGTGATCAGCCGGTCGTTCACCGGTAAGACCTGCCGGGTGGTGCGAAACGAGTGGACGAAGCGGTTCGAGGATCATCCCGACGAGCTGCTGCCGTTTCCACAGCAGGCCTTCGCGTCGATGAAAGCCGGGGTCAACCATCTGGGTGCAGCGACGGGTACCGAGGTCGATGTCAACACTGAGTTCATGCCGTGCGGACAGGGGGTCGGCGCAATCCATTGCCTGCTTCCCGCCGGCGACATCGTGCGCCAAATGGTTGCCGAAGCAGAGCGGATGATCGAGCGGATCTCGTCGATCAAGCGATGAGTGCCGGTATGAGTACGACACATGTCCAGATCGCGGCTCACGTCGAACAGGTCTGGCAGACCGACATCCTGCCTGCGCTGCACGAGTACATCGCCATCCCGTGCGTGTCTGCGATGTTCGATCCACAGTGGGCCGAGCACGGTCATCTGCATCGGGCTATCGGGCTGATCGAGCGGTGGTGCCGCACCCGAGCGGTCGCCGGACTCTCGGTCGAAGTGATCACGCTGCCGGGACGAACCCCGATGATCGTGATGGAGGTCCCTGCGTTCGGTGCCGCCGGTACCGCCCGGCCCGATGACACCGTGGTGCTCTACGGCCATCTCGACAAACAACCGGAGATGACCGGGTGGCGTGATGGTCTCGGCCCTTGGATGCCGGTTCTGGACGGTGATCGCCTGTATGGACGCGGTGGCGCCGACGACGGCTACTCGGCCTTCGCCTCGATGCTCGCCATCGAAGCCGCCCAACACGCAGGGTTGTCGCACACCCGGTGCATCGTGCTCATCGAAGCGAGCGAAGAAAGCGGCAGCCCCGACCTGCCCGCGTACTTGCACGCATTGGCCGATCGAATCAGTTCACCGAGTCTGGTGCTGTGCCTCGACTCGGGGTGCCTCGACTATGAGCGGCTGTGGGCCACCACCTCGTTGCGCGGCATGATTTCGGCACAGTTGCGGGTCGAGATCCTCACCGAAGGCGTCCACTCAGGCGAAGCGAGCGGCGTTGTGGCATCCAGCTTTCGGATTCTGCGGGGTTTGCTCGACCGCATCGAAAATGTCGAAACCGGCGAACTTCGCCTGCCCGAACTCCACGTCGAGATCCCCAGCGACCGACGCGCTCAGTCGGCCGACACCGCTATCGACTTCACGATCGCCGACCACCTTCCCTTCGTCGATGGTGCCGGTCCCACCACCGACGACGCGACCGAACAACTGCTCCGTCAGACATGGCGACCCACGTTGAGCGTCACCGGCGTCGACGGCATCCCGCCGCTCGATCAGGCCGGCAACGTGCTGCGCCCCACCACCGCGATCACCCTCAGCATCCGCCTCCCACCCACATGCGAGGCCGCTGTGGCATATGCGGCGCTCGAGCGTGTACTGCTTGCCGATCCGCCATACGGTGCCCGGGTCACCCTGACTCATCCCCACCACGCGGACGGCTGGAACGCACCGAGCTTCGCACCCTGGCTACAACATGCGCTGCGTGATGCCTCCGAAGCCACATTTGGGCTGCCCTCTCGGGCATTCGGCGAAGGTGGCTCGATTCCCTTCATGGGCATGCTTGCGAAAATGTTCCCAGGGGCCCAGTTCGTGGTCACCGGTGTGCTCGGACCGGGCAGCAACGCCCACGGCCCGAACGAATACCTCCACGTTCCCTCCGCCAAACACGTCACAGCGGTGCTGGCACATGTGCTCGACGCTCACGCACGTCGGGCGTGACCCCGAAAGCCCGTCCGCGTCACATCTCCACGATGAGACGACCGAAGAACCCGCCGGCCTCCATCCGGGCGAGCGCCTGCGGCAGCTCGCGGAACGGGCGAACCGAGTCGATCACCGGGCGAAGGTCGTGTTTCGCCACCGCAGCAAGCATGTCGACGAACTCGTATGGGTGATATCCACCGGCGCCGATGAGTGTTCGACCCCAGTGATACACGGCCGGAAGATCGAACTCCGCGCGTACCCCGGTGGTCGTACCGCAGAACACCATCCGACCGCAGATCGCGAGCGAGTTGATCGTCGCCTCGAACAAGGCAGGTCCGACATGATCGACGGCCAGGTCGACGCCACGGCCGCCGGTGAGACGCACGACCGACGAAGCGATGTCGTCGACGTCATGGCCGGTCACATGGTCGGTCACACAATCAATCACATGGTCGCAACCTACCTGCACCGCACGGGCCGTGCGTGCTGCACCGCGGATCGTGCCGATGACGGTGGCGCCGGCGGCCTTCGCGAACTGGATCAACGCAATCGACACACCGGCACCTGCACCATTGATCAGCACGGTCTCGCCGGGGCGAAGCTTCCCCGCCACCATGAGCGCGTGCCACGCCGTGATGTACGGCACCGGAAGCGCCGCTGCTTCCACGTAGTTCATCCCTACCGGAATGGGGTACGCATGCGCAGCAGGTACCGCCACGAGCTCGGCAAAACCGCCTGGCCGGGTCGACCCGACGGTGCGCAACTGTTCGCAGTACGGCGTGTGCCCTGCGATGCACCGGTCACAACGACCGCATGTGGAGACGGGGTCGACCAGTACACGGCTGCCGATCGCTGGCGCGGCATCATCGAGGCCGGCACCGTGGCCGACCACGACCCCGGCCACGTCCAGTCCTGCGATGTGCGGCAGCGAGAAACCCCGCGCCAGTGGGGCCGCTCGCTGCAGGAGATCAAGTCGGTTGAGCCCGCAGGCACGAACTTGTACAAGCAGCTCCCCCGGTGCTGGCACCGGGTCGGCAACGTCGTCGAACGTGAACACATCGGGCCCACCGAACGCGCGTTGCACCAAGGCAAGCATCGCAAGGTGGCTCGGATCTCAGCCCGCCGGCCAGATCACCTTTCCATCGCTACCGAACAGTGATGCGGCCAGCGCTGCATCATAGGTTCCGTCCATATTCGGCTTCTCCTTCAGGGAGCCAGCAGCGACATACGCGGCGACCTCGGCTTCCAACACTGCAGGATCGATGAGACCGACGGGGCCCGACGGCGTACCCTTTTTCACCTCGGCCAGTTCCTGCGTCCAGCGGTAGGTCTCGCCCTGCTCGCTCAGGAAGTTCTGGTTACCGGCGGCGTCGATCAGCTTGATCGACATCTTGACCGCAGCGGCGGGATCGGCGATGGCGTCTTCCATACCGTGCAGTGCAGCCCGGATGAAGTCTTCGGTGGCAGTGGGGTTCGCCTTGGCGAAATCGCTGGACGTGTAGAGCAGGCCGAACGTGCCAGGGATCTTCAAGTCGGTCGGATCAAACATCTTGTACTTCACGCTGGCAGCGTCGAGTTGGCCCGGCTCGTTCGACTTGTACACGGGCAATGCATCGATGTCCTGGCTGAGCTGTGCCACTGGATCAAAGCCATCGAGCAGCACCTCTTTGTAGTCCTTACCGCGCACGAGACCCGCCGATGTGAGCATGGCCACGATCGAGGGCGGGATGTCACCCTTCACGCCGATGGTGGCACCCTTCAGTTCGGACAGATCCTTCACCGCCGCATCTTTGACCACGAGCGCCTCGATCGGCGTCTTGCCATAATCCGCCAACGCTACGAACGACGCTCCATCCTTGGAGTAGTTGAGGATCTCGGTGTACGAACCGGCGGATGAGAACTGGGCCTGGTTGCTGGCAACGAGCGAGTAGTTGGCGGTCGAAAAGCTGGGCTTCAACTCGACGTCGAGACACATCTTGTCGAAGTACCCCTTCTCTTTGGCCACGACCACGTCGACGATCGATGCCGCCGCGGCGAAGTCGAAACTGGACAGGTACGTGATCTTGCCGACCGCCTTGTTGGCAGCACACCGCTCGGCACTAATACCCGCTGCCGTGACACCTGTGTCGCCGAGGGACGTGTCGCCGGTCGGAGCATTGGTGGGTTGGGCACCGCTCGTATCAGCCGGCACAGCGGTCGATGCGGCCGCTGCGGTGGTTGCCGTATCGGACTTCTTGTCGCTGCTGCATGCCGCAGCAGTGAGTGCGACGAGGGCGACCGTGGCGGCGAACGCCGTACGGTGGCGAGCAGTGGTGTGGCGAGTCGTGTGGCGGGTGGTGTGCATCGGGAGATTCCCTTTCGTTGACGCAAAGCGTCGTGGAGATGATCGGTAGGAGACTAGATCAGTGGCGTTGCGAACTGTGCCAGCGAAGCGCTACCCGTTCGACAGCGCCGATTGCGAGCGTGGCGCTGGCTCCGAGAAAACCGAGTACGAAGATGCTCCCCCAAAGTTGCAACGGCAGCACATGGGCCTGCGCAACTTTGACCGCGTAGCCAAGCCCACCGGTGACACCGGCGAAGAACTCGCCGAGTACTGCTCCGATCAGGGCCAAACCTACGGCGATTCGGGCCGCCGAGAACAGGAACGGCAGCGCCGATGGCAGACGGAGCCGTAGAAAGATCTCGCGCCTGGTCGCGTGTACCGAATGTGCCAGTTCCAGCAGGTTCGGATCGACCGAGCGCAACCCGCTGACGCCGTTCAAGAGAAACGGTACGAAACACACCAACGCCGTGACGATCAGGATCGGCTCGAGCCCGAATCCGCGCCACACCACGATGGCCGGGGCGTACGCGATGATCGGGGTTACTTGGATGAGCACAGCCATCGGCTGTAACGCTCGGTCGATGAATCGCGAATGCGCCATCAGCGTGGCGACGGTGAGCGCTGTCACGAACGCGAGCAAGAACCCGAGCGTTGCCTCCCACAGTGTGGTTCGCGCGTTGCGAAGATAGAAGCCCGGGTCGGAGCCAATGTGGCGGAGGATGTCGGATGGTTGCGGTAACAGGTACTTCGGGGTTCCGAACGCGCGAACGAGAACCTGCCACGAAACCAGGAACCCGACGACGCCGAACACGGGAGCACCAAGGCGGGCAAGACGACGAGTCAACGAACGATGAGTGAGCGAGCGACCAGTCATGCGCTGTGCGACTCTCGAAGATGGGTACGTAAACGACTGACGTGTTCGTGGAACACAGGATCGTCTTCCATCTCGGGCGATCGCGGACGGGCAAGCGACACGTCCTCGACCGTCACCACTCGGCCCGGACGCGGTGCCATCACCACCACGCGATCGGACAAGATGACGGCTTCTGTGACGGAATGAGTGACAAAGACAACTGTGGCCCCCGATCGTTGCCACAGGTCGAGGAGGAGGTAACGCATGTCCGAGCGGGTGATTTCATCCAAGGCGGCGAAGGGCTCGTCCATCAAGAGGATCGGCGCACCCAACGCGAACGCCCGCACGAGCGACACACGCTGTTGCATTCCACCCGACAGTTCGTGAGGCAGTGCGTCGTGGAAGGACCCCAACCCCACGGCCGCGAGCAGTCCGTCGATCTCTGCACTGCCGAGTACGGTTTGTGAACCGGCGGCAGACGCAGACGACGTGTGCAGGTCGGTCAGAAACCGGACGTTCTTCGCGACCGTGTGCCAGGGAAGCAGAGCCGGTGCCTGCGGAACCAATCCGAACTGCTTGGCCTCGCGGGCTGTCTCCGGTGTGGCCCCGGCAACTGTCACCACACCGGTGTCGTTCGAAACGAGCCCGCCGATGATCCGCAACAACGTGCTCTTGCCGCATCCGCTAGGGCCGAGCAAACTGATGAACTCGCCCTCCGCAATGTCGAGGTCAACGTCACGCAACGCCTCGGTGATCTGGCCGCGCCGCTGAAAGACCTTGCCGACGCCCTCGATGCGCACATGGGCACGACGGCCGACGTCGGGCTGCTCGTTGGTCCGGTTGGCCCGGTTGGCCCGGTTGGTCTCGTTGGTCGTCATCGCAGACTCAGGTCGCCATCATCAACGCGCTCAGCTGCCGACGCCACTCGACCGAGCACCTGTCGGCCTGCACGTTGACCAGCGTCGTCTGGTCGAGGGGCAGCACCCCGGGCACGCGTTCGAGCATCAGTTTGTCCTCGGCCCCGATCGCGAGGTCGAAGCGGATGATCTCCTCAGCCGATTGCGAGAAATCGTCGTTACGCCAGACGACGAACGTGAAATACGACGTGACATCGTCGATCGGTGTGGAGAGCAACAACAAGATGTGCTGCAAGCCGGTGTCATAGGCAATGGTGCTGCGGACGGTGAACGGCAGGGCGAACCCGGAGGTCATCGTGCGGTACACCACCGCGCTGTCTTGCCCGCTGGCGAGCATGCCGACGCTGTGGTTGTTGGCCGTCACCTGATAGCGATAGCCGTGGAACTCGTCGTCGAGTTCGCACAGTTCCACCCTGGTCGCCTGTGTGTCCTGCGCGATCCCGAAGGTCCCGGTGTGCACGAAGGGAAAGTGAGTGACATCGAGAAAGTTGTCGGTCATCCGTGTAGCCGACGTCTTCCAGACGTCGACCGGGGTGTTGATGCGCCGGAACGCAGGGTCGTCGTCCTGGTCGATGGACGCGATAGCAGCCACGGGCTCGCCAAGGCACACCCACACCAACCCATACCGTTCGGTCGCGTGGTACGTGTCCAGATGAGCCCGAGGCGGGGGCGGCACCCCCTCGCCGGCGGACGGGACGGCGACGCAGCGACCGTCGGCACCAAAGGTCCATCCATGGTATGGACAGATCAGGCATCCCTCATTGACAACGCCCAGAGTCAGCGGTGCCTCGCGATGCGGGCAACGGTCGGGGGCAGCGATGACTTCGCCCGTCGGCCCCCGCCACAGCACCACGTCACGACCCAACAGCCGCGCCGATTTGGGAGCATTCTGCACCTCGACCGACCGCGCCAGCGCATACCAGTACCCGGTAAGCGCCGGATTGGAGGTGAGGACCGCTTCCATAAGTGCGAGCATATAGCGTGACTCAGATCCTGATACGCGGCCGACACGTCGTCACCATGAACGCCAGGCGCGAGGTGATCGACCATGGTGCGGTCGCTGTCGATGGCGCGACGATCAGTGCGGTCGGCACGTGGACGTCGCTGCGCGAGCAGTTCCCCGATGCCACGGTCATCGGCACGCCTAACTCAATCGTGACCCCTGGCTACATCAACGCACATCAACATCTCACCGGTGACCGGTTGGTGCGGTCGTGCATCCCCGACAACATCGATTCGCAGGAGGCGATCTTTGGTTGGGCAGTGCCCATCCATGCCGCGCATACGGCTGGCGACGACCACCTATCGGCAACCCTGTCGCTGGTGGAGGCCGTCGGTAACGGGATCACGTGCACGGTCGAGGCCGGCACCGTCGCCCACCCTGAACAGGTCGCTGCCGCGATGGCCGAACTCGGGGCGCGCGGCACGATCGGACGATGGGGTTGGGACGTCGGCGATGGCCCGCAGGCCGCGCCGGCCGACGAGGTGATCGACCGGATGCGTGATCTTGTGGAGCGGTACCCGAGCGGTGGCTTGGTCGAGGGCTGGGTCACCCTGGTGGGCCATGACCTGATGACCGATGAGCTGGTTGTGGGTGCCTCTGCGCTCGCACGCGAGCACGCGACGGGCCTCACGCTGCACATGTCGCCGCACCGCGGCGACGCGACTGCGTACCTGGAACGCACCGGTGTCAGGCCACTGATCCACCTCGACCGGTTGGGAGTGCTCGGCGCCCACGTGTTGCTCGGCCATGCCGTTCATCTCGACGACGATGAAGTCGAGACGGTACTGCGCACTCGCACAGCCATCGCCTCGTGCCCGTGGGCATATCTTCGCTTGGCACAAGGCGTCACGGTCGGCGGTCGGTATGGCGAGTTGTTCAGGCGAGGTGCGCGCTTGGCGATCGGCTGCGACGCCGAGAACGCCGGTGATGCCATTGATGCGCTCCGTGCCGCTTCGCTGTTCATCGGCCTGGCGCGTGACGCTGAACTCGACCCGTTCACGTTGACCGCGCACCATGCGCTCGAATTGCTCACGATTCGCGGAGCAGAAGCGCTCGGGATGCACGACCGGATCGGATCCCTCGACGCCGGTAAACAAGCAGACGTGGTCGTGCACGACACCAGCGGACCTCAGTGGATTCCACGCAGTCCTGACCCTGTACTCCAGCTGGTCTGGGCATCCGACGGTCGTTCGGTGAGTGATGTCCTGATCGCCGGCCGAGAGGTCGTGCGTGCCGGCCGGTGCATCACCGTCGACGTTGCTGCCGCCACCGCTGAAGCCGCCGCCCGCCAGAAAGCGCTGCTGCGGGCCGCCGGCAAGTAACGGTTCTTGATCGCAGTCTCCGAGTCAGACCGGTCAGAGCACCGTCACATCCCAGATCTTGGCGGTTTCGTCCTCACTTGTGGTGATGATCCGGCTGCCATCAGCACTGAAGGTCGCCGATGACAACGGGGACGCGTGGCCGGTCAGAGCGGCCAACCGCGCAAGGGGCGCCCTCATGAGCATCTGCCAGATCCGCATGCACCACGAGCCTCACCCCTAGCTCAGCTGGCACCCGTCCATCTCAGCGTTTGGTAGCTCGAGCCCCGCCCAGGGGGCTCGAGCTA
>JANYDH010000096.1 GCA_025359865.1 Actinomycetes bacterium | reverse complement strand
CCTCCCGGCAGAGGTCGTGACCATGGCTCCGAGACGGACCGTTGGACCACCAGCCGAGGCAGCCATCGCCAACGTGTTGCGGGGAGTGATCGACCCCGAACTCGGAGACAACATCGTCGACCTCGGCATGGTCCAACGCATCGACATCGACGTCGACCACAGCGTCGCGATCACGGTCGCGTTGACCACCGCCGGCTGCCCACTGCGGGCCCAACTCATGAAGGACGTCAAGATCCGGGTTGGCACCCTCCCTGGCGTGGCAGCAGTGCGGGTCCACTTCGGTGAGATGACGCCCGAACAGAAGCGCAACGTCATGTCCCGTGCCCGCCGGAAGGTTCAAGAACATGCGCCTGCGACGACGATCCCGCCGACCTGTCGAATCGTGGCCATCGCGTCCGGAAAGGGCGGCGTTGGGAAGTCGTCGGTCACGGTCAATCTGGCTGCCCTTCTCGCGCAACGGGGCCTCACCGTCGGCGTGCTCGACGCCGACATCGGCGGGTTCTCGATTCCCCGCATGCTCGATGTCGAAGGCACCGTCGTCGCTCGCAGCACCGACACCGGCAAAGCCAGATTCGCGCCCCTCGAACGAAGCATCGGGTCAGGGCTCGTCAAGGTCGTGTCGATGGGCTCGATCACCGGCGCCGAAGAGGACGAGGCGATCATGTGGCGCGGCCTCATGCTCAACCGGGCCGTACAGCACTTCATCGAAGACGTCGACTGGGGTGCCCTCGACTATCTCTTGATCGACATGCCACCAGGCACCGCCGACATCCAGATGGGCCTCGCCCGAATGCTGCCCCGCACGGACGTCATCATCGTCACCACCCCAGCGCTCGCAGCGCAGAAGGTCGCGGCCCGCGCAGCCGACATGGCCCGCAAAGGGCACCTGCGCGTCGCCGGCGTCATCGAGAACATGAGCGCCACCATCGGCGCCGACGGAACCCGCCACGCCGTGTTCGGCGATGGTGGCGGCGAACGGCTCGCGCAACAACTCGGCGTCGATCTCCTCGGGTCGATCCCGCTCGATCCCGCAGTCTCACTCGGCGGTGACATCGGCGAACCTGCTGCGCTGGGCGACCCGGACGCTCCGGCCGCCCAGGCGTTCGCACGACTGGCCGATCGGATCGTTACCGACACGATCCCACCAGTCGAACTCGCCGTGTGCAGCATCCGTCAACTCCTCACCGAAGCGGGCGCCGACCTGGGGCCCGCCTTCAAACGCCTGCACCAGAGCCAAGAACTTGCCATGGCTGCCGCATCGTCGGACGATCACAACCAATCAGGGAGCAACCTGCTATGACCACCACCGAATCCACGAGACCAGTGCTCACCCTCTCCGGGGAAGCAGTCATCAAGATCGCCCAACTCATCGCCCAGGAAGGAGCCGACGAACAACTCGGACTCCGAGTAGCAGTGAAGGCCGGCGGCTGCTCCGGCTTCTCGTACGAGATGTTCTTCGACCCCGACACCAACCCCGACGACCAGGTCGCCACTTTCGGGACCGTGTTGGTCAAAGTCGATGCCTCCAGTGCCGAGCACCTGACCGGCGCCACCCTCAACTACAGCGACGGCATCCAGGGAGCGGGCTTCAGCGTCGACAACCCCAACGCCCAACGAAGCTGCGGCTGCGGCAAGTCGTTCTCCTGACGTGGCGGGTGTGGGCCGGCATCGACGGCGGAGGAGGTAGGCAATCGCTCGTTCGCCGAGCTCTTCGTAGAACGCCAGCACGATCGAATCACGCTTGAGAGGGGGACGCCGACTGAGTAGGTTCGGATCAGTGCCGTGTGCGGCAGTCGTGTCGTGTCGTTACGATCCGCTGCCTGCTCTATTCCGGCAAGCTCAACTGCCCCTACTGCACCTCGCCGCAGCGCAACTCCAGCGCCGGTTCCGGTCGCTGTGCTCGGGGCGATGTCGCTGAACACGCCGGCGAGCAGTCCCGCAATGGACACAGTGGTGATGGTCACGCCCAGCCAGCGGATAAGGGAGCGCAGAGCATCGAGGCGAGCGGGAAGAAGTGCAATCCGACGACGGCACAGATCCAGACGGGCACGAATCTCGCCGGGCGAGCGCGGAGCAACTAGAAACAGCGCCGATGCAATCGTCGGGGTGCCCGGCCTGAAGCCCGCCGAAATGTAATGGAAGGTAACGGAGCGACAGTTACAGTTCAGGTGGCGACTACTTCGAACCTGCGACAGGTCAGCGAAGACCGTTCTGTAGCTATCTGAGGATCGTGTCGATTCTCTGGTTGGCGATGTGTTCTTCGTCGTCGAGGGCGCCGACGTAGGTGGAGACGAGTGTTTCGACGCTGTGCCCGAGTCGGCGTGCTGTTTCGGCGAGGGACATGCCGGCGCGCAGCCATGTGGTCGCGGCGGCGTGTCGGCAGTCGTAGACGCGCATCGGTTTCTGACCGTCCGTTTCGAGGGTGCGGGGCCATGCCCGCGCCCAGTTCGATCCGCTCGGCCGGGTGTCGCTTCTGGTCCGGAACAGCAGCCTGTCGGGCGCTGTCAGATTGTTCTCATCGGTCCATTCGCGCAGGATCGTGACGAGCACCGGTGGAATCGGCACACTGCGCGGTCCGGTTTTGGGTTCGCCCGGTTCGTCGAAGGAGATGTCTGCTTCGGTGACCTCGATTCGGCCCCACCCTTCGGCCGGCAGTTCGGCGGATCGAACGCGGAGCATGATGATTTCGGATGGTCGTAGGCCGGCGTAGTAGGCGACTGCGGTCATCACCCTGTAGGTCTTGCTGCCGGGTTGTTTGGTCACGATCGCGTCGATGGCTGCCGCCATGACAGCCGGGCCGGGCAGTGTGCGGACATCAACCTTGCGCGTGCGGGCGACCTTTCGCCGTGCCCGGCTCTCGGACCGTTGCGGCCAGACGTCCACTGGAACCGCACCCGCCTCGATCGCTGCTTGGATTGAGGCGCAGGTGACGATGCGGATCCGGTTGGTCGTGCTCGCCGCCAGCGGCGAACCATCAAGTTTCAGACCGAGTCGCCGGTCGATGTCCGCGTGGCGTTCCCGGTCGAGTTCCGCGAGCGTCAGGCTGTGTCGGGCCATCCACTTCTCGAGCTGCGCATCGCGTCCGCTTTCGGAGCCTGGTGCGAGTGCTTTGTACAGGTACACGCGTAGACCGTCCGGTGCCTTCACGCCGCGGTCAGTGGCGAGGGTGATGAACCTCGCCAGTGACTCCGTCGCTGATGCCTGTGTGTGCGGCCTGCAGGAGAGTGCCCCGGTAGCATTCGGCTTCGGCTTCGGCGCGGGTTC
>JANYDH010000095.1 GCA_025359865.1 Actinomycetes bacterium | reverse complement strand
CACCGGACCCGGCGCAACCGCTGGTGCCGGTGCTGGTGAAGCGGTCCCCCTGGGTACCGGCTGCTCATCTTCGAAGTAGACCGAGCGTTGCCGGTCGAACTCGCGTGCAGCAATCGTATGATCGGGGTCGACGCCCACCGGTATTGCAGGCGTCGGTATCGCCGCCTTGGACGCAATTACTTCATCAGCATCGAAGTGTTCGACCCACGAGAGGTCGGCTTTCTGCAATTCGACCGCGATGCCAAGTCCACGAGAAAGGAGGTCCGCTGGCACGATTCCGCGCTGTAATCGGAACGGCAACGAAACCATACTCGTGTCCCCTAGGCGCAATGTCACCGCTGAAACGTTCGGGATCACCCGTTCTACCCACGTGCGAACACCGTGTGCAGTCACCTGCATCGACTGGCCGTCTGCCGCGGTCTGGTCAACACCCAGTTCGGCAACCGCATCGCCGCGGACCACCACCCTGACGGCATCACCTTCGAACTGCGCCAGAGCAAAGGAACCGAGCGAACGAAGCCCAGTCGCCGACAGCGACTCGAGTAGCCCGTCGACGTCGGCACCGTGTTCGACCAGGTCCCACAACTGCTCGCCGAGCAGACCGTTGGCGGGGTCCAGTAGAGCGAGCATCGTCGCCGTAACGAGCCCGATCCCCCGACCGACACGAAACGAGGTGAACGCCACAACGCTGGATGGTTCGGAATCGGAGTGCGGGGTTGTGGCTGTCACGTCGGTACATCATCGATCAGGGTGTTCGAGCTGCCGCTCTCGGTTACGTCAGCGGTAGCGGGCACACTATCGATCAGCCCAACAGGAGGTAACTCGAGCAACTCCGGTGAGGCTGGCGATGTCGACGGCACCAGCACCTCCACCTGGGAGGGCAACTCCACCTGGGAGGGCAACTCCACCTGAGAGGGCAACTCGGCCGGCGCCTCAGTCGCAGGCGGCGGCAAGATCGACAGTAGCGGTGGAAGCAGCGGCTCGCTCACTTCATTCGTTTGTCGCGGTACTACCACTGTCGGCCTTGGCCCAGTTACCTCGATCCCCTCCTCAGCGGGGCGAAATTCTGGTTGCAGAGGTCGAACGACATTGATCACCACGGCCGTCGCATTATCGGCAGCCCGCCCCAGTAGCACCTCGTCGATGATCGATTGGGCGATGTCCTGCGGATCGTCCGGTGCCGCCAATAACTCGGCAATTCGGTCATCGGAGAGCTCACCATGCACACCATCGGAGCACAGCAAGAGCTTCATCGAACCCTCGCGAGGGGCGATCACGAAATCTGCCGCCACGACTGGCTCGATGCCGATCGCCCGTGTTACCACATTTCGCTGCGGATGTGTACGCGCCAACTCGGCGAGTAGCTCGCCTTGGTTGACCATCTCCTGCACGAGCGAGTGGTCCGTCGTGAGCTGTGAGAGTCGACCGTCGACCAACGCATAGCAGCGTGCGTCGCCGACGTTGAACACCACAAGGGAATCCTCACCTGCGTTGTCGACCAGAAGCGCTCCCACCACCGTCGCACCCATCCCCTCCAAACCATTCGACTGCGCGTGGTCGCGGACACGACGGTTGGCATCGCTGACTACCTCGGCGATGGCCGACAACTCCAGTGGTCCACCCGTGACGATCACCGAGAAGGCCTCGATCGTGAGCCGACTCGCAACATCACCAGCAGCATGACCGCCCATGCCGTCAGCGACGACGAATACGCCCGGCTCAGCGAACATCGAATCTTCGTTCAACTGTCTTACCTTGCCGGTATCAGTCATCGACCCCCAGCAGAGCTCGATCTCAGGGCGGATCAACGTCGAGAACGACACGGGTTCCATCTCAGCAGTATGGCCCGCCGAGTGCGGGCGCGGGATGGGGAGAACTACCCGGCGCGCCGTAACGGGTACGTCGCTGCGCGATGTTCGTCGTACTACACGCCCATCCACGACTCGTCGAATACCGGCGTCGAACACGTCGAGGTCATGATCAACCCGTCGAGATGTCCCAAATCTCTGCGGTGCCGTCGAAACTTGCGGTGACAACCCGGGCGTCACCAGGGCTGAATACAGCGGACACCACGATGTCGCTGCGCCCGGTGATCCTCGCAATTTCGGCAGCGGTCGTTGCGTCCCAGATCTTGGCCGTGCCATCGAAGCTGCCGGTCACTATCTTGGAGCCATCAGCGCTGAACTCGGCCGACACGACTCGTTGTACCTCGGCAGGCGATCGTGTTCGCTGGAACGTCGGCCGCTTGTAGTGCACACTGCACCAGCCGTCCAGCCTCCCCGACGCCTAGTTCGGCCTTCAGATAGCCGATGATGTCGACGCCATGAGGGTCGCGAGTCCCGTCGTCGGCATGAGCCCCGGGTGGCTGCCACTGATCGATGTTTGGCCGGCCGAGCAAGCTGATCTCCGGTACCTCGTCGCCGCCGGAGACCGAAACCCAGTCGAGGAAGCGCTCGAGCTCGCCGACAGCAACCTCCGGGTAGGCGAGTTGCAGAGTTCCGCAAGTACAGGATGGTTGCTGAGCAGCGTTCTAGGGCGGTCGGGTTGGTACTTGCTGAGCCAGGACGGTTCGTTCGGGTCGTAGCCGGAGAAATGAAAAAAGCGCAGCGGCTCCTCGCCGACCATGTACGTGTCGCCATCTCGCCACAGCTCTCGCTGGTCGACGTTCCAGTACGCCACGTTGTACGAAGGACTGCGTTCGATGTGCGGCAGATAGATCGGAACAGCGAGGTCAATCCAGCGCTGGTCCGTGAAGAGTTGGTTCGACGGGTCGATCAGAGCGTCCCGTCGGAGCCGCTCTGCCCACCAGTCGAGGAAGTCTCGCGCACGGTTTGTGACGCCGATGTAGCCCAGGTTGAATACACCAGCAGCCATGATTTCCCGTTCGGTTGGCCCTGTACCGTCGCGCCGCATTGGTTCGAGACAATGCGGCGTCAAGGACCAGCCCGCTTGAACGGTGGCCTCAATCAATGGATCGAGACGGGCGTACACGAAGATGTCCGGGTCGAGGTACAGAACGCAGTCGGCTGTCGCCGCAAGCTGACGGAGCACGAACGGTTTCACAGAGGTGGCGAACTCGTTGACATCGTAGGCCATGGCCATGCCCTTGAAGCCGTCGTCAC
>JANYDH010000064.1 GCA_025359865.1 Actinomycetes bacterium | reverse complement strand
CATCATGACAACATCCAGCCCTGCCATCTTTCGGTTCCACGCGCCCTTCAACGGCTGGTTGCCGAGTGTCACCTGGGTGTCTGCCCATAAGAGTTGGTGATGCGAGAAGTAAATGCCCTCACCAGCCCCAAGGCGTACTTCAGCCGCCGGTACGTACTTGCCGGAAACCTGGCAGACACTCTGGCCGAACTGGATGCGGGCCATGTCCTTGATCGCGGGCTGGCTCTCCCAGCCCGAGCGGCTGACGTGCTCTCTGATGTCGATCGGCGCTCCGCAATGCGGACACGACCGGGCTGTTGCATCACTGGCAAGGCGACAATATGGGCAGGCGTAACTCGAGGTAGGCAAGTCGGCCAGCGTGGGAGGAGGCAGCATCGACATCAGTCGCTCCCGTGATGAACGTACATCGATTGAATCCCGATTCGCCCCGGACCGACCATCTCTGCGAGGTACATGCCACGACGCAGGAGGCCGACCTTGACGGGCAGCTGCACCGCGTTCATCTGCACCGTCGAGTCTTTGAACAAGAACGCGCCGGGCTCGAGCAAGATCTTCTCGCCGGGAGCAAGCAGCCGCTCGAACACGTTGCCGTTGCCGTGCAGCAACAGCAGCCCGGGCACTCCTTGGGTGATGAACCGGTCCATGTACATGCCATTGCCACCATGCAGAAGATTGGCCAATCCCTTGATCCGCATGAAGGAAAAACTGATCGACGACGATGCTGCCAGGAACGCATGTTCACGCACGTCGATCTCCATCGACGGGTGCAGCGGCAGCACGACCATCTCGCCGGGAGCATCGCGAGACACAGCAACACGGCCCGGTCCTTGAGCGATCGTCACGACAAACGGCATCCCGCCGAAGGACCTGTTCGCCGTGTTCATCGCCGTGATCGGAACGTTCTCCTCCTTCCACAGCAGGACGTGATGCTCGAAGAAGATCGCATCGCCTTGCCCGAGGTTGACCTCGGCCACCGGCACGATCTCGCCCTCGACCTGGCAGGTGGAGGTTCCGAATGTGAACTCGGCCATGTCGCGCAACCGGGGAGCTTCTCGCCACCCCGAGTCGGTGACCAGCGCGGCAACGTCGAGAGGAGCACCGCACGTTTCGCAACTGGTGCGGCTCGTCTCGTTTTGAACCTGGCACCACGAACACGCAATTCGTTCCACGAGTACCTCCTGGTTTCGCCTCTGAGCACACTACGCGCAGAGCCGAACTGACCGAGCACAACTGTGGTCGCAAGGCAGAGTCAGATGCCGCTCAGGCCACTGTCCACTGCGAGTGTTTGAGCGGTGATGTACACGCTCTCGTCGGACATGAAGAACAACGCGGCGTACGCCACCTCCCAGCCGGTCGCCATCCGTCCAAATGGGATCCGCGTGCGATCGCGCGATGGTCGGCCACCACTCGCGGCACGCCCGAGTGGCGTGTCGACGAGGCCGGGCACCACCGTGTTGGCCCGAATGCCGCGTCGGCTACCCTCCAACGCCACATGGCGCATCAGGCCAGCCAGCCCAGCCTTCGACGCGTCGTAGGCGACGAGTCGTGATCCGGCCTGCAGCCCCGCGATCGACGACACGAATACCACCGCCGCCCCATCGTCGAGCACTGGCAACGCCTCGCGACAGCACAGCATCGGTCCGCGAAGATTGACCGCCATGGTGGTGTCCCAATCGGGTACGCGGGTGCCCTCCAGGTTCAGGTCGCCGACGCCGATACCGACGTTCAACATCAGCCCGTCCAATCCGCCGAGCGCGACCCGAGCCTCCTCTACCATTGCTTGTACGTCGTCTTCACGCGAGATGTCGGCCTGGATCGCGTGCGCGAGACCACCCGCGGCGGTGATCATCGCGACGGTCTGCTCTGCGCTGAGGACATCCCGGTCGGCCACGACCACGTGTGCGCCTTCGCGTGCAAACAACAACGACATCGCCCGGCCGTTGCCGACTGGGTCTGTGACGGGATCAACCACCCGCTGTCCTCCGCCGACCACGAGGATTCGCCGCCCATCCAGCCTCGACCGCCCCGGGGCATCTCCTGCAGATTCGGCCGACAGCGCGCGTGCGTGACGCTCGGTCATGATGCCTCCCCGCCCAGCACCTGGCGACGGTCGGCCATCAGTTCGTAGCGGGGGTGCGAGAATGTCCCAATGGTTGCATCCAAGTCGTGGCGGTTCTCGGACTCCATGTGTTCACGGAGTACTGCTTCACGTCGGTCGCGACGTGTTGCGTTGTTCGAGTAGTCGGTCATGTCTCCCCCTTGCTGCGCCTACACAGCATGACAGCCGTACCGTGGATGCACGTTCAAGACGAGGTTCCAGACCTTGCCGCTGCAATCACAGCACGGTTCATGTCGGCACGCCATCACGTACTCGCGTCACTCCGCGCTGATGGCTCACCGCGGGCGAGCGGCGCTGAACCTCAACCGGTGGCGCTCAGCTTCGCATGGAGGCCGGCGACGACAACCCGATCGCGACCACCACGCTTTGCCTCGAACAGCGCCCGGTCAGCCGATCCGACCAGCTCTGCCGGCACGACGATCCCCTGCACTGTCGAAACGCCGACCGAAACAGTGACCGGTGGGCCTCCGCTGGCGGGCACGACTGAACGCACGGCCAGGCGAACCCGTTCGGCGACCGCAGTCGCCGTGTGGACCTCTGTGTCGGGGAGGAGCACGCTGAACTCCTCACCGCCGAACCGGTATGCCACATCGGCACGACGTAACGCCCCGGCGATGGCGCCGCCAACCGAGCGCAGCAGTTCGTCGCCGGCGGGATGCCCGAATCGATCGTTGAACATCTTGAAGTGATCGATGTCGATCATCAAAAATGAGGCCGGCGCGGCCGAGGATGCGGGCGACAGCGCACCGAGATCGTGGTCAAGTCGGCGCCGATTGCCCAGGCCGGTCAGTGGGTCGTGCATCGCGAGGGCAAGCGTCGTTCCATATCGCTCGGCAACGCGCAAGGCTCCAGCACCCATCATTGCGACGAGTCCCAACACCACCTCGTCGTCCTGGTCGAACGGCTGCGAGCCGGGCGAGCCTGCCACCAAGACGCCGGCCACTCTGCCGTCGTGCACGAGCGGTACCGCCAACAACGACAACGGCCCTGTAGCGGCGGGAAACATCGGGTCTGATTGAACGACCATCCGAACGGGCACCCCGGTCTCGGCAGCCCTGCCCCCGACGCCTTCCTGGAGAGCGACCGATGCCGGCACGAGCGACCCCTGAGCGGCCACCGGAACCAATCGGCCTTCGCGCATCAGCGCAAGAATTGCCGAATCTGGCACCAACAACTGTCGAGTTTCGGCCACCAGCGACGCGGCAACCGTGCCAGGCTCGGCATCGCTCGATAGGCGACGGCCTAGTGAGATCAGCAGGCGCAGATGCTCGGCGCGTTCGCTCATGCGGTCGGCCTCACGCTTGGCCTCACTCGTTTGGTCTCCCAGCTTGCGAGTGGCGGTGGATACACGCCACACGCCGAGGAGCCCTCCGCCGATCGACACGACCGCGAGGACAGCGGCAAAGGCAAGAAATTCACGCGTCTGCCAATACGGCGGACGATCAGCGAGAGCCAGTAGCGCAGCGGTGGTCTCATTGGTCAATCGTTCCGCCTCCGGCCGCTGCTGGTTCGCCCACGATTGGGCTTCGGCATACACTCCCGGCTCGAGGAAACGTACGGCACCCTGCTGAAGCTGATCTCGCACCGATTCGTCGAGCGGTCGCAACGCATCGACCACAGCAATCGGCACGCCATCGACGGAACGCAACGCGTGAGCCGCGTCGGACGCTGGACCCTCGTCAGACTTGAGGCCGGACAACACCTCGACACGATCGGTCTTCGGCGCATATGGCGCGGCGGCGTGCCGAAGCCCCTTGAACGGCGGTGGCACCGTCGCGAACGCGTCGAGTTCGAGCAACTGAGCGTTGCGCGCGGAGATCAACTGATCGGCATGAGTGATCAGCTGTGCTCGTTGGCTCGCGAGCGCAAGGTGGACCGCCTCCGATCGTCCACGTTGCGAGGCTTGCGACAAGATCAGGCACGCAGCGGCCACCACGATCAACCCAGGAATCAAGAACCAAGGAAGAAGCCGCCGCATCCGCACGGACGTCTATCGGCATGTGTATGCGCCGAGTCAAGCCAGATCCTGAACGCCCATGCAAGTCGGTCGATCAGTTGCCGAAGTCCCACCCCTCACCCTTGGCGTATTGCCCGAGAACGTGCTTGGCAATGAGGATCTTGTGCACTTCGTCGGGACCATCAGCGATCCGCAACGTGCGCGCCCCCATGTACATGCCGGCCAACGGTAGGTCGTTCGAAACGCCAGCCGCTCCCCAGACCTGGATCGCCCGATCGACAACACGGCTGTAGGCGGCGGGCACATACACCTTGATCGCCGAGATGTCGGTACGCGCCGCCTGCAACCCTTGATCGATCTTTTCGGCGGCGTGAATGGTCATCAACCGCGCCGACTGGATGTCGATGTAACTGTCGGCGATGAACCCTTGGATGAACTGCTTGTCCTGCAACTTGCCACCGTGCACATCACGACTGGCGGCGCGCTGCACCATCAGATCGAACGCTCGCCACATCTGGCCGACGGAGTTCATGCAGTGGTAGATCCTCCCGGCACCGAGTCGGTCCTGCGCCGCCTGGTGGCCGTCACCGACGCGGCCGAGCGCGTTGGCGACAGGCACGCGAACATCTTCATACTTGATCTCGCAGTGGTCGCTCTCCTTGCGCCCCCAGACGCCGATTCCACGCACGATGTTGACACCCCTGGTAGCCGTCGGGACGATGATCTGCACCATCGGACCGGTCTTGAGGTCGGTCGCGCCGGCCTCGACGACACGACACATGACGATGAAGAAATCGGCGTCGATGCCGTTCGAGGTGAACCACTTGTGCCCGTTGATCACGAACTCGTCGCCCTCGATCACCGCCGAGGTGTCGAGCGAACGCGGATCGGACCCCGGATTGTGCGGCTCGGTCATCGAGAACCCGGACTCGAGTGTGCCGTCGATCAACGGCAGCAACCACTTCTGCTTCTGCTCCTCGGTGCCGTACTTCACCAGCACCGACTGGTTGCCGGAGTTGGGTGCGACCACACCGAACAGCGACGACGCTCCGATCGCATAGGCCAGCACTTCGTTCATGTACGCGTGCGCCAGGAAGTCGAGGCCCATCCCGCCGTAGTCTGCCGGCAGGTGTGGCGCCCAGAGGCCGGCCTGCTTGACCTTTTCCTTGATCTGGGCACGAAGTTCGAGCACCTCGTTGCGATGCGACCACGACTCGTCCTCGCGACGTTCCGCCCACAACCGCGATTCGTTCGGAAGGATGTCGTTGTTGACGATCTCGGCAGTACGCATCCGGATGTCATTGATCCTCTGATCGATCGTCTCGATCGGCTTGCAGTTCATCGTCATGGTGGTGAGCTCTTTCAACACGCTTTCGGTCATCGCCACTCCCCGTCGTTGTCGCCGTTCTGCTGGCACGACAAACGATGCTCGGTGCGAAGCAAGTCTTCCGCTTCACCGGCCAGTGATCCAAACCCTGCGATACCGTTCCGCCTAGGAGGATCCACCCGAAGACTGAAGCGAAGTTGTCAGGCGCGTACGAGGCGAGCCACTTCGGCACTCTCCTCGATCGTTGCCTCGGTGATCGGGTCGAGCACCAACTGCACATGATCGATCCCCGCATCGCTCAATGTGTGGATCGCATCGGCAATCTGTTGGCGGCCACCTCGGACCGGATTGATGCTGTGAGCCCGCGGCTCGGTCGATCCGAAGTCGACAAGGAGCGCGACAGACTTCTCGATCGAGTTCGGGTCACGACCGATGCGCTCACAGGCGTCGAGCAGCGGCCGCATCGCCCGCCCTACCTGATCTGGCTGGTTGTCGTAGTCGACGAACCAGGCATTCCATGCCGCCACATGCGGCAGCGTGATATCGAGCATTCGCCTCCCACTCGATCCGATCATCAACGGCACAACGCGTCCGTCTGCGGTCGGTGGGTGCAGCACGCAACTCTCCAGCCGAATAAACTCCCCATCAAGGCTGACCTCGTCGCCCGCGAGTAACCGGCGGACCACCCCGAAGGCTTCCTCGAACCGGTCCACGCGGCGCTCGTAGGGAAAACCGAATGCGCAGTACTCAGTCTGGTTCCAACCTGCGCCAACGCCGAGCATCAGCCGGCCACCGGAGATCTCATCGACCGTCGAGGCCATCTTGGCGATGACGGCAGGGTTGTGGAACGTGAGGGATGCGACGAACGGGCCCAGCGCGATCCGCTCGGTGACCGCTGCCAGCGCGGCGAGTTGGGTCCACGCCTCCCACGGCCCGCGTACGTTGTCGCCATGGCCGTACTGGTAGTGGTCGCCGACCCACAGCGAATCCAGCCCGCCAGCTTCGGCCGCGATCGCCATCTGCTTGATCTCTGGCCACCGCACGACTCGCTCGACCTCGGGCAACTGCACGCCGATCTTCACCTTGCTCGTCATTGTCGGAACCCTACGGCCTGCGCTGCGGGTCTGGGTTCCGGCTCGCGTTCCGGCCCGACCGAGCGGACAGTCAGCGGCCGGTGAAGACCGCTGGACGGCGCTCGAGGAACGAGGCGACACCCTCACGGTGGTCATCGCTGTTGAAGCACGCCGCCATGGCAGCCGTGTGGCGCTGCATGTGCTCACCCATCGGTGCCGTGAGCCCTTGATGTACGAGTTGTTTGATCAACTGCAGGCTGTGCGGCGAGCCGGCGGCGATCGACTGCGCCAGCGCTTGTACCCGGCCGGCCAACTCCTCGGGTTCCACTACCGCGAGCAGATATCCGATCGACAGTGCCTCAGCCGACTCGATCATCGCCCCGGTGTACAGCAGCCGCAGCGCCTGCTGAACACCCACGATACGCGGCAGCATCCACGTGCCGGCACCGGTGTCGGGAACCAGCCCGCGGTGCACGAAGTTCCAGGCGAATCGGGCGTTCGTGCTGGCGATCCGCAGATCGCACTGCGACGTGAACTCGGCACCCATCCCGACGGCCGGGCCATCGATCGCGCAGATCGTCGGTTTGGTGCACGAGGTGATTGGCCACCACCGATGGTTGTCTTCGGCGGTGCCGCGCAGCCCGCGCGATTCACCGGGAATTGTGGCGAGGTCGGCCAGGTCGGTACCAGCGCAAAACGCCCCAGGCACTCCCGTGACGATGAGCACCGACGTAGCGGGATCAGCGTCAGCGGCGGCGACCGTCTCGATGAAATCCCCGAGCATCGCGAACGTCATCGCATTGCGCTTCTGCGGACGGTCGATCGTGATCGTGCCGACACGCCCGTCGGTCTCGTATCTGATGAACTCCCCCATGACCGGCACCGTAGACCGGAGCGAACGACCGGCACGTATCGGATACCAGGCGGCACCCCGTGACGGTGCCAGACCTCAGATCGTCGACATCAGTGTCCGAGGGTCGCGGCGAATGACGCCTCGACCGCTGCCATGTCATCGCGAGTCTCCGCCTCGAGCCGGGTGAGGTAGGAGACGGCAATGAAATCGCGCTCGACCAGACCACCGTCGGTGTCGGCCGGTAGTTCGAGAGCATCACCCCACGTCATTCTCACGTGGTAGGTCTCGTCGTGGCCGAGTTTCGGCTCGAGTACTGCTTTGGCCATCTTGCGCGGCGGCTCGGTGCCGACTCGGGCATGGCGCCACCCTTTGATGTCTGAGGTCGCGCAGTTGGGAACGTTGAGGTTCACGACCACCGGCTCGGTCGGCATGTTCGCGACCAGTCCACCGACGAACGCCGAGGCGACCTCTGCCGCTGTCTCCCACCGCTGGCCGACGAGCATCTCGTCCCAGCCCTGGCCCTCGATGCCGAACCCCGTGACCGCCTGGCTGACGGCCACGCCGGAAATCGCACCGTTGCGGGCGCTGAGAGTGGCACCGATGGTGCCCGAGTGGTAGACGGATCGCCCGACGTTGGCTCCGGGGTTGATGCCGGACACGACGAGATCGAACGGCTGCCCGAAGGCACCGAGTCGAGCGAACATCACACACAGCGCAGGTGGGCCGACGACCGCCCATGCCTCATCGATCCCATCGACCCTGGAGCGATGGACCTCCGGCTGGATGATGTGCAATGCCCCGAGTGCCGCGCCAGCACCGGAGTATTCACGGTCCGGAGCGATGATCACGACCTCACCATGGGGACGCATCGCCCGAGCAAGCACGTGCAGGCCCACAGAGTCGATGCCGTCGTCGTTGGTCAAAAGGATGCGCATCACGCCATCCTCGCGTAATTCGCTCTGAGAGCTACGGCCCGACGAGAGCGACGGAAGAAGCACAAGCGGCGGCAAGATGATGACATGAGTGTCATCGACAACCTTCCCCAGCCCAGCAGTTCGCGGCTGGCGATACGGGTGACCCCCGATGCGCTCCGCCAAATTCGGTCCGGCCACCCCTGGCTGTATGAAGGCTCGATCCGTTCGGTCAGCCGCGAGGGCGCACCCGGCGACCTCGCTGTGGTGTTCGATGATGATCGTCGTTTCGCAGCAATCGGTCTGTGGGATCCGCTTTCCCCGATCCGTGTCAAGGTGCTGCATTGCGGTAACCCCATAACGATCGACGGCACATGGTTTCGAGGCGTCCTCGAAGCAGCGCTCGCCAGGCGTCATCCACTGGTCACCAGCATCGGCACGGAGAAGGAAACCACCGCCTACCGCGTCGTCAACGGCGAGAGCGACGGCCTCCCCTCGATGGTGATCGATCGCTACTCCGACGTCGTCGTGATGAAGCTCTACAGCGCCGCGTGGATCCCCCACCTCGCCGCACTGGTGTCTGAGCTCGTGGCGTTGTTGAATCCGACTTCGATCGTGTTGCGGCTTGCCAGAAACATGCGTGAAATCCCACTGCATGGACTCGTCGAGGGCGCCTCACTGTTCGGCCCGGACGTCACCGAGCCGGTTCGGTTCCGCGAAACCGGATTGATGTTCGAGGCGGACGTGGTGCGAGGGCAAAAGACCGGTCACTTCTTGGACCAGCGCGACAATCGCGCCCGTGTCGGCGAGCTTGCCGCACGTTCACGCGTGCTCGACGTGTTCTGTTGTACCGGCGGCTTCTCGGTGCACGCAGCGGCCGGAGGAGCCCACGCAGTGCTTGGCATCGACAGCAGTCCTGGCGCCCTCGCGAGCGCGAAGCACAACTTCACGCTCAATGCTCACGTTCCCCTGCTGAAGGCGTGCCATCACGAGACGGTGTGCGCTGAGGCGTACGGCGAGATGGAGCGACTGATCGAGGCACGGCGCCGGTTCGACGTGGTTGTGATCGACCCGCCGTCGTTCGCCCAGAACGCGGCGAGTGTGCCGCGCGCCTTGGCCGCATACGAGCGGCTGACCACATTGGGCATCGCACTGTTGGACCGCGGCGGCACGTTGGTACAAGCATCGTGTTCGAGCCGCGTCAGCGAGGCCGACTTCTTCCGCACGGTGCACCTTGCGGCAGCCCGGGCCGGCGTCGATCTGGACGAGATCGAGCGCACAGGTCATGCGCTCGATCACCCCGTTACCTTCGCCGAGGGCGCCTATCTGAAGACGCTGTTCGCGCGGGTCGTGCCCCTGCGCGAGGCCCGCCGCGCGACGTCGACGTTGACGACCGGCCAGCCGACGAACCAGCGGGCGGCTGGGCCACAACGGGCGGGGTGACCAACGGCGCCGAGGGGCCGACGAGCGCAGCGACGGCGGGATGCCCGGTGCTGACGGCCGTGATCGACGGACGAATTCCGGCGGCCTTTGCGAGTGAGCGCACGTCGCCAGCCTGATCGGGCGTCATCATCGTGACAACGACACCCTCGGCGCCGGCGCGAGCCGTACGCCCGGAGCGGTGCAGATATGCCTTGTGTTCGGCCGGAGGATCGACGTGGACCACGAGCGTGATGTCGTCGACGTGGATGCCACGGGCAGCGATGTCGGTGGCGACCAAGACCCGCGTGCCACCGTTGGAGAACGCGTCGAGGTTACGTTCGCGGGCGTTCTGGGACAGGTTGCCGTGCAACTCCACCGCAGGAATGCCGCTGGCGGTGAGTTGCTTCGCCAACTTCTTCGCACCGTGCTTGGTGCGGGTGAACATCAAGGTGCGGCCATGCCCAGAGGCCAGGTCGTGGATGACGCCGAGCTTGTGCTCGGGATGAACCGCAAACACATGATGGGTCATCGTCGACACAGGGGCTACCTCGGGGTCAACGGAATGCGTGACCGGATGCTGGAGGTAGCGGCGCACCAGAACATCGATGCCGTTGTCGAGCGTTGCCGAAAACAGCAGGCGCTGGGTGCCCATCGGCGTGGCATCGAGGAGGCGTTTGACACCCGGAAGAAATCCGAGATCAGCCATGTGATCTGCTTCGTCCAGCACCGTGACTTCGACCTGGTCGAGCCGGCAATGACGCTGCTGGATGAGATCTTCGAGCCGGCCCGGGCATGCAACAACAATGTCGACACCGGCACGAAGCGCGTTGACCTGGGGGTTCTGGCCGACGCCACCGAAGATCGTGGTAGTGCGCAACGACATCGCCTTGGCCAGCGGGGCGAGGGTTTCGGCCACCTGGTTGGCCAGCTCGCGCGTAGGTACCAGGATGAGGGCACGAGGACGACCGGGTGTGCGCGGCTTGGCCGAAGCGGCGAGCCGGGCGACGATCGGCAGGGCGAACGCGATGGTCTTGCCGCTACCGGTCTTGCCGCGGCCGAGCACATCACGACCGGCGAGCGAGTCGGGCAGGGTGGCCGTCTGGATCGGGAACGGGGAGGTGACCCCAGATGCCTGAAGCGAAGCTACGAGCGCCGCCGGTACGCCAAGTTCGGCGAAGCTGGCATCGCTGCGCGCCGGGACTGCGGCAGCTGGGACTGAGGAGGCCGGGGCCGGGCGAGTCGCATGGGTCAGCTCGGACGTCGAAGCCGTGCGAAAATCTCCGCTATGAGCAGTGGTACGAGGTGCTGCCGCGCGAGGGCGACGACGTGAGCGGCTGCGCGCGTCATGTGACGTGGAGTCAGGGGTATTCATGAATTCCTTCCGATTGGTGGCCGGTGATGCACTGGCCGACCCACCCGGAACGGGGTTGTCGTGCGCTTCTGAGGCGCTGGCACTCGACCGCGGCGCGCAGATGTGCACGACCGCCCCAGAAAGACTAGCGGGATGCGCCAGAATCGAGGTGTGACGCCTATCCCGATCATCGACCTCGGTCTCGCGCCAGCCGAGCTGGCCGTCTCGCTCGACCGCGTCTGTCGCGACGTCGGGTTCTTCCAGATCATCGGTCACGGCGTCGACGAAACGGTGATCGACGGGGCATGGTCGACGGCAACAGCATTCTTCGACCTGGACCTCGCCGACCGGATGTCGGTACAGCGCCGTTCGACGGGTGATGCGTACGGCTACGTGCCGATGCAATCCGAGGCGCTGAGCCATTCACTCGTGCCGCCGACGAGCAGGCCGGACGGCGTGGCATACGACGACGCTGATCTGAAAGAGACATTCAACGTCGGTCCGGTCGACGCTCTCATCAGGCCGTACACCGACGACGGTGAGCGTTGGGCGTTTGCCCGTTCCGAGTGGCCGATGATGCTGCCCGCGATGCAACCGGCCTGGACCGGGTACTTCCAGGCGATGCTCGATCTGAGCGCCCGACTGATGCGGCTGTTCGCGCTCGCCCTCGCCCTGCCCGAGCACTTCTTCGATTCAATGATCGACGAATCACCGAGTGCTCTCCGAGCGATCAACTACCCGCACCAGGACACCACGCCACCGCCGGGCACCTTGCGAGCCGGTGCCCACACCGACTACGGCACGTTGACGGTACTGCTGCAAGACGATGCTCCGGGCGGGTTGCAGGTGTTCGACCACCACAGTGAGACCTGGGTACCAGTGCCCCATGTGCCCGGAGCATTCGTTGTCAACATCGGCGATTTGTTGGCGTGGTGGACCAACGACCGGTGGCGTTCCACCCTGCACCGCGTGGTCAATCCTGCGCACGACGCCACCAGATCAACCCGCCGCCAGAGCATGGCGTTCTTCCACAACGCGAACTACCACTGCCTCGTCGAGTGCCTACCGACGTGTCTTGCTCCGGGTGCCACCCCGGCGCATCCATCAGTGGTGGCCGGCCCGCACCTGCTATCGAAGTACCTTCGGACTACCCACCATGGTCATCGTCTCGGGTAAGGCCGAGTTGGTGCCGGGCGGATCTTGATCCTGGCTGATCAGGCGACGTCGTTCACAACCACCGGCCGGGCGCCGGCGTTCACATCGGTGAGCGTCGGCACACGCGTGGTCGCGGGCTGTTCAACCATTCCGGTGTGCAGGATCTGGTTACGTCCGTTGCGCTTGGCCGTCAAGAGCAGCTGATCGGCCATCGTGATCAGCTCATCGAGCGACAGCGATTCGGTGGTGTCGACCACACCGGCCGAGACGGTGAAACCGGGGATCCGACCGTCGGACAGCGCGATCTCGAGTTCAGTGCGTACCCGGTCGAACGCGACCAGCGCAGCGCCCGCTTCGATCTCGGGCATGACGACGATGAACTCCTCGCCGCCGTATCGGGCGACGATGTCTCCGTCGCGCATCACTCGCCGCATCGTACGCGCGAACAGTCGCAATGCCCTGTCGCCGGTGTCGTGACCGTAGGTGTCGTTCAGCCGTTTGAAGTGGTCGAGATCGGCGAGCACCAACGAAAATGGGATATCGCGGCGCATCAGTACCCGTACCTCGTTTTCCAGGCTCCGCCGGTTCAGTAGGCCGGTCAGCGGATCGGTGTTCGCTTGAATCTGACTCTGCGACATCGCGGACAGCAGGCCAACTCTGCCGCCGAGTTGCTGAGCGACGATCTCGAGCGCATCCGTCTCGCGCAACTCGAACTTCTCTGTAGAGCGGTGAACCGCATGCAGCACACCAACCGACGATCCCATGATGCTCACTGGTACGCAGACGGCACCGCACTGCGGGTCACCGCGATCGCTGAGGTGTGGACATGCGTCGAGGTCGGAGCCATTGGCAAAGCTCAATGCATGGCCGTTACGGACCGCTGGGCATCCCTTCGGTGTGGCGACCCCGCAACCGTGGAGCGCACCGACCGGTTCGTGAGCGACGGCACGAACCAGATGAGCCTGGCTCGAGTCGGCGAGCAGCACCTCGATCATCGTGGTCGGGGCCAACTCGCCGAACGCACGCGCCGCCACGGAGAACGCGGCCGATTCGGTATCAGCCATTTCCAGCGCACGAGACAGGCGCGCCGCAAACTCTCGGCGTTCACCCTCGTGGACCAGGATCGCTTCGCGACCATCGGCCTCGCGACGCTGCCGAATCAAGAAGTACCGCAATGGAATCGCGATGACCAACGTAAGAGCAACGATGCCGATGCCTGCATATGCAAGCCAGTACGAGGTGCCGGTACCGGCCCACGCCCGCGCAGCCATGCTGCACAGTCCCGTCAGACCCAGTACGGCCAGTACGTCGAAGAAGATCAGCGGCCACGTGCCGCTCATCGGATCGAATCCACCGGAACTGTGTCGACGCCCGCCAGCGTCATGAATATTCACTACGAGTAGTAAGGCAGACACTATACGCGATGTCACCCCCTCATTTAGGGGTACTTACCAGCATCCCTGTGCCGCCGACGGCTACGGTCCGGAGATGGAAATGCCCACCGTACATGAGGCCGCACTCAGTATTCGCACAGGTGAATCGACCGCATCCGACCTGGTCGAGACGTGTCTCGCAGCGATAGACAGTGCAGCTGCGCTTGGAGCGTTCGTGCACGTCGACGCCGACGCGGCGCGTCGATCGGCCGCAGCGGTCGACCAGCAGGTGTCATCCGGGCACGGCGGACAACTCCCTCCGCTGGCCGGTGTGCCCTTCGGAGTGAAAGATCTGGAGGACTGCGCCGGAATGCCCACCACCCGTGGCTCACGGTGGTTCCTTGGAGGTCCACCGGCGACACGTGACGACCTGCACGTGGCCAGACTGCGAGCGGCGGGAGCCATCCCGATCGGCAAGACCGCAGCACCCGAGTTCGGCGCCTGGGCCTACACCGCCAGCCCCGCCCTTGGCGTGACACGCAACCCGTGGGACCGTTCGCGCACCCCAGGCGGATCGAGCGGTGGGTCCAGCGCAGCCGTCTCGGCAGGGCTTGTTCCGTTCTGCACGGCGAGTGATGGTGGTGGTTCGATCCGCACGCCCGCAGCCTTTACCGGCCTTGCCGGCCTGAAGCCGACCTACGGCCGAGTACCCACGTTCGGAGTCACTCATGTGGCGCAGAACGCGGTCAACTTTGCCCTGGCCACCACCATTGCCGATACCGCTCTACTCCTCGATCTGATGGCGGGGCCCGATCCACGTGACCGCACGTGCCTTCCACCACCTGGCCTGCGGTACACCGATGCGATCGACTCCATCGACACCCGACAACTCCGGGTCGGGTGGTCACTCGATCTCGGATTCGCTGTCGTCGACCCTGAGGTGGCCTCGATCTGCGAATCGGCTGCGAGTCGGTTCATCGAGGCGACGGGCGGCACCACCACCGCACCCGGCGTGGCGCTACGCGATTTCATCGGCACCTACATCCGCATCGAAGGTGTCGATCAGTTCGTCGGTATCGACCCCGATCTGTGGCAACACCATCTCGACCGTCTCGACCCGCTCGTCGCGCCAGGTTGGGTGGCCATGCAACGCACCCTCGTTCCTGAGCTCTCACAGGCCGAGGAGCGCCGGCGGGCGCTCGTGCAACAGATGGCCGAGGTGTTTGAACGGGTCGATCTGCTGCTCACTCCGATGACCGGCATCCCTGCGTTCACAGCAGAAGGGCCAATGCCCACCTTGATCAACGGACACACCGTGCACGGCGGAATGGCTGTCATTCACGGCATGCTCGCCAATCTGGCCAATCTTCCGGCGATCAGCCTTCCCGCAGGACTCACCACCGGTGGGCTCCCGATCGGTCTCCAGGTGATCGCGCCCCGCCACCGTGAGGACCTGCTCCTGGCGGCCGCCGCACGGTACGAGCGAGCCTACCCATGGCCGCGACACGCCCCACGCACGACCGTCCCGGGATGACCTCGCTCAACGATTCCGGAAGCGACGCATCGGTCTTCGCTCAAGCCGTCGAGCGCATAAGCGACGGCCGGACCACCGCTGTCGATGAAGCCATCCGGCTGGTCGAAGCGATGTCGCTCGACGAGAAGCTCGGCTGTCTCGACGGCGACCTCGAAGCCTGGCCCGGCCTGTTCGCGATGATGTTCGGGAGCTACCACCGGCGAACGTTTCCCGCCGCAGCGGTACCCCGCCTCGGCATCCCGGGCATCGAGTTCAGCGATGGGCCACGTGGCTGCGTGATCGGAGAAAAGACTGCGTTCCCGGTGAGCATGGCCCGCGGTGCCAGCTGGGATCCGGTGCTCGAGGAACGGATTGGCGACGCAATCGGTGCCGAACTCCGTTCCGTCGGCGCCACCTTCTACGGCGGCGTGTGCGTCAATGTCTTGCGCCACCCCGGCTGGGGTCGCGCCCAGGAGACCTACGGCGAAGACCCGTACCTGGTTGGCGAAATGGGTCGTGCGCTCACGCTCGGTGCCCAGCGATGGGTGATGGCTTGTGTGAAGCACTTTGCGGTGAACTCGATAGAGAACGCGCGATTCAAGGTCGACGTGATTGCGGACGACCGAGCGTTACACGAGGTGTACCTACCGCATTTCCGGCGGATCGTAGAAGCCGGTGTGGCCAGCGTGATGAGCGCGTACAACTCGCTCAACGGCACGTTCTGCGGCGACAACGAGGCGTTGCTCACCGGCATCTTGCGCGACGAGTGGGGATTCGATGGATTCGTCATTTCCGACTTCATCTTCGGCCTGCGCGATGCGGTCCGGTCGGTCGTAGCCGGGTTGGACATCGAGATGCCGTTCCGTCAGCAACGGGCGATGCATCTGCCTGCAGCAGTGTCCAACGGCACCCTGCCGATCGAGATCATCGACCGCAGTGTCGTCAGAACTGTTGCGACGCTCCTGCGGTTCGCTCCGGTACTGGCCCGTGCTGGCGACGCTTCAGTAGTCCTTGGTCCGCAGCATCGATCGCTCGCCCGCGAGGCAGCCACCGCCTCGATCGTGATGCTGCGCAACGAGGGCGTCCTTCCCCTCGACCCCACAACACTCAAACGAGTCGCCATGGTGGGTCGCCTCGCTGCGGTTCGCAACCTTGGCGACCGGGGTTCGAGCGAGGTCATCGTCAGCGATGCGGTCACGCCGTTGGACGGGTTGCGCGCTGCCCTCGCCCCATACGGAGTCGAAGTGGTACACACCGATCGAGACGCGTCCCTTGGTGAGGACGCCGATGCAGTTGTCGTAGTGGTGGGATTCACCCATGCCGACGAAGGAGAGTTCATCGACGCCGCAGGAACGGCCGCGCTGCAAACCCAAGTGTTCCCACCGATGTCTGACAAGGACCGTGTCGAGATCGCGAAGATCGCTCCCCCGAAGCCGGCCGATGCTGAGGGTTCGACGAGCACTGCCACACAGGAACAAGCGGCATTCGCTCCAGGCGGCGACAGACGCACCTTGCAACTCTCGTCTGACGACACGGCGCTGATCAGCGCGGCCGTCGCTGCCAATCCGCGAACGATCGTCGTGGTGATGGGTGGCAGCGCCACGATGATGGAATCATGGCGACTCGCCGTGCCAGGAATTCTGCTGCTGTGGTATCCAGGTATCGAAGGCGGACACGCGCTCGCAGATGTGCTGCTCGGCGTCGCCAATCCGAGCGGTCATCTTCCATTCACGATCCCCACCGACGAGGCCCACCTACCCCACTTCGACCCCGATGCCGCAACCGAGACGTACGACCTGTGGCATGGATACTGGAAGCTGCACCGTGATGGCAACGTGCCCGCCTACCCCTTCGGGTTCGGTCTGTCCTACACCGAGTTCTCGATCGACGCCGCGGTACTGAGCCGTCACGACGATGCGGCCAGAGTCACGGTCACGGTCACCAATTGCGGCCAACGGGATGGCGCGATGGTCGTCCAGGTCTACGCTGGCCTTCCCGATTCGGTGCACGAACGACCGGCCTTGCGGTTGATCGGCTTCGCCCGCGTCACCGTGCAGGCGGGCGGCACCGTCACCACCGACGTACCGCTCGACATCCGTCAACTCCATCTGCGCCTCGGCGACCAGTGGGTGCAAGAGGGTGGCGACTACCGCTTCATCGTCGGCCAACATTCGAGCGACTCCTCCGGCATCGAGATCATCCATGCCTTACCGGCTGAAGTCTCCCCAGCCCGGTCTGCTGCTCGCTGACTAGCTTGGCATACCATCTGTCGATGGCACTGCATCCGAACGGCATCCACCACCTCGCCATCGCGACACGTGACATCAAGGCGCAAATCGAGTTCTTCACCGATGTGCTCGGCGGTGAACTGAAGGCGCTGTACTGGATGCACGGGGTGGACAAAACATTCCACGGGTTCGTCGAACTCAGCCCCACCTGCTACGTCGCGTTCCAGCAGCACCCCGACAACCGGGCCGAGCAGATCATCGGCGTAACCCATGCGGGTAACGCCGGCGGACAGGTCACCGCCGGAACAATGCAGCATCTGGCGTTCAACGTCGACACCTTGGACGACCTGCTTGCGTTGCGCGACCGTATTCGTAGCCGGGGTATACCCGTACTGGGCCCGATGGATCACGGCATGTGTCACTCGGTGTACTTCGCCGGTCCGGAAGGACTGGCATTGGAGGTCGCCACCGGTGCAAGCATCGACGAGCGAGCATGGATCGACCCAGAGGTGCAGGCGCTCGCAGGCATCAGCGCCGATGAGATGACCCGCTTCACTCGGCCCGCTGCGTTCGATCGGCCAGCGACACCCGTCGCTCAACCCGCCTACGACCCCGCCAAGCCGCATCTCGTCTATCCCGGTCCGGTCTATCGCTCGATGCTGGGTGCTCCCGATGAAGCGATGCTCCACGCAGTGACCAATCAACCGCCCGTCATGATCTGATCTGGAGGGTGCCCGGCCCACCTGCAGATACCGTTGCCCGAATGCAGAAGTACGATCTCGTCATCCTGGGCGCCGGCAGCGGCAATTCGGTCATCGGTCCCGCTCACGACGACTGGTCGATCGCGATGATCGAGGAGTGGGATTTCGGTGGGACCTGTATGAACCGCGGATGCATCCCCACCAAGATGTTCGTCCACACCGCCGATGTGGCCGACGTGATCCGGCATTCGGGCCGCTACGGCATCAGTGCCCAGCTCGACATTGTGGACTGGCCAGCGATTCGGGGCCGTGTGTTCGGCCGGATCGACCCGATTGCTGTCGGCGGCGAGCGGTACCGAGCCGTCGACTGCACCAACGTTACTGTTCACCGCGGGCATGCGAAGTTCATCGCGCCGCGCCAGTTCGTCGTGCACGGCGAAGGTGGACACGAAGCGCTGATCGAAGGTCGACAGGTGGTGGTAGCAGCGGGCGCCCGACCGATGATCCCCGACCTGCCCGGTATCGGCGACGTCACGGTTCACACCAGCGACGACATCATGCGCATCGAGCAGGTACCCCAGCACCTCATCGTGATCGGTGGCGGCTTCATCGCCTGCGAACTCGCCCACGTGTTCGGTGCGCTCGGCGCTCAGGTGACCATGATTCAACGCGGCATGAACCTCCTGAAGGCCGAGGACCACGACGTATCAGCAGCGATCACGGCCAGCTTCGCTCGGCGGTTCGACGTACGAACAGGTAGCCACATCGAACGGGTCTCCGCCACCTCAGACGGCGGTGTGCGCGTGCTGCTCGCCGATGGAACAACGGTGACCGGCAGCCATCTGCTGGTCGCGACGGGCCGAATCCCCAACGCTGACCTCATCGACGCGAGCGCAGGCGGGTTGGACCTGCACGCTGACGGTCGGATCATCGCCGACCACGCACAGCGCACCAGCGTGCCCGGCGTGTGGGCGCTCGGCGACATCAGCTCGCCATACATGCTCAAGCATGTCGCCAACCACGAGGCGCGAGTGGTGGCACACAACATCAGCCACCCCGACGATCTGCGCTTCACCGACCACACGGTCGTTCCGCACGCGGTGTTCACCAACCCGCAAATTGCCGCTGTGGGCTTCACCGAGATGGAGGCCCGCTCTGCCGGCATCGACGTGATGGTGTCGATGCAGCGCTACGGCGACATCGCATACGGCTGGGCGCTCGAAGACACCACCAGCTTCTGCAAACTGATCGCCGACCGCGCGACCCGCAAGCTGGTCGGCGCCCACATCATCGGCCCACAGGCATCAAGCCTGATCCAGCAACTCGTGCAGGGAATGCGGTTTGGCCACACCATCGATGAACTGGGGTCGGGCCAGTACTACATCCACCCGGCTCTCGGTGAGTTGGTCGAGAACGCCCTCCTGGGGTTTCCGCCGCGCTGACCGCAGTCAAGCACCGTCATGAGATCCACCTCACAAACCAACCGGTCCGTGAGTTTCAGTGACGGCTGGACTGCCGCAAACTCACAGAGCTTCTGGTTTGGGCTCGAGGGTCCAAAGCTGAGATGTGGTGAGCCGGTCACGTCGACCCCGCCGCAGCGATCATCACCGAACCACGAGACGACGCCAAATCGACTACCTCTCACGCGACGCAGTACGAGCCCGACCTTTGGCGTTGGGCTGTTGCCAACAGGCTGTCGCAAATTGCGGGTGGGGTGTGGCGGCATCCCGACCCGACCTCACCGATGTGAATGGTGTATGAGTGCTCGGCGAATTTGATCATCTCGGCCACGGGTTCGTCGCCACAAGCGATCGACACGTGGAGGCACGTGTGCCTACGTAACAACACGTGCCTCCACGTGTCACCAAGATCAACGATTCGAACTCGCCACGGCGGAGACCAGAACCCCAGCCACCACGTACACACCGATTGTTCCGACATCCCAATCAACTCCGAGATCGCCTTGCCCGACTGCCCTCTGCCGCGCGTCACACCACCTCAGCCCGCCGACGATCACAACGCGGCACCGTGAGCGAACGCATCCGGCGCTCCAACTCAACACGAGGGCTGAGCTTTGGCGTTGGGTTGTTGTCAATGACAGCCCAACGCCAAAAGTCCGGGGTGACCGAAGTCAACCGGCGCGCACGGTGAGACGCGACCATGCACCCACGTACACACGGTCACCATCGCGCAGCACCGTGGCCACTCCCGACGCGAGCGGCTGCGAGGCATCGGATGGCTGCTCGGCTGCTGTGTGTACGTACGTACCATTGGTCGACGAGAGATCGACCACGCTCAGCACCGGCCCATCGATCACCAGTTGGGCATGGCGCCGTGACACGGCTGTGTCGTTGTCGAGCGCTAGCTCCGGATGCAGCGCCTGCGACTGACTGGTGCGCCCGATCAATGACGCATGACCGCTGATGGTCACGGTGAACGTAGACGGTGGCGGACACGCCTCACCGGCCAGCTCACCCTTGAGCGCGAACCATCCGGGATCGACCTCGACAACGACGATCCACGGTGACCCAGCGGCCTCGACGGGTGCCGCACTCGGATCGACCGCCACGGGACCCGCAACAACCACCGGATCGGGCGTCTGGCCCGTCGTGAAGTCGTAGCCGCACGACTCGCAGAACAAGTTGTCCGCGCTGTTCATCGCCCCGCAATGCGGGCAGGCAACGGGTGCAACAGCACCGGCGACACCAAAAGACGTGGCCGGGGTAGACGTGGCCGGGGTAGACGTCGCCGGTGTCGAGCCGGCGGGGAGCGAGGCGGCCGCGGGGTCGGCCGCTGATGGCCCGCCGATGGGGGCACCGCATGTGTCGCACCACTCTGGATCGCCGGACTGGTGGCCGTTCGGGCAGGCGACCGTACTCATGGCTGACGGTTGACCCGCGTGGTCTTGGTCGACCGGGTATCGAGCGCCATCTCGTCACTCTTGTCGATCTTGGCCTTCAGGCGTACGGTGCCCGCATCGACATCGACCACGTCGACGACCTTGGCCAGCAGCCGGGTGGTGGACTCGTTGCCACTGTCATGGGCCAACTTCGCGGCCTCGCCCAACAACACCGTGGCCGTACGATCATCACCAGCGGACTTTGCGGCGAGACCGCGCTGGATGACATCGGCCAATTGCGCCTGGCCGGTGTAGTGGGCAACCGCCGGGTCGATGCGGGTGGTGAGGTCGGTGTCGATGCTCCAGATCGCCTTGACCAACGCCTTTGCCAGTACCTGATCGTTGACCACAGTTTCGACCCGAGCCGCGAGACGTTCGTTACCAACTGGCGCTGCCGGCACCCTGACGGCGACGTGGTAGTCGCGTGACTCGTCGCTCCACCCCCCGGTGGGGAACTCGACGACCAGCGGGCTGATCTGCACTGCCCGCGGAGTGAGATCTTCCACGGTTGGCGCGACCTGACGGACGAACATCACCTGACTGCCCTGCGGAGCCCACACCCGCAATCGTGCATCGGCAACGCCACGGCTCATTGAGGTACGGATCATCGACTCGAAATCTGCCTCGAGATCTTCCGGGCTGGCGATGATGTCGACCGTACCCAGCAGGGTGTCGGCGATCTTGCGCAACTCGCTGACCACCCAACCGTCGCCAACGCCGCGGCAGTCGCATTGGAACACCCCTCGCGCGCGCTGGAGCGCCTCGTCAAGTGCTCCGGAAGCCTCGCCTTCGATCTTGCCGTCCGTCAGCAGAATCGCGTGCCGCTGACTCGATGGCGCCTGCTGGAACAACTCCGTCGCTGCGTCGATCCAACTGCCGATCGCTGTTGCGCCGCCACTGCGTAGTCGATCGATTGCCGCGCCGGCCTCGCCACGGGTGACCTCGCTCGACCGGGCAAGTCCGGGATGTGTGGGATAAACCATCTGCGCCAAACTGTGGCCCGAAACGACAGCGAACCACGTGCCGTCGATCAATTCGTTCAACGCAGCCTTGGCCGCTCGACGTGCCGAAGCGATCTTGTTGGGGGGCATGTCCATCGAGCCTGATGTGTCGATGATGATGACCTCGGCCGCCTCGCCAGAGCCGGTTTGGCCCGCTACGCCGGCGCCCGAGCAGGTGATCGACACGACAGCGTGAACATCGGTCGCGCCATCACTCAGGTACTCATTCTGGAAAACCTCGGCGGTGAACTCAGCCACGCGTCTCCTCCACTCGGTTTGACGTGTCGGTCATGGTACTTGGCGCTCGTGACGGGCAAGGGCGACGGTGATGTTGTCGTGGCCACCCTGATCGTTTGCCCATGCGGCCAACGATTCCGCCAGCGCTGTTGGACCGGTGGCCCCATCGGCCCCGGCCTCCGTGAGCAGCGCCCCAAGTGCCTGCGGCGTGGACGCGTAGTTCCACATTCCGTCAGAACACACCACCACCCATCCGGCGTCATCGAGGCGGCGGGTGACGTACTCGGGCGTGGGATCGACCGAGTCGGCCCCGAGCCACCTGGTGATCGTGTGAGATGCGGGGTCGGCTTCTGCGATCTCGCGGGTGGCACCGGCACGCATGAGTTCAGTGCCGATCGAGTGATCGGTGGAGAGTTCCTCGCCCTCGCCCGCATCAGGAATCCAGTAGGCCCGCGAGTCGCCGCACCAGGCAACAGACACCAGGTGCTGCGCCACGATGGCTGCTACGAAGGTGCACGATGGAGGCTCGGGCGGATCACCCAACACGCGCGCCACGGCGACCGCTTCAACGTTTGCGGCGGCGCACGCGACACCGAGGTGGCGTTGCCAGTGATCGAGTTGGGCCGGAAACGGATCATCGGCTGCGGGCGGTGGCGCAGCTACCAGCGCAGCGCACGCAGCACGAACCGCGGCGATGCTCGCGCGGTCGCTGTGTGGAGCAGAGGTGACGCCGTCGCAGACCACGAGCACCGCACGCGCATCGGTTCGGTCACCGAACGGCGTGGCGGCCAACGCCATCGCATCTTCGTTACCGGAATGAACGATGCCCTTGTCGCACACTCCTCCAACCCAGACTGCCGGCGATTCAATCCAGTGATCGCGCTCGGTGCGAGCCTTCTGACCGCACGTACCACAGAACCCGTCGTCGTCGATCACGCCGCCGCACACCACGCACGGTCCCGGCACCGACACGTTGGCTCCCGCGCCAGCCCGGTCCGGATCGACCGGCGCCGCAGCAGCAGCCAAGACCGCAGCGACCGCAGCCGCAGCCACCGCGTCGGCGACCAGCGCGGTACCGCACGCCTCGCAAAAGGTGTCGCCTGATGCGATGGCGGCGCCGCACTGCGGGCAGGCCACGTCACCCACCCCCGTGGAACTCATGTGAGCGTTCTCGTCCTCACCTGATTGGCAAGGTCAACAAGCTGCACCCGCGCCGTTCGATCACTCTGGTACGTAGCAGCTGCGCGGTATGCACGTTCGAGGGCCCGCCGCAGTGGCACTTCGCTCGCGGCAACCCCCCCGACCGTGCCGTCACCGTCTGGACCCGCCGAACCGGAGCCGGCCGACAGCACCTGGCGCAGTGCAGACTCGTAGATCTGTACACGTACCTGGGCGCGCTGTGCCTCGTCCATGGTTGCCTGTTCGAGTTCGTGGGCAGCTGCGTCCAGATCGACGAGACGATGGATAGCCCCGTCGGCCGCGGCGAGGATCAATGCACGCTTGCGACGTGAGTCGCCATAGGCGCGGCTGGTAGTGGGAATGCGGTCGAGTGCGGCGAGTGCATCACCGCGTCGACCACCCGCTGCTGCCACTCGTGCCAACCCGAACTGGGCTGCCGCTACATAGGCAGCATCACTTCGAGCGCAGACGGCGTAGGTGCGCTCGGCTACATCGAGGTCGCCAGACTGCTCACATGCGAGCGCCAGAGCGAGCTTCGGGGCCAGCTCACCAGGCAGTTGACCGTAGACCGTGTTGAACGCCCCCACGGCGTCGCCGGCACGACCGGTCTGGAGTGCCGCCAAACCCTGCATCCACACCGCCCGCCACTCCCACGGGTCGGCCTGCAAGAGGGCACGGGCCGTCGCGTCGACCGCGTCGCAGTGGCCGAGGGCGAGATCGGCGTAACCGATCTCGATCGACAGTCCCACGCTGCTACCCGGCGCTCCGTCCAATAACTGACGACGGGTTACGGGATCATCGGTGGTGACGCTCTGCAGCCAGGCGTGTAACGGATCATCGACATCGGGCCCCAACCGGGGAAGGTCGTGCCAATCCAGACGATCACTGGCCACAGTCGGCGCGTCGAAGATCGACGAGGGTGTGCTGCGGGTGACGTCGCCTTTGCTGTCGTGTGCAGCAATCTCGCGCAGCACACCGAGTAGTTGCACGCGCATCTCCTCGGCCGTCTGGAACCGGTCTTCGGGTCGAAGTGCGGTGCCCCTCTGCAGCAGTCGGTACAGCGAGTCGTGCTCGGCCAGGATCGGTGCTTCGTCGGGCGGCGGTAGTGAATCGACGTACTGGTTCTGGTAGCCCCGGAACTCGAACACCAGCACGGCGAGCGTGCGGGCGATGGTGTACAGGTCGCTCGGGACTGACGTGCCATCAGTTGCCACCTCTGGGGCCTGGAATCCAACCGTGCCGTAAATCGGTGATGCATCATCGTCGATGCGGCGTACGCCGCCGAGGTCGATCAGCTTGATGCCATCTCCGACTTGAATCACGTTGGCTGGCTTGAAGTCGCAGTAGAGCAAGCCCAACCCGTGGAGGTACGAAAACGCCGGCAGGACCTCGATCATGAACGCGACCGCTTGATCGAGCGGCAGCGGCGAAAAGCGCCCACTGGCCGCCTTCATCCGAGACTTCAACAAGTTGTTCAACGACTGTCCACCGACGTATTCCATGACGATGTACGACGAGCCGTCCGCTCCGGCGACGAAGTTGTAGATCTCGACGATGATCGGATGTTCCACTTCTGCCAAGAACTGCTTTTCGGCTACCGCGGCACGGTACGCATCGGGATCACCGGCGTTGAGTAATCCCTTTACGACCACCCACCGGTCGTTTACATTGCGGTCACGCGCGAGATAGATCCAGCCCATGCCGCCGTGGGCGAGACAACCCATGATTTCGTACTGCCCACCCAACATCGTCCCGGCGGTCAGCTTCGGCTCGAAATCGAACGGGGTGCGGCACTTCGGGCAGAACCCCTTCGTACGCCCGGGTGAGCCGTCGCGGGCTCTCCCGACGACGCTCTGGCAGACCGAACAGAACCGCTTCTCTTCGGAAACCACCGCCGGATCCATCAACGCCTGGCGCGGGTCGAGAATCGGCACCGACGGAATCTCGGTGAGACCGGCACCGAGACGTGACACGCCACGTTGCCGATCGAGCCGCTTGGTGGCGCGACTCGCAGTGGTGGAACGCGCCGAACCGAGCGGCACCGTACCGAGCCGATTGGTGACCGAACTAGCACGCGTAGAGCGCGGCGAACCCGACTCAGCCGAGCGCCCACTTGCCGCTACTACGCGAGCGGCGGGGCTGTCCGCGGCAAGGCCGCACACGTCGCAGTATCCGTCGGCGATCGAACCGCCGCAGCCGGGTTGCACACAGTGCATCAGCGTTCTCCTGAGTCTCGCGGCGTCGAACGCAACACGACGGCGTTGTTGACGGCGTCGGTGTACACATCCACCAGCGGCTCGGCTACGTCGACGTTGCACGGCGCGGACCACAACACCGCCTCGGCGACCCGGTAGGCGGGCTCGAGCAGCGGATCCTCGGCAAGGCCATGGGCCCCCGCCTTGTCACGGTATGCCTGCAGAAGACCACGTAAGTCATCTCGACGGGACAACACGAGGGAGAACCGGCGATCGACCTCGTCCAGCGCAGCACCAAGGCGGTCGAGTCGATCGAGATACGGCTGAAGTTTCGCGAATGCGGCCGGCCATGGCATGGACGACAACACAACAGCGGCATCCAGCGGTTCGATCGCGGCCACGGCTGGAACCGCAAGATTGGGCAGCGGCAACACCTTGTCGCGGCACCGGGCGACGACGGCTCGTACCGCCACCTCGCGTGCAACGAGTTGCTCCAGCTTCGCCGGGATACCGGGCAACGCGGCAACGATCCGCAACCGGTCGCTGTCGGCGGATCGAAGCACGGTCACCATCGACATCACGTCGGTCGCCAAAGCGGTCAGCGATACCGCTGTGCGGTCGGTGGTAGCTGCTCGTGTATGCAACTTCGCAACCCGGCCTGCGTGTATACCGAGTTGCTCGACCAATCGGTCGGCTTCGGCCAGGTCGTGGACAATAGCTACAACCGACCGTTCGACCGTCGCGTCAGCCTGCTCGATGGCCGTGAGCCGCTGGTCGACCTTGGCAATGATGGCATCGACCAGGTTTGCGGCGCTGGACAAGTTGTCGGCCACGAGGCCGCCCTGACCGTCGACGAGTGGACGAGTGGACAGCGCAGCCACATCGCTGCCGCCCCGCTGAACAGCGACCCGCAACTGTTCGATTCGATCGAAGATCGCCTTGCGGCAGAGAAACGCTGCGGCGACATCCAAACGATCCGCGTCGGTTCCGACCGATGTGGCACGCGTGTCGAGATCGAACAGTTGGTCGGTACAACGCGCAGACCAGTCGTCCCACTGGGCGAGCACCTCGCCAGCCCGCTGGGCAGCTCCCGTGGTGCTCATGGCGCCGGCCGCTGCTCGTTTGGCACGGGCGGGTCGATCACCGTGCCTTGCAACGCCCCGGTATCGATCAGCCAGGTCTTGTAGATCTCGCCCCATCGTCCCGACGTACGCACGTCGGCCAACACGGCGTTGACGAACTGCACGAAGTCGACGGCCTTGGCATTCATCCCCAGTCCGTACGGCTCGCCGGTGAACTGTCGGCCGACCACCTCGGTGCTCGGGTCCTGGGCGGCAAAGCCGGCCAGGACCGTGTCGTCACCGGTGATCGCGTCGACATCGCCTTGTTGCATCGCGACGAGACAATCGCTGATGTCGGCCTTGCCGACCACGACGATGCCGGTGTACTCCGGTTTGGTGATCTCGTCGATGTTGGTACTGCCCTCGGGCGCACACACAGTGGCGGCAGCGACGACCAGATCTTCGACCTCGGTGAAGCCGGAGCCCTTCTTGACCAACACCTTCTGGCCCGCATGGAAGTACTCGGTGGAGAATGCGATGCGCAACCACCGCTTGCAGTTGATCGTCATCGTGTGAGCCACGATGTCGACATCGTTGGCCTCGAGTTGTGGCAGACGCTGGTCGTAGCGGATGACGTGGAACTCGATCTTGGCAGCGCCGTCAGGACCGAAGATTGCCTTGGCGACCTCCTTCAGCATGTCGATGTCGAAGCCCTCGATCTGCCCAGTGAGCGCGTTGCGCGCCCCGAACAGCAATGTGTCGGCCGAGACGCCCACGCGTAGGCGACCGCTCTGACGAATCGCCGCCATCGTCGAACCAGCGGGCAAGTTCGCCGGTGCCGGAAGCGGGTCGAGCCTCGGGTACGACCGGGTGGCATCCTCCTGCGAATTCTGAGCGGGGGTACACTCCCTCGGCGCAGGGGTGGAAGGCGCCTCAGTGGTGGCGACACCGCCGGTGATCTCGCTCGGCAGGGTCGCCGACCCAGAGCAGGCCGCCACCAACAGCGCGACACCTGCCGCCAACACGCCGTGAACGGCACGACGCGTACGACGCGCACGGCCAGGTCGCTCTGGTGCTGAGTGACTGTGGAGCAGGTTCACCGGTACTCCTTGATTCGCTGGCCGTACCCGATGACCGCGAGGATCGCCACGGCGGCGCCGGCGAGGAGCATGAACAGCCGAAGCGCACCCAAGGACGAGACGGCATCGCTGAAGCCGATCGCCGCCAAGCTCGATTGGGCCTCGACCACGAGGCCAGTGTCGGCGGCGAACTGATCGAAGGTGACGTTCGGATCGTCGGTGCCGGTTGGGGCATCGGGACTCGACCCGGTGGTCGCGAGCTGTACGGCAGCGTCCCAGTTGCCTCCCTCGTCGAGCTCACGGATTGCCTCGTGGGTGCCCGTGTACCCGCGATAGGCGTCGATCGCCGAGCAGCCCTCGCCGAACTGGCTACAGGCCGCGCCCAACGCTGTGTCGACAATGTTGGAGGCACGCTGCCAGCCGATCTGGTAGTCGGCACCGTTACCACGAGCGATGAGCGTGAGCGCCTCGTTCGACCTGGCATCGAAGCCCGCCGCTCGGGCCTGGGCCACCAGGTCGGCGGTGGACAACGGCCCGGTGACCACATCGTCTGCGGTTCCTATCGCGTTGGCGTTGACACCCAATCCAACGGTGAGCACGGTGAGCGTGATAATCGTGGCGATCGCGAGCGGCACGTTGAAGAGCCGTCGCCACCGCAGCGCCAACCACAGGCATCCCACGACCAGTGCGGCGAACAACAACAATGCAGCAACGGCGAGCGCCCAACTGGCGCGGTGGGCGCGTTCCATGCTTGCGTCGACGCCTTCCCGAGAGTTCGACTCCACCTGGCGCAAATCATCGACCAACTGTCTGCTCACCTCGCGAGCCTGCTTCTGGTACGCCGCTCCGACCGGGAACCCCTGTCGGTTGTTGGCCCGAGCCTGCTCGACGAGTCCCACGTAGGTGCTGAAGTGGGCGTTGGCCTGTCGCAGCAACACGGCATCGATGATGGTGGCTGCTTGCGACACCCGAACGAGTCCGGTGGCGACACCTGCAATCCGGTCGTCGTATTCAGCGCGCTGTGCCGTGGTTTCTTGCCCGACGGCAAGGTACGCGTTCGAGGCGATCGCGTCGGCCTGCACTGCGAGCACCCGTACATCTTGCACCTGGATCAGCTGCTCGGCGGCCGCGGCAGCATCGTCGATGGCATTCGCCCGCCGGTCGACCGAGTACCACCCGCCGAGTGACAGCAGCGCGGCAAGCACCACCGTGACGGCAATGACCGCCTTGAGCCGTGTTGGCGATTCCGCAGACTTCCACGAGAGCGCGCGACCCAACCGCGAGGCGAGCGACACAGCGGGTTCACCGCTGGGCGTGGTTGCCGTGGTTCCGAGCCGCTGCATCGTCGGGCCAGTGTAGGCGATATGGCAACGGGTACGACCGCTGGTGTGCGGATGTCGTAGCCGAGTAGCCGAGTAGCCGAGTAGCCGATACGCTAAGGCGGTACCGTCGCTGTTGTGCCATCTGCCTTTCTGCATCCCTTTGCCAAGCCGACTCGCGAGTCGTTCATCCGGATCGTTCGGGGCGACGGTGCCATGGTGTGGGACGCCGACGGCAACGCGCTGGTCGACGGCATGGCCAGCTTGTGGTACTGCGCGATCGGCCATGGCCGGGCAGAGATGGCCGATGCAGTCTCTCGGCAGATGCTCCAGCTCGAGGCCTACAGCTGTTTCGACCCGTTCACCAACGAACCTGCCGAACAACTGGCCGCTGAGTTACACGAGATTGCGCCGATGGTCGATGCACGGGTGTTCTTCTGCTCGTCCGGATCCGAGTCGATCGACTCGGCGATGAAGCTGGCCCGCATCGCCCATGTTCAGGCCGGGCAGCCGCAGCGCAAGCTGATCATCTCCCGCATACGCGGCTATCACGGCGTTGCCTACGGAGGCACCAGCGCCCAGGGAATCGCTCCGAACAGGGAGAACTTCGGGCCATTCGTCGGCGACGTGGTGCAAGTACCGGCCGACGACATCGAAGCGCTGGCCACGCTGATGAGCGAACATGGCAACGAGATCGCCGCTGTGCTCACCGAACCCGTGCAGGGTGCCGGGGGCATCCACCCCCCGACGGACGGCTACTTGGCATCGCTGCGCAAGTTGTGCGACCAGCACGGCGCATTCCTCATCTTCGATGAGGTGATCACCGGATTCGGACGCCTCGGTTCGTGGTTCGCCGCCCACCACTACGATGTGCGGCCCGACATGGTCACGTTCGCAAAGGCCGTCACTTCGGGGTACCAACCCCTCGGAGGAGTGTTGGTCGGGCCGGCTGTTCGTGCCGGGCTCGAGGCCGACCCCGACTTCTTCCTCCGCCATGGGTTCACATACTCGGGACACCCGACCGCGTGCGCTGCGGGTCTGGCCAACCTGGCGATCATCCGCCGCGAAGGTCTCGTCGAGCGGGCCACTCACGTTGGTGCTCGCCTACGCAATGGCCTGGAGGCACTGGCGTCCGACGGCACGATCCACCATGCCCGCGGTGTCGGCGCGATGTGGGCCGCCGGCTTGCATCCCCATCAGAACTCGATGACCGTGCGTGATGCGATGCTTGCCAACGGAGTGATCACTCGTGCGATCAACGCCGACTCCGTCACGTTCTGTCCCCCGCTCGTCATCACCGATCTGCAGATCGACCAGATCATCGACGCCCTTGCCGCAGCCACTCGCTGAACCGGCGAACGTCCCGACGTTGCTCAGTCAGCGGCAAACTCCATGCCCGGTGTCGAGTACCGTCGCGTTGTCATCGACGAAGCTCCACGAGTAACCGAGCTCGTCCAGATCCAGACGCAGCGCCCCGAATGTGGCGGTGCGAAACTCACTCATCGGCAACGGTGCACCGAAGACGTACAGACTTCGACCGCCCGAACCGGCGACGATTTCGCGGAGACCGGTCGCGTCGGACACACCCATCGGCGTCTGCGGAGCGAACCGTTCGTATTGGTGCTCATGTCCGTTGAGTACCAATTCGGCGCCATCGACCGCAAGGTCGTCCCAGAACGGCAACACGGAGGGCTCGAGTCGCACGCGGATTCCCGACGAGAACCGTGGATGATGCCAGATCGCGAGCGTGCATGGACGAGTAGAAGCGGCCAGGTCAGCCCGCAGCCACATTTCCTGGGACGAACCGACGGAGCACGACACCATCGAACAGTTCGAGTTGAGTACCACCACGTGCCACGTGCTGCCGAGGTCGACGCTGTAGTAACCGGCGCTCTGCGGATGAGCAGCGGCACCGAAATAGGCGAGGTAGCCCGAAGCGGCCAGCGTGGCGTACTCATGGTTACCCGGAGACGGCACGGTCCGGTCAAGGACCCGCCCGAAACTGGGGGCGTAGCCAGTGAGAAAATCGGCCTGGCTGCCCGCCGGATACTGCAGGTCGCCGAGCGCAAGAAACGTGTCGAACGATGCGTCGGCTACCACGAGGTTCGACGTCGCGCGCATATGGCACGCTTCCGACGTGACGGACTCGTTTCCCGGGCAGGCGATGTCGCCGACGGCCCAGGCCCGAATCGGACGATCCGCGGGTATCGAATTTCCGATTCGGCCGCGCAACTGCGGTGCCCGTCCCTGCTCGCGGCTGTCGAACGCGACCCTGGAATCACCGCCGACTGCGCGCAGTTCCAGGCTCACAACCGCACCGGGTGCGATCAGCCCTGTGAGGTCATAGATCAACCAGCCATCGTTGCCGACCACACCGACGCGGGCGACAGCAGTGGCATCGAACTGTGGCGGGTGATCCCAGGTTGTCGATGCCTCGGTCCATGTGCCATCCGAAATCCACGCGATGCCGAGCGGTATAGCGGCACCGGCAGCGAGGTGGTCCACCGGATGGATCCGCATCTCCGGTGACGACCACGCCGTCACCCCGGTGAGGTCGAACCGCAACACCACGGCACGTTGGGGCGACGAGGACACCACGAGGGTGGTGTCGGCACCGGCAGCCGGCGTTGGCGACGCACTGTCGATGGTGACGTCGGCGGAGGCTGGCACGGCCAGGATGCGCTCGGCCATTGCCGGCGCGATCGTGAGTTCCACCCGGGGTGCCACCGCATCACCTCCGGCGACGGAGTCGTAGCGCGCCGCGTCGCCGGACGTCGACCGCACCACGAACGTGACACGCTCGCCGGCACGAACCATCCTCGACACGTCGATGTCGACCCAGGTGTCCGCTACGGCCCGTGGAAGGTCGCCTACCCGCCGACCATTCGCGAGAGGCCGTGCCGACCATGTCGTTGCGACCGTCCATTCGGCATCGTCTGAGCTCAGCACTGTGCCACCGACCGGGCTTGCCGAGTTCGCCGCCGCCGAAACGTGCAATCGCAACCGGGCAACAGAGATCATCCCCGTGACAGCCCGAAGGTCGACGAGCACGAATGCCTCACTCTGCGGCGAGCCGTCCACCACCAACAGGGCGGGATCTGGTCCGGTTGCCAATGCGATCGTCTGCGCCGCAGAAGCGACGATCACGAGATGATTCGTCGCCGGCCCGACTACTTGGACCGATTCGAGCGGACCGGCCGCAGCAAATCCGCCGAACAGTGCCAGTACGCCGAGCGCAAGCCACCCGCTGCTCACGGAACGTGCTCGCTCGGCCACTCATGCAACGGTAGTTCATTGCCCACCCGGACCACCATCGCCCGAATCGCCCGACCTTTGGCGTTGGGCTGTCGTGGACAACAGCGCAACGCCAAAGGTCACCGAGCGCCGGCTTCGACTCGAACGTCTTGGTGCTTGTCTGGTTACATCGACTTCTATGAAATTCGGAATCTTCTACGAACACCAGATGGGTCGTCCGTGGGACAACGGTGGCGAGTACCAGCTCATCCAAGATGCTCTCGAACAGGTCGAATTCGCCGACAAGCTGGGCATCCAGTACGTGTGGGAGGTTGAGCACCACTTCCTCGAGGAGTACAGCCACTCGTCGGCGCCCGAGGTGTTCCTCGCGGCATGCAGCCAGCGCACCAAGAACATGCGCCTCGGCCATGGCATCATCCTCACCTCGCCGAAGTTCAACCACCCAGCACGCACCGCGGAACGCGTCGCCATGCTCGATCTCGTCAGCGGCGGACGGGTCGAGTTCGGCAGCGGCGAGTCCGCCAGCGAGGCCGAGCTGGCCGGCTTCGGTGTCAATCCGCTCGAGAAGAAAGAGCAGTGGCTGGAGGGTCTCGAGGTGGCAGTCCGCTGTCTCGCCGAGACGCCGTTCACCGGCGTCGACGGTAAGTACGTGCAGATGCCGCCGCGCAACGTGATCCCCAAACCACTCCAACAACCGCACCCGCCGTTGTGGGTTGCGTGCAGCCGCCGCGACACCATCATCACTGCTGCCGAAAAGGGCATGGGCGCGCTCACGTTCGCATTCATCGACCCCGAAGAGGCGGTGAACTGGGTAACGGAGTACGAACGCACCTTCACCGAGCGATGCGTTCCGGTCGGGTTCGCCGTCAACCCGCAGGTGGCCTGCGTCAGCCCGATGATGATGCACCCCGACGAGGACGAGGCCATCCGCCGCGGTGCAGAAGGATCGAACTTCTTCGGGTATTCCCTCGGCCACTTCTACGTGTTCGGCCACCATCGCCCCGGCAAGACCGACGTGTGGGCCGAATACACCGAACGGCGATCCGGCCAAGGGTTCGATCCGGAAGCCATCGCTGCCGCATTGGAAAGCGAGACACTCGGGGCCAAACAGTCCGCGGGCGACTCCACCGGGCTACGCGGCAGCGTCGGAACACCCGCGCAGGTCCGCGAATACCTCAAGCGGTTCGAAGAAGCCGGTGTCGACCAGGTGATCTTCGTGCTTCAGGCGGGCCGCAACAAGCACGAGCACATCATGGAGTCGATCGAACTGTTCGGTACCGAGGTGTTCCCCGAGTTCTTGGAACGCGACGAGGCCCAGGTGAACGCCAAGGCCGCGCGACTGGCCCCGGCGATCGAAGCAGCGATGGCTCGTAAGGCAGCCGTGTACCAACCGCGCGATCTCGGTGACTACTCGTTCCCCGCCCTACCGAAGCAATGGGCTGCGGCCACCGGATCGAAAGAGTTGGAGGACCAGTTGCAACAATTCGCCGACGATCGTGCAGCGGGTAAGCGCGACCCCGCATCACAGGGAATCACCGGAGCATGAGCATGCACAGTGGTGCTCTGCATGGCAAGCACGTTCTGGTGACTGGCGGAGCGAGCGGCATCGGCAAGGCGTGCGCCGCCCGGTACCGCGCCGAGGGGGCCACCGTGTTCGTGGCCGACATCAACCCCACATCATCCGATGAGATCCAACTCGATGTCAGCGACTCCGCGGCCTGGACCGCCCTCATCGCCTCGCTTCCTCCGCTCGACGTCGTACACCTCAACGCCGGCATCGTCACCCCCGGGCGCACCCAGGGCGATCCATCGGTGATCCCGTTGAGTGATGTCACCGACGAGGCATACCGGGCAATCACCGGGGTCAACCTCGACGGAGTGTTCTTCGGTGTCCGCGCAGTGCTGCCGGGGATGGTCGAGCAAGGCGGTGGGCACATACTCGTCACCGCATCGATGGCTGGGCTGGGAGGCATGCCGGGCGACGTGGCATACACCGCCACGAAACATGCCGTGGTCGGCCTGGTCCGCTCGCTCGGGGCCAGCCTCCAGCAGTTCGGAGTCTGCATCAGCGCGCTGTGCCCGGGCTTCGTCGCCACCCCCCTGGTTCCGGTCGAGGCGCGCGAGTTCATCACCAAAGAGATGGGCTTGCCGGTCATCGAGCCGTCACGGGTGGCCGAAGCGGCGATGCAGGCCATCGCCGCCAGGTCGCACGGCTCTCAGTGGATCATCTGGGGCGAGCAGATCAAGCAATACCTAGCACCCGACCTCGGCCTCGTATGAGCGAACTGCTGTTCAATCCATTCGATCCCGCATTCCGGGCCAACCCGTACCCGTTCTATGACCGCCTTCGTACCGAGGCGCCGGTCTACCCGACACCGTTCGGTACGTTCGTGCTCACGCGCTACGAAGACATCGCGTTCACCTTGCGTAGCAACGACTTCTCACGCGACATCGAAGCACATGCGGCAGAGCCCGCCACCGACTTCGCGAAGCAGCGCCGCGAGCGAGCGAAGCTACGCACCAAGAGCATCCTCAATCTCGACCCGCCCGATCACACCCGACTCCGGAGAATCGTCACCAAGGCGTTCACCCCATCGGCGATCGAGTCGCTGCGGCCGCGCATCCAACAACTCGTCGACGACGTGCTCGACGTGGCCGCCGAACGCGGATCGATGGAACTCGTCGACGAGCTCGCCTTCCCGGTGCCGTTCCAGGTCATCAGCGATCTGCTCGACATGCCCACCGAGCGTGCCGAGGAACTGCGCTCATGGTCGCAGCACATCACTGCCTCACTCGAACCTACGGCTGACGAATCCACGTTGACGCGCGCCGACGAGGCAATCGGCCAACTGCTGCCCTATCTCGTTCAGATCATCGAGCACCGTCGCACCCATCTGGGCGATGATCTGCTGTCGGGGCTGATCCTCGCGGAAGAATCCGGCGACCGGCTGAGCATCGAAGAACTCATCGCCTTCGTGGTGCTGCTCTACGTGGCTGGGCATGAAACCACTGTCAACCTGATCGGTAACGGCACACTCGCCCTGTTGCGCGAGCCCGCGCAACTGCGTCGCTGGCACGATGATCCTTCGCTCGATGCCAATGCCGTCGACGAACTCCTCCGCTTCGACGGACCCGTGCAACTCACCGTGCGGGTGCCGCTCGTACCGGTCACCTATGGAACTGGCGACACTGCGGTCGAGGTACCGGCGAACACGATCGTCACCACCGTACTAGGTGCCGCGAACCACGACCCTGCGATGTTCGACGATCCTCATACGCTACGACTCGATCGGCCGAACGCGAACCGTCACCTGGCGTTTGCGGCGGGAGTGCACTATTGCCTCGGATCGAGTCTGGCCAAACTCGAAGCACAGATCGCGATCGGTTCACTCGTGCGGCGGTTCCCCGACATGCATCTTGCCGGCGTTCCACGATGGCGTGACCGCCTCACCATCCGCGGCGTCGACCACCTACCGATTGCCCTCGCCTGATCGCCCTCAGTCGTTGGCGAGCAATTGGATCAGACTGCTGGTATCCCAGCGACGCCCACCACGGGCAACCACCTGCGCGTAGAACTGGTCTACCAGCGCGGTTACCGGTAACCGGGCACCGTTGCGGTTGCCTTCGGCAAGCACGATCCCAAGGTCTTTGCGCATCCACTCCACAGCGAACCCGAAGTCGTATTCGTCGCGCGACATGGTGTGCCCACGGTTTTCCATCTGCCAACTCTGCGCTGCGCCGAAGCGGATGACGTCGATCACCGCATCGGGGTCGAGTCCGGCCTTCATCGCGAAATTGATGCCTTCGGCAAGGCCTTGGACAACGCCAGCGATACAGATCTGGTTGACCATCTTGGTGAGCTGCCCAGCACCCGCTGGGCCCATCAGCGAACACGCCTTCGCATACGCCGCCATCACCGGCTCGGCCAACCTGTAGTACGCCTCATCATCGCTACCGCACATGATGGTCAGCTGGCCGTTCTCCGCCCCAGCCTGGCCACCCGATACGGGTGCATCGACGAACCCGACGCCGAACTCAGCACAGGCCTCGGCGATCTCACGTGCAACCTGAGCCGATGCCGTGGTGTGGTCCACAAGCACAGCACCGGCAGCGGCACCGGACAGCGCACCGTCGGGGCCGTAGAGCACCTCGCGGACGTCGTTGTCGTTACCGACGCACAGCAGTACGAATTCTGCCCCCTCGGCCGCTTCGCGCGGTGTGGGAGCTGCACGGTTGCCGTAGAGAGCGACCCAGGCAAGCGCCTTTTCGGGTGTCCGGTTGTAGATGGTTACCTGGTGGCCGGCGGCCGCCAGGTGACGTGCCATCGGGGTACCCATGACCCCGAGACCGATGAAGGCGATAGAACTCACCGCCTCAGTCTTGCCGGTCACGAGCACGCACGACGAACACACCCGGACTTTTCTCTAGTTTGTGGTCGTGACCCCTACCGAATCCGTCACCGAATCCGTCACCGCATGTGCCACTGGCACTGTGTTCGGACGACCGGTGCAACTCGCGTATGTGGTCGACGATCCGCATCGTGCGGCCGCCGTGTGGGAGCGCACCTATGGCGCCGGACCATTCGTCGTGGCCGACCACATCCCGGTCACCGACGTGATCCATCGCGGCCAGCCGACCACATTCGACCACACCTCGGCATACGGCTGGTGGGGCGACGTGATGATCGAACTGTTCTGTCAACACGACACCGTGCCGAGCGCGGTCACCGAACGGTTTGACGCAGGACGAACCGGACTGCACCACGTGGCCTGCTTCGTACCCGACCTCGACGCCGCGCTGGTGGCAGCAGGCAGCGCCGTCGCGATGACCGCTCGTGCCGGCGACACCCGGTTTGCCTTCGTCGATGCCTGGGAAACCCATGGTCACTACTGGGAGTGGTACGAACCGTCAGCCCGACTGCTGGGGTTCTACGACATGATCCGCGTTCGCCACCAGCAGGCCCGTTCGGCCGACTAGCTCAGCGGAGACTGTCGACGAGTTCGTCGATGATCGAATCCGGCGTGCGCGGGTGCATGAACACCAACCGGCCCACAACCTGGCTGCGATAGGTGGATGGGGCGACGAACGCGATGCCGTCGCGGAGCAACCGGTCCGCCCAGTTGCGCCACTCGGCGAGGCTCCACCCATGACGACGGAACAGCACCACGCCAAGATCTGGGCGCGTGACGAGTTCCGTTACCGGCAAGGCATCGAGCGCGTCGGCCATCTTTTCGGCCAGTCGTATGCCATGTCGGATGGCGTGGCGATGCGCCTCAAGCCCGTGTACCGCGAGGGCGAACCAGATCGGCAGACCGCTCGCCCGTCGCGTCAACTGATAGCCGAGATCACATGGGTTGTATGCGATGCCAGTGCCGTCCCCATCGCCCTGACCTATACGGAGCACATCGATGTACGGCCCGTGCTGGGTGTGTACCGCACGGGCCAACTCGGGCCGGCGGTAGACCAACGCACACGAGCCTGCGGTGGCAAACATCCACTTGTGCGGGTCGACGATGAAGCTGTCGGCGCGCTCGATACCGATGAACCGCTGCCGCAGTTCAGGCAGCAACATCGCCGCTAGCCCGTATGCGCCATCGACGTGGAACCACGCTCCGAGTTCGCCGGCCACATCGGCACAGCCGGCGAGGTCGTCGATGACACCGGCGTTCGTTGATCCGCCTGCCGCGACAATGACTCCAACGTCATCCCGACCGCCGACTACCGAGCGGAGCGCATCGCCGGTCAGCCGGGCATCGGGGCCAGTCGGCACCACGACCGACTCGAGTCCGAGCAGATGCAGGGCATTGTCGATGGATGCATGCGCCGTGTCGGCGACAGCCACGACTGCCCGCGGACCGGCCTGGTCGCGGGCCACCGCAAGGGCCGAGAGGTTACCGATCGAGCCGCCGCTCATGAACGCGCCTGATGACGTCGGCGGGAATCCCGCCGTACGCGCTAGCAACTCGATCACCTGCAACTCGGCGTCGACAGCACCGGCCGCCTCGAGCCACGACTCAGCAGAAAAGCTGGCCGTGCCCACCATGGCATCCATCCACGATGCAGCGACGGATGGCGACATGGGGATAAACGCCAGGAACCGCTCACTGTCGAGGCCGACGTTGTTGGGCGCGACCACATCGGTGAAGGTGGTCCACGCCGCTTCTGGACCCAACCCCGCCTCGGTGATGCTCCCGCACAGCAGCGCGTCGAGTTGCAGCTTGTCCCCCACCACACCAAGAGGTGCATGTGTGAGGCGATCACGAATCCATGCTGTGGCAAGGTCGGCGAGATTGCCGACCTGGGCATGTTGCCCATGCATCATTCAGGCGTGACGTAAGCAGCCGTGATGCCGCCATCGATGATCAGCGACTGGCCGGTCATCCAACTCGACTCGTTGCTGGCGAGGAACAGCGCTCCGTTGGCAATCTCGGATGGCTCACCGAATCGGCCCATCGGGATGTGAACGAGTCGTCGGTTGCGCTTGGCATCATCACTGAGGAACTTGGCGAGAAGCGGCGTCATGATCGGTCCAGGGCACAACGCGTTGGCGCGCAGACCCTGGCGGGCGTAGATCGTGGCGATCTCACGTGTCATCGCGAGCACCGCGCCCTTCGAGGCGGTGTAGGCGACCTGCGGAGTGGCCGCACCCATGTGCGCCACGAACGAGGCAACGTTGACGATGGAAGCAGCCTCGCCGCACGCAGCGGCGCTCTTCAACATCTCGGGGATGGCGTACTTGCAGCCGAGCAGCACACCGAGCACATTGATGTCCATGGTCTTTTGGTAGGTGGCGACGCTGGTGGTGACCGGATTGTCGTCGTCGCCGAGCATCACGCCTGCGTTGTTGTAGAGCACGTGGAGGCCACCGAAGGTCTCGACAGCGTGCTGCACCGCAGCCTCGACGGACTGCTCGTCGGTGACATCACAGCTCACATACGTCGCTTCGCCACCGGCGGCAGCGATCGCTTCAACCACCTCGTCGCCATCAGCCATGTCAGCGATGACCACCTGAGCGCCTTCCGCCGCGAACCGCTCGGCGCCAACGCGACCAAGACCCGATGATGCACCAGTGATGAGGGCAACTTTGCCCGTAAGACGACTCATCAGCGAGACGGTAGCTGACCAGACAGACTGAACCACGTTGGACTTTGCGCCAACTGCCCGCCAGGCGCAGCGTTTGGTAGGTGCGGCCCCCTCCAGGGGGCTCGACCTACCAAACGCTGCGCCTGGGCCGCAATACCTGAGCGAGCGCTGCAATGCGCGATGCTCCGCCGGTCGCTGATCATTGCTGCACTGCTGATCGCTTCCAGTTGCACCACCGGCACCGGGACCGCTACGTCTACGACTACAGCCAGAGCGACTACGACTACAGCCGGAGGCCGGACCGTGATAGCCGATGGCTTCATCGGCCCAACCCAGATCACCGATGGCGTCGTGCTCGTCGCCCAACTTGCCGGCGAAGAGGCGGCCGCTACGGGTCAGGTTCTCGCACTCGATGTCGACTCGGGCCAGCGCCGAGTGCTGCTCACCGGACTCGACAAGCCGACGGGCGTGCTGTGGCAGAACGGAGCACTGTGGGTCATGGTTCGTCGCGGTCTGGTGCGCGCCGAATGGCCGGGCGGAGATGCCGCAGCCGGACCGGTCGAGGTGGTACTCGACGACCTGCCCAACAATGGACGCAGCGAAGGCACGCTGACCGCTCTAGACGATGGGCGATTCCTCTACGAGACCACCGGTGGTCTGGTCGACGGCAAGGTCGTCGACGGAAGCGGAACACTGTGGGCATTTGATCCGGCCACTCGGCTCTCGACGCCCGTGGCAACAGCGGTGAAGAACGCCTAGCCCACGCCGTGTTGCCGGACGGGCGCATCGTTACCGGAGACATCGGCGACAACATCACCAACCCTCCAGTCGACGAACTCGACGTGGTGTCGTTGGAGGGCGCGTCGGCCGATCTCGGCTGGCCTACCTGTCCCGGCGATCACGACTGCGCGGGCGTCGTGCGCCCCCTCGCACTCTTCCCCCCATCGGCGACCCCGACCGGGGTGGCGGTGGTCGGTACCGACGTGTACGTCGCGCTGTTCGTGACGGGCCAACTGGTTCGTGTCTCGATCAACGGTTGGACGCAGGGCGACGGATCCGTAAAGCCTGTCGTTGTGGCCGATGGTTTGCAGGGTCCGCACACCGTGCTCGCAAGGTCGAACGGCACACTGTGGGTCAGCGAACATCTCACCGGGCGGATCCTTCAACTACAACCGTGACGGCGGCTAGATGCGTTCCCAGTAGCGACGCATCTCCCAATCGGTGACCGTTTGGTTGAACGCCTGCCATTCGGCTTTGGCCATGGTGAGGATGTGGTGATGGACGTCGTCGCCGAAGCACTCGCGCGCAATGCTCGACGACTCCCACAGCGCGATCGCGTCGGGCAGATTCCACGGGATGCGGTCGATTTCTGGTGCCTCGTAGCCGTTGCCCTCGAACGGAGCGCCGAGCGGAAGTTCGTGACGGATGCCGTACAAACCGCCGGCGAGGGTGCCTGCGAACGCAAAGTAGCTGTTGGCATCGCTACCCGGGATGCGGCATTCGACACGGGTGCCCTTGCCATGGCCGACAAGTCGGTAGCCGAGGGTGCGGTTGTCGACACCCCAGCCGATGCCAGTGGGTGCCCACGATCCGAGCTGAAATCGCTTGTAGCTGTTGATGGTCGGCGCCCACAACAAGCTGAACTCCCGCGCGGTGGCAATGAGGCCTGCAAGGTAGTGCTGGAACAGCGGACTCATGTGATGCGGATCGTCGTGTCCGCCCTGAAACAGCGCCACAGCCCCATCGAGCGACCACAGGCTGCTGTGGATGTGACACGACGACCCGGTATCGGCGAAGTCGTACTTGGCCATGAAGCTCACCGAGCGGCCATTGAAATGGGCGATCTCCTTGGCTGCGTTCTTGTACACGCTGTTGCGGTCGGCCATTTCGACAGCCGTGGTGTAGTCGAGGTTGATCTCGTGCTGGCCGCGACCGGCCTCGCCCTTGCTGAACTCCACCGGCACCCCGGCTGCTTCGAGACCGCGGCGGATCTGGCCGAGAATGTACTCGTCCTTGGTGGTCTGCAGAACGTGGTAGTCCTCCAGCCAAGGGCTATGGGGACGCAGGTCGCGGTAACCCTTTGCATGGGCTTCGTCGTAGGTGTCGTTGAACAGGTAGAACTCGATCTCGCTGGCCACCATCGGCAAAAAGCCTGCGGCCTCGGCCGCCTCGGCCTGGCGGCGCAAGATGGTACGCGGCGCCACCTCGATCAGTTCGCCGGAATCGACATCGAACAGGTCGCACATGATCATCGCCGTACGGTCGACCCACGGGATGATGCGGACCGTGTCCCAATCCGCGCGGGCCAACATGTCGCCGTAGCCCTGCTCGTAACTGGTGAACCGGTAACCGGGCACCGGATTGTTGTCCATGTCGCAGGCGATGAGGTAATCGCAGTTCTCGGTTCCGGCATCGGCGACGTTGTCGAGAAAGAACCGGCCGGTGGTGCGCTTGCCGACGAGTCGACCCTGCAGATCCGGGAATGCCATCACCACCGTGTCGATCTCGCCGGAGCGGATCTTGGCTTCGAGGTCTTCTCTGGTGACGTGGGCTCGGGCAGACATAGTCCGAGACTCTAGACGGCCTGAATGACCCCGGGGGAGGCCTTCTTGGTAGCGGTCTCCTTGGCAGGCTTGAGCACACCCTTGGCCAGCGCTTCATCGAGGTACTTCTCGGCCTCTTCGGCGCTGACCTTCAACGCAGGAGCGATTTCGCTGATGAGGTTGATCCGTGCCCGGTCGTACATGGTGCGCTCGGCAGCCGACAACGACGCATCGCGGTTACGGGCCGCCAGGTTACGAACTACTTCGGCTACCTGGTAAACGTCGCCGCTCTTCAGCTTTTCCTGGTGGTTCTTGAACCGCCGACTCCAGTTGCTCGGCACCCGCGGGTCGGCCTTGGAGAGTACAGACACAAGGTCTTCGAGTTCGTCGCTGGACACCGGGGGGCGCACGCCGACTTCACCGATCTTGGACGTGGGCACCGAAAGCCTCATCTGATTGATGACGGTCTCGAGGATCAGATACTCCTGCGTCTGACCGAACGCCTCCATCTTCTTCGTAGCGACGACGATGCAAGCGCCGTGCTGGGGATAGATGACGGTTTCGCCCTTCTTGAACTTCACGCAGAACCTCACAATGTGGACGCACAGCACGGCCGGGACGGCACGAAGCGGATGGCACGAACGAACTGATACAGGGTAGGCCGCGGACCCCGGAATCCCTCACGTTGCGTACCATCTAGAGCGCCTCCGGAGGGACTCGAACCCCCAACCGACCGGGTAGAAACCGGCTGCTCTATCCATTGAGCTACAGAGGCCGGCACTGATGATGCGACGCGCACCAGGTGTAGCCGATCAACGCAGTCTACGAGATCACGAAGCGGGTAGAGCCTGTAGTTCACGGCGCAGCAGATCGAGCGCAGTGATGACGCTCATCTGGCGCATCTGATCGCGCTGGCCCGGCAGGCGGAAGGTACGCGTGAGCGTCGTATCCGGCAGCGCCAGCCCCACGCACAGCGTGCCGACCGGCATGCCGTCTTGTTCGGTCGGCCCCGCAACACCGGTGAGCGCCAGCGCAACGTCGCTGCCGAGTAGGCGCCGCACCCCTTCGGCCATGGCCGCTGCTGCCGGTTCGCTGACGACGGGCCCCTCGGGGACACCAAGCAGCCTGAACTTCACGTCGCTCGCATAGCTGACCACCCCACCTCGGAACACCTCGCTCGCACCCGGCACCGCGGTGATGCGGCCGGCGACCAGGCCACCGGTGACGGACTCGGCCAACGCCAACGACCAGCCGCGCCCTCGTAACAGGTCGAGTACTACCGACTCCATCGTGTCATCGTCGACACCGAACACCTGCCCGCCAACGATCGCACGGATCTGCAGTTCGAACGGCTGCAGCAATGCGGCGGCAGCCTCCTCGGATTCGGCCTTTGCGGTGAGGCGCACCTTCATGCCCTCCCAACCGCTTGCCAGAAACGCGAGCGTCGGGTTCCCGACGGATTCGAGTTGGTCGATCACCGGATCGAGCCGCTCATTGAGCCCGCTTTCGCTCTCACCCCAGGTGCGTAACGTGCGACTGACGATGACCGCCGCCTGGCCACTGCGCTCGCGAAGGTGCGGCAACACCGCGCGTTCGAGCATCTCTTTCATCTCGTGCGGAACCCCAGGTACCGCGTACACCACCTTGTCGACACCATCCACCACAACCGGGCAGATCAGACCGGGAGCAGTACCACGGGTCTGCGCGATGATCGAAGCACCGTCGGGCACCAATGCTTGGCGCAGATTGTTCGGTGCCATGTATCGGTCGCGGGCCGCAAACAGTTGCGTGATGACGATGGCCACCTCGTCGTTCGGAACAAGTGTTGCGCCCATCACCGCAGCGACCGCCTCGCGGGTGAGGTCGTCGTGCGTTGGTCCGAGGCCGCCGCAGATGATGACGGCGTCTGCGTCGATAAGCATGCGCCGCAGTACGGCCTCGATCCGTTCGAGATTGTCACCAACTTTGACCTGCAAGAGCGAATCGAGACCGTTGGCAGCCAACTGCTCGCCGATCCACGAGGAGTTCGTATCGATGATCTGCCCGAGTAAGAGCTCGGTGCCGATCGCCAGAACATCACAGCGCATAGGTACCGCCTGCGTCATCGATGCCGGAACAACGGGTCATGGAACAACCGGTCATGGAACGGAACGAGAGGGAGCGGACCTGGTGAGTTCGGCTGCCCGACTGGCCGCGTGTGCCCGCCAGAGGTACTGCCCACCGCTGATGAGCGCCAGCGCAACCGATACCCACAGCAGGCCGTTCCAGAGCCACTGGGCGTCGACGGCAGTAAGGGGAGCAATGGCAAAACCGACCGACAACTGCTGCGTCACGGTCTTCCATTTCGCGATCTTGCTGGCCGGCATGCTGATGCCCTTGGCACCGACGAACGTTCGGTACAGGCTGATGCCGAGCTCGCGAACGGCGATGATGACCACTGGAAGGATCCAGAACACATCGCGGGTGACGAGCGTGAACATCGCGCCGAGCACCAGCACCTTGTCGGCCAGAGGATCGAGGAACGCACCGAGTGTGGTCGTGCCATGCCGGCGGGCCAGGTAGCCGTCGATCCCGTCACTGGCGCACAGGATGAACCACAGCGCGAACGCCAGCCAAGCGCCACCCTTGTCGTCGGGGATCAACCAGAACACCAACGGGGCAACGAGCACGCGCGTCACCGTGACCAAATTGGCCCATGTGGCAATAGCGGATGAGTCGACCGGCATCTACGCATCCACCTGCGCAACGACTGCTGCCGCGACAAGATCGGGACCCATCGCGTCGATCACTTGCACTTGCGCAAACTCTCCGATGGGGAGATGGACGGGTACTTCGACCACGCCGTCAATCTCGGGGGCTTCACGGTGGCTGCGACCAACCCCCGGCTCGTCGACCAACACCGTGATCACCTCGCCGATCAAACTGTCGCGCCGCCGCGCTGTGATGTCGTCTTGCATCTCGCGCAGTTCGGCCAGGCGATCGTTCATCAGCCGCTTATCGACGGCACCGTCCAACGTGGCTGCGTACGTGCCGTCCTCGGACGAGTACGAAAAGAATCCACACCAGTCGAGTTCGGCCTCTTCGACGAACCGCAGGAGTTGGTCGTGATCTGCTTCGGTCTCGCCTGGGTAACCGACGATGAAGTTGCTGCGGAACGCGGCCTGAGGCTCGCGGTCACGGATGTCGACGATGCGGCGCAGGAAGCGGTCGCCGTCGCCCCACCGACGCATTCGCCGCAAGAGAGGCTTGCTGACATGTTGTAGCGAGAGATCGAAGTACGGCACGCCCGTGTCGCAAATGGCATCGATCAGCTCATCGGTGAGGTCGCTCGGGTAGAGGTACAACAGTCGCAGCCAATCGACTGCGGCCGCTACCGAACGAACCAACGGCACGATCGATCCCGCACCGAGCTCATCGGGGCGATCCTTGCCGTAGCTGGCCAGGTCTTGGGCTACCAACACGATCTCGCGGACCTGCAACTCATCGACCTCACGAAGAATCGACGCCACATCGCGGCTGCGCTGCGGCCCGCGGAATGATGGGATGGCACAGAACCCGCAAGAACGGTCGCACCCCTCGGCAATCTTGACGTAGGCCCACGGGCTGGTGGAGCGCGGCCGTGGCAGGTTCAACAGATCGAGTGTTGGAACCTGAACGGCGCTGACCGGAATGGACTTCCGGCCCGCGACCGTCACACCGAGGTTGACGGGTACACCAAACCCTGCGACCTGATCGACTTCGGGTAATGCCTCGCTGAGTTCGGCGCCGTAGCGCTCGGCCATGCATCCCGTGACCACCAGGCGGGCGCCGGCCTTGCGCCGCTCGTCGAGCGCCAGAATGGTGTCGATCGACTCCTTACGGGCCTCGTCGATGAACGCGCAGGTGTTGACAACGACCAGATCGGCAAGCGAAGCATCGCCGGTCGCGGTCATTCCGTCAGCGATCAACGTCCCAATGATTTTGTCGCTGTCGACTTGGTTCTTGGGGCAGCCCAAGGTTTCGACGTAGAAATGCTGCCCCATGTCGTACAGGCTACCGAGCGTGCCCCACCGGGCGTTACTGGTAGTTCAGCCGCAGCCCGTTGTTCGGCCAGCGCATGTGCAACAGCCGTCCAGTGCCCGAAGCCGTGATGTAGGCATCGCGATAGTGGCCACTGCCATCGGTGTCGCCGAAGCAGATGTTGGTGGTGAGCAGGTCGCCCATCTCGATGTGGCTCGTTTCACCGGCGGGCGACACCACCGTGATACCGCCGTTGATGAGCGTGGCCACGCACACGTTGCCGTCGCCGTCGGCGTCGCCGTCGACGGCGAGCGAGTCGAGCAGTTGATGCCCGGCAACGCCAGCCAAACACACACTTCGGTCGCCGGGCGAGGCTTGCACCAAGACACCGGGCTCGGAAATCCAGCGTTGGAACACTCGACCGGTGTGCGTCTCGGCCCAGTACAACCGGGACCCGTCCGGCGACAGTCCGATTCCATTGGGGCCACACTCGATCTCGGCGACCGTCTCGTGGCGACCGTCCTAGTGCTGCCGCGCAGAAGTTGGCTGAACGTCGGGGTCGACTGGGTTCCAAAAGACTCTCTCCGATGGATTGCAGGCAGAATCTCGTGACGTTTGGCGTTTGGCTGTTATTGGCAGGTTGTCGCAAAATGTGGGTGGGGTTGGCGGTACCCGGTCCCGGTCCCGGCCCCGGCGGTGCGGTCGCGCTGCAGCGTGAATGTTCGTTGCATGA